>PXAA01000086.1 GCA_003567205.1 Bacteroidales bacterium
GGGGTTTTCCGTCAATATACGCATCATAATCATCACTGCTCATCGAAGCTTCGCCTTTGGTTTCTTCAAAAAAACCATCAAACAAACGCCTCCATGCCTTTTTGTGAAGCTCCCTGGTTTGGGTGATCACGCCATCAAGGTCAAATATTAACGCATCAACGTCTTTCGCCTGCAATGTGTTCTGGTTTTTTTTCATGAAGTCAAGAATTTTTCAAACACTTCCGGTAAAACATAATGTATGCCAAATTTAGTTAATTATTGAAATATAGTGGTATTCCCACAATATAAGATGTTTTTGTCGAAAAACTTAGCTTTTCTTGTGAACACACACCCCTTGATGGGGAAAATATTACACAGTATTTATGTTGTTTCTTTTGATCTATAATCACTATTTTTAACGCACAATACCAATCCGTTCCATTTTTAAAAACACAGATACCATGATTCGAACATTTGCATCCCTGCTGTTTCTGTTAATATTTCTTTACACAGAGCAAACACCAGCCCAAACTGCACGGGTGGCGGGTTTGCGTGAAAACACACCGGGAATATTTGTGCTGACCAACGCAAACATCGTAACAGAACCGGGAAACTTGCTGCGGGGGACAAGCCTTGTGGTACGCAATGGTATCATTATGGCATTGGGGCACAATGTGGAAATTCCGGCCGATGCCACGGTGATTGACCTGCAGGGACACATGATTTATCCGGGTTTTATTGATATGTTTGCCACATATGGCATGACCGAATACCAAAGTGAGGGCCCTGCATACTGGAACCCCCAGATCAGAAGCCACATCAGCAGCACCTTGCTATTCAACCCAGACAAAGAAAAAGCGGTTGAATTACGTAACCAGGGTTTCGTAGCCGTCCATACAACGCCTGCACTGGGGCTTCTTGGCGGAAAAACCAGCGTTGTCAGCCTGGGGGAAAAAGATGCCGGTCAGTTGATCATCCGCCCGGATGTGGCACAGCACATGGCCTTCCGGCCTTCTGAAGCACTTGGGTCAGGCTATCCCACATCAGCCATGGGCGCCATTGCCCTTATCCGCCAGTCTTTTTACGATGCAGAATGGTATGTAGACGCCCATCGTACTTTTAATGAGTATCCTGCACTTGATCGTCCCGAAACCAATAAGACACTCGAAGCCATAGCCCTTGCCAGGCAACAATCTGATCCTTTTGTGGCCGAAGCAGAAAACGAACAATGGTTCCTGCGCGCAGCAGCTATTGCCGACGAATTCGGACTGCCCTTGTGGATTAGAGGCAGCGGTCATGAATACCGGCGCCTGGAGGCCATAAAAAATGCCAATCTTCCAATTATCCTGCCCCTTGACTTTCCGGAAATACCTGATGTCAGCACCCCGGAGCAAGCCATCAATGTATCGCTTGAAGACCTCAGGCATTGGTATCTGGCCCCCGAAAATCCGGCCAAACTCACCAACTCAGGTCTGACAATCGCCCTCACAGCCTATGGGAACGAAAAGTCTTTTCTCAAAAACCTAAAAACCGCCGTAGAACGGGGTCTGGATAAAACGGAAGCCCTGGCTGCACTGACCACCACCCCTGCCACCTTATTGGGCATAGATAATCATTACGGTACAATTGCTCCCGGAAAATCAGCCAGTTTTATAATCACCGATGATGAACTCTTCGAATCAAATACCCGGATAAGGGAGGTATGGATCGATGGGCAACGATTTGATATGCAAGCCGGACAAGAGGAAGCACGGGGTCAGTGGATGATTTCTTCAGGAAAGGACCTGGAAGGGGCAATAATTGAAATAAGCGGCAATGTCCGAAGCCTGCGCGGAACCATTTCCTGCAACAACCAAAAAACCAGGCTTACAAGGGCCAGGTATGACGGCCAGCGTCTCCATATAATTTTTACAGGCGACTCTGTGGGCCTTGATGGAATTTACAGATTATCGGCCAATCTGAGCGGAGACAAACTCCTTGGTGCCGGTGAACAAAGCACAGGCGAATTCTTTACATGGACAGCCTCAAGAACTCAGCCACACTCAGAAGATACAGACAGGCCGAAACAGCAGCTAGAACCACTGGAACTTCCAGTACGTTACCCATCTATGGAATATGGCATTTCCCATATACCCGAACCGGCCGAACACGTCCTTATCCGCAATGCAACCATTTGGACACAAGGACCTGACGGCATCATGGAAAATGCCGATCTTCTGGTCAGCAGTGGACGAATTGCCGAAGTGGGGTATAATATTTCCGAGCCACGGCGTGCCAGGGTAATTGATGCCAGTGGTATGCATCTCACCCCCGGACTGATTGACCCCCATATTCATGCAAGTATTGCAGGGGGTGTGAATGAAACCGGCGATGCCATCACTTCAGAAACACGCATTGCCGATGTAATGCACGGCGACAATGTTTGGATTTACAGACTGTTGGCAGGAGGTATCACCTCGGCCACACTCTTTCACGGCTCTGCCAATCCCATTGGTGGACAAAATGCGGTGATCAAGATGCGCTGGGGACAGATGCCCGATGCATTGCTGATAGAAGATGCCGCCCCGGGCCTGAAAATGGCCCTGGGAGAAAATGTAAAGCGCATGTCCACCCGCTATCCAAGCAGCAGGCAGGGCACAGAACAAATCATCAAGGATGCCTTTCAGGCTGCCCTGGAATACCAGATAGCCTGGCAAGACTACAACAAGCAGGCCGGGGTGATGCCTTCCCGTCGCGATTTGCAGTTGGAATCCATACTCGAAGTCATCAGGGGTGAACGCGGGGCTCATGTACATGCCTATCGTCAGGACGAAATGCTCATGATGATGAGGCTGGCAGAAGAATACGGGTTCACCATTGCTTCTTTCGAACATACCCTGGAAGGTTACAAGATTGCCGATGAACTGCGCGAACATGGTGCAGCTGCCGTTGTCTGGACCGACTGGTCATCCTTTAAAGTAGAGGCTTATGATGGCATATTGCAAAACGCCCGCTTGTTAAATGAAGTCGGTGTGCATACTTCATTGCATTCTGATAATACCCAGTTGTCGACCAGGATGAACTGGGAAGCTGCCAAAACCATGATGACGGGGGTTCCGGAAGAAGAAGCCATGAATTTCATCACACTGAATCCGGCAAAAATCATGGGCATTGATCACCGGGTAGGATCGATCGAGGCGGGCAAGGACGCCGATTTTGTTCTCTGGAACGGCCATCCCATGTCGACTTTTACCACCGCCGAACAAACCTGGGTGGATGGTATTAAATACTTCGACCGCAATGAAGATGCCCGGGAGCAGGAAAGCATTAAACAGGAAAGGGCAATTATCATTAACAGGATACTTGAACTCTCACGGCAGCAATCACTGCAAAATGCGCAGGAAAGGAATTAATATGTACAAATTATCCGGAATTCAACCCATTCAAAATATATTCACCATGATTAAAGCAAATTCGATTAGAAAAATACAGAAGGCATCATATATTATATTTCTGGGCATCCTTATGGGCAGTATAGGGCTATTAACAAAAAAACCAGTCCTTGCACAGACACCTGTTCCGCCCCAACAAGGGCCCGTAGCAATTACCGGCGCAACAATTCATACGGTCAGCCACGGTGTTATTCAACATGGCACGGTGGTATTCGAAGAAGGCATAATCATCGCCACCGGCTCCGGAATTGATATCCCAGAAAATGCGGAAATCATAGATGCCACCGGCAAACATGTATACCCGGGGTTCATTCACGGCCACACCACCCTTGGCCTGATGGAGATTGCCCGCACCCAGGAGAGCACCGACTTGCAGGAAACCGGTCAGATCAACCCGAACATCAGGGCCCAGGTGGCCTTCCATCCTGTAAGTGAGCACTTGGCCGTAGCAGCAGTACATGGTGTAACCACCGTGGTTCCTTCTCTCCGGGGCAGCCTCATTGCAGGAAGGCTGGCAGCCATGATGACAGATGGATGGACCTGGGAAGAAATGACCATCAGGGAAGGGCTGGGCATGGTGATTAATTTGCCTTCTATGCGTGCCCCGGATGCTTACCAAAAAGACATCCGGACACTTCAGGAGGCCTTTGATAAGGCACGCAGATACCAGGTGGCCAGACAGGCTATGAGTGAGGGAAAAGCAACGCACCATCCTTATGATATCAGATGGGAGTCTATGATACCTGTTCTGGCCGGCGATATGCCTGTATTTATATCAGTCGGTGAAATCCGGCAGATACAGGCAGCCATAGCATGGGTGGAAAAAGAAGGATTAAAAGCCGTTTTGGTGGGCAACAGGGACATGGAGCTGGTAGCTAGCCAATTGGCCGAGAGAAACATCCCGGTCATACTCTCAGGGGTAATCTCTGGTCCGGCCCGGCAGTGGGAAGGCTATGGCCAGGCCTATAAAACACCATTGCAATTGTTTGAAGCCGGGGTCGATTTCTGCATTGCGGGGGATATGGGCGCTGCCAGTACTTATCGTATTCATCACCATGCAGCATCGGCCGTGGCTTTCGGTTTGCCGGAAGAAGAAGCCCTAAGGGCCATCACCATCAATGCCGCAAGGATCCTTGGCATAGATGACATGCTTGGCAGCATTGAACCCGGTAAAGAGGCCACCCTGATGATCACTGATGGCAATGCCTTGGAGCTGTGGACCAGCAAAATACAGGTATTTATTCGCGGCCGGAAAATTGAGATGATGGATAAGCATTTGCGCCTCTATGAACAATACATGGAAAAACACCGGCAAAAACAAGTGCCGGAATAGTTTTATAAATCATATTTTTTTCTTATTTTTCCGAAAAATCTAAAGACCGGCAACTGTAAATTCTTTTCCGGTTCTTTTTTCAATTCACACAAAAAACAAGTATATCATGAAAAGACATTCCAAATTTCATCAAAGAACCTGCACCCTGACAAGCATTTTTATCCTGGCGTTGTTTCTCTGGTCATGTGGCGGTGGACAACAGCAAGCGCAGGAAAGAAAGTTAAAAGAGGTCAAAGAGGATACTGAATTACAGATCAGGCAACTGAGAAATGACATTGAAGAACGCATTAACTACCTGGATGAACAAATTGAAGAAGCAAGCGGGGAATTGGAGGAAAAACTTAAAGAGGCACGTGCAGAACTAAAGAAACAAAAGGAGTTGGTGAACAAAGAAATGGAGAATGTTAGGCAAGCCACCCTGGAAACCTGGGAGTCCGTTAGAATTGGAGTACAGCAGTCTTATCAGGAAGTCCGTACAAAGACCAATGAAACTTCAAAAAAAGTTCGTGAATTGTTCGATAAATCAGAATAATTGTTCTGAAAACTTACTGCAGGGCAAACCCTTGCGCAGCCCGGGTCATCATTAGGCCCGGGCTTTTTTTTCTTCATTAATCAAGGATATTTTATATGGAATAATTGACCAAAAATGTATATTTTTGCATTGTCTTAATTCAATCTTAATAAAAACAGCATTTCCCAGAGGTTTATATGACACTATTTGATCTGCAGAACGGAGAAAGGGGTATTATTACCAAGGTGAAGGGGCGTGGCGGGTTCCGCCGCAGGATCATAGAAATGGGTTTTGTGGTCGGCAAAACCATCCAGGTAATCAAAAAAGCCCCCCTGCGCGATCCCATAGAATACAGCATTATGGGATATAATGTATCGCTTCGTCGCAATGAGTCGAGCCTGATCGAGGTAATACCAGAAAAAGATTTCCGGCCTTCAAAAGAACAATCCTTCGAAGGTGTTTTTTTTACAGAAAAATCCGCTACATTCAGAAAACCCGGTAATACCGTTAATGTGGCCCTGGTGGGTAACCCGAATAGCGGCAAAACCACATTCTTCAACCATGCATCCGGTTCGCGCGAACGCGTTGGCAACTACAGCGGGGTTACTGTAGAGGCCAAGGAGGCGCATTATGATTTGAAAGGCTACAGGTTTAACATAACAGATCTTCCCGGCACCTATTCCATCTCGGCCTATACACCCGAAGAAATCTTTGTACGCGACTTCATCACCGAGAAGATTCCTGACGTGGTAATCAATATTGTGGATGCATCCAACCTGGAACGCAACCTCTACCTGACTACACAGTTGATCGATATGGACATCCGTGTGGTTATGGTACTCAACATGTTTGATGAGATGCAGGCCAAAGGCGACGTCCTGGATTATGAAAGCCTTGGCAGGATGATTGGTGTTCCGATTGTTCCTGCCGTCAGCCATAAGGGAAAAGGAATAAAAGATGTATTCGGTAAAGTGATCGAAGTATATGAAGACCGGGACGAAGTGGTCAGGCATATTCACATCAATCACGGAGCTTTGGTCGAAGATTCAATAAAAAAAATACAGGAACTGATCAGGGCGAAGGGAAATGAGCACCTGACCGACCTGATTTCTTCCCGTTTTTTGGCTATTAAACTGCTGGAAAGCGACAAGGAAGCCATCAGAAAGATGCGCGAACAATGCCATAATCACGAAGAAATTATTGCCACGGCCCTTCATGAAACAGAAAAGCTTGAGCGGGAATTCGGGGAGCCTTCCGAATCGGCCATCACCGATCTGAAATATGGTTTCATTTCCGGGGCCCTCAAAGAAACGCTGCAAGCAGGTGATGCTGAAAAAAGAAAAGCCGGGGAAATCATTGATGCCTTTCTGACACATAAACTTTTTGGTTTTCCCATTTTCCTGTTCTTCATGTGGGTAATGTTTTCTGTAACTTTTGTTCTGGGAAGTTACCCCATGGACTGGATTGAAGCAGGTGTTGAGGGCCTGGGGGGGGGTCTCGATGCCAGGATGCAGGCAGGCCCTTTCAAAGACATGCTGATAAATGGTGTAGTCAGCGGAGTGGGTGGAGTCATCGTATTCCTTCCCAACATCATGATCCTGTTCTTTTTCATCAGCCTGATGGAAGACACAGGCTATATGTCGCGGGCCGTCTTTATCATGGATAAACTCATGCACAAGATCGGTCTGCATGGGAAATCCTTTATACCGCTACTGATGGGCTTTGGATGTAATGTGCCTGCCATCATGGCAACCCGTACACTGGCAAGCCGCAATGACCGCATGCTAACCATGCTCATCAATCCATTCATCTCGTGCAGTGCACGATTGCCCATATATGTACTTTTTATTTCTGCATTTTTTGTGGATTACCAGGGGACTATGCTCTTTTTAATATACGCCACAGGAATCCTGGTAGCAATCGGGATGGCCCTGTTGTTTAAGAAAACCCTGTTCCAAACCGAAGAGGCCCCTTTTGTAATGGAACTCCCCCCCTACCGGATTCCAACCATTAAAGCCATTACCATCCATATGTGGAGCAAGGCTGTACATTACCTGAAAAAGATCAGCGGCATCATCCTTGTAGCATCCATCATCATATGGGCCCTGGGCTATTTCCCCAACGGAAGCAATTATACCCATGTGATAGAAGAAAAGTATTCAGTCATCGAGGCCGAATATGACCTGCGCAGGGAAATGCTGACACCTGATCAGGAAAATCAGCTCGAACAGCTTGAAAAAGAAAAAGAACTGGCCATCCGGAATATGGAAGCCAATCTGTACATGAAGCGGCAGGAAAACAGCTATATAGGTAAACTGGGAAAAACCATCCAGCCCGTGATGGCACCCCTGGGATTCGACTGGAAAATGACCATCAGCATTTTATCAGGCGTAGCAGCGAAAGAGATTGTGGTCAGCACCCTGGCGGTGCTTTACCAGGTGGATGAATCCGTCCAGGCCCATAGCCAGTCACTTGTTGAGAAGATCCAGGGCCAAACGCATATAACCGGTCCCATGAAAGGTCAGGCAGTATTTACGCCCCTGGTGGCATTGTCATTCATGCTTTTCACCCTGCTGTATTTTCCCTGTATCGGGGTAATTGCAACCATTTCGCGCGAAGCGGGGCACTGGAAATGGGGTCTGTTTACCGTTTTATATACCACGCTGATAGCATGGGTGGCATCATTCCTGGTATATCAGATAGGAAGCCTCGTAGTGTAAAAAAAGCACATTGTTATTATGCTTCAGTGGATTTTTACAATACTTTTTTTGGCGGGTGCCACGGCTTATGCCCTGTGGCGTACGATCAGGTATTTCCGAAGACCCCGCAAAGGGGCTAGCCCATGCGACCAGTTTCAGGGCGATTGTGCACAATGCCTGAAAAATGCCCGGAAGAATGATGTGCCCGCTAGCCTGTCTCACCGTGGTGCGCATGAAATGTCCTCAGCCGGTGTTCAAGATCAGGGAACTGCTCCCTGCCCACCAGCGAAACACAAGCCCGCAAGCCTTCCAGGCGCTCACTGCCGGTAATGGCCAGTGAAATAGCGCTGATACCATAATACACCAGGGCTTCAATCAGCTGCTCACCGGTAAATCCCGGATAGGAAATGGTAAAATAAAAACCGTCGGCAAGGGGCTTATCCTCATCTTTGTCATATACAATATGGAAACCATTGTCAGTAAAAAGTTTTTTCATGATTTTTGCCTTTTCCCCATATTCTTTCACCACCTCAACAAAGTCATAATTGCCATCATTGACGGCACGAAGCATTGCCTCCAGTGCATATTGCGGAGAGTGTGCCGTGCCCGAACTAAGGGCATATATGGTCCCAAATACCATAGCCCTTCCGAATTCCTCCATACCATAATAAGGACGGAGGTCTTTGGCACGCCTCTCAAACAGCGCATCGGAGATTACCATCATGCCGATGCGCTGCCCGGCATAACTAAATGCTTTAGAACTGGATATAAGCAAAATGTATTGGTCGGCATAATTGGCCACAGAGGCTTGATATGGTGGCTGTCCGGGTTTTGAAAGATCCTGGCGAAAATCCATCGCAAAATAGGCCAGATCCTCAATGACCACCGCATCGTATTTTGTGGCCAGTTCTCCGATTATCTGTAATTCTTTTTCCGTAAAACAGATCCACGAAGGGTTGTTGGGATTGGAATACAACAAGGCCGCAACGTTTCCTTTGCTCAAATGCGATTCCAGCTTTTTCCTGAGCTTATCGCCACGGTAATTATATACATCAAAACTATCGAACGGCGTACCTTGTACGCGGCATTGCTGCTTGTGAACGGGGAATCCGGGATCTAAAAACAAAATGGTGTCTTTCTGATTATTCATCCTGGTAAGTGTCAAAAACGAAGCGAAACTTCCCTGCATCGATCCGACCGTGGGGATGCATCCCCGTGTTTGCACGTCGATACCCATAAACAGTTTTACAAAGCGGCTGATCTCTTTCTTCAGACCCGGGATTCCGTCAATATCAGGATAAATGGCAGCCACCCCATTATCCAGGGCTTCTTTCTCTGCCCTGACCCCAATCTCCGTAGGTTTAAGGCCCGGGATCCCCATCTCCATACGAATATAATGCTGTCCCGTATCCGCCTCGATCAGGTCAACCAAACGCTTGATTTCCCGGATGGAAGCCTTTCCTACATTCTCCAGGTTCATTTGCTCAACATACTTTTTAACTACTGTTGCCGGAATCGGTGTATCATTTCTCATGACTGGTAAATATTATTATGTTATTATGTGAATATATATTTTTAACCTGTATTAATCTAACCAAAACCGGCATACAAAATAAACATTTCCGGGAAATTAAAAAAATGCCCTGGAACACTATTTGAATTGCCATCCAAGATAATGAAAATCCATACATTTGCCCTCAATTGTA
>PXAA01000082.1 GCA_003567205.1 Bacteroidales bacterium
CCGGGATCCCATTGGCCATTTTCATTGAGGTCTTCGATGAGCCGCACGCGATATTCCCCTGGGTTGAGATACTCGAATGTATAAGTGCCTGTTTCCGTGATGAATTTCTCGTCAAGCACCGCCTGGCCCCGGTCGAGCAATTGAAGAATATACCGGATGCTGTCGGGGGGCAGGGTCATTTGCAGGATGAGTTTGCCGAAGTTTTCGCTTGTGGTGGTGGCAAAACGTCGCTGCAGCGTATCGTTGGTCAGGCCAAATATATCGGTAAAAGCACCGGGGAAGATCTCCATAAAATAGGAGGTCCCTTCGAGCAATTCAGGTTCCATGACCA
This sequence comes from Bacteroidales bacterium, assembly GCA_003567205.1. Taxonomy (GTDB): domain Bacteria; phylum Bacteroidota; class Bacteroidia; order Bacteroidales; family UBA7960; genus PUPG01. Next base: position 332 of record PXAA01000082.1, read on the forward strand.
GGTGCCGCCGTACATGGTCTTTGAAATGAAAATCGGACAGGATGGGTATGCTGTCGTTACTATACAGTTGGATCCTGCTGGTGTCGACAGATTGCACAGGGTGTTCACTCCGGATGCCCAAGGGGCGGTAATGGGGTACAGCCGAAGCCCTTCTGAAATCAAAGGATATATTCAATGGCGGCGCTTCTTCATCTTCGGTCCTTTCGCGGGTGCGCCGGGGCGTAGTAGGGCGCCTGATGGTATCCAGGATGCGGTCACCGTCCCATACTTCCAAAAACAACGAATCCCTGCCCGTTTCTGCAAACCAGATCTTCAGGCTGTCTTTATTCTTACTGAACTCGGGAATATGCCATGGTTCCTCAAAGGGTTCCCGTATTTCGCGCACGTGGGCCGAATCGAATGGCACGCGGAATGCCAGGGTGATCAGGCCTTTTTTTTCCAGGGCAGATGAAACCACCCGTTGCAGGGTATCCGGTTCCTGAAACATATAAAGGGTGTATTGGGGATCCTGCTTAACGGCAGGCAGGCTGTCTTCCCTCACGGCAGGCAGGCTGTCTTCCCTCACGGCAGGCAGGCTGTCTTCTTCGGCGATCTCTTCCTGCCGGAAGATATACCTGGGGCGGACCAGCGAATCAAGAAAGCCGATACGCTCGCCAGGCATGTCGTATCTGAAATTGTTGTTTTTGTCGTCCAGGGCAAATATCAGGTATTCGCCCCCTGCCATATTGCTGATGGAAAAACGGCCTTCTTTGTCGGTTTTTGCCAGGTAGACCGGTCGTTCGAGGTAGGGCACGGAATCATAAATATTATTATACATCATCACGTACACCCCTTCTTCGGGTTGCAGGTTAAAGGCGTTTTTTACCTGGCCGCCCACCGAAAGGGAGTCGACATAATCGCCGGTGGAAAATACAAACTGGAAGTTCGGGATGGCATTGCCTTCGGTAATGTCGCGGATGGCATCCCCGAAAAAAAAGTTATAGGTGGTATTGGGCATCAGCTCCTCTTCGATCTCTATGACAATGGAACGCCCCCGGATCTGTACTTCCGGCAATTGCTCCATGGGCGGAGAGATGAGCAGTTGCTGGCGGATGTTACGGAGTTGGATAAACTCATTGAAAAAGATGCGGATACGGTCCCTGTCGAAGTTTGTGGAGAAATTGTGTGGGGTGCTCCTGACCACTTCCGGCGGATCTTCATCGCGCGGCCCCCCCGTGGGCGATACCACGTTGGCACAGGCAAAGAAAAATAACACGGCCATGATGCCCAGCACCATGGGCCAGGGTGACTTTTTGCCGGAAGCAGGGCGTGGGTTCATGGAATTGCGTTCAAGGATTGTATTGCCTTTAAAAACCAAGTGTAAAATTACCAAAATATTTACAGACCGTGGTGTTTCCGGCCGGCAATAAAAAAACCGGGCCATCGCGTGGAGCGGAAGGCCCGGAAACCAAAACAACCAGAAGTGATAGGGGTGGGTATGATTGGGGTATAAGGCTTGTGCAGTATGTTTATTTGATGGTTTTCAGCACACTGTCCAGATCAAAGGGCAGTTCTTCTTCTTTTTCTTCTTTCAGCATTTTTGAGATGTCGAAGGTGCGAATAGTGTCGTTGGCATGGATGCGGTAAAACTCGGCCCGGGTGTCAAAAGGAGTGGCTTCGGCGGCTTCTTCTGCCATCATAGGCATGGTCAGGGTGCGTCCTAAGGCATCACAAAAAATAAGGCTGCGTTGCTTTGAACTGGCATTTGCCAGGGTTACACTGAAAAGAATTGCTGCGGCGGTGATGATTATTCTTGTTTTCATGACTCAGAGGGTTTTTTTTGGTTTTTTATTTGATTTGTTTGCGTTCACCCTCATAAATATCCAAAGCCGTGCCAAAGCTTATAAAAAACTTATAATCAATATTTTAAAAGAAATATAATTCTAAAGTGTACCGAAAAAAGTGTCCGTCAGCGTACATATTGTATACGGTAGCGGACAGGATAGAAGGTCGAAATGTCTAAATGTCTAAATGTCTAAAGGTCTAAAGGTCTAAATGTCTAATGGTCTAATGGCCTAATGGTCGAAGGGGCTGGTGCGTTAAATGCTTCCGCAGTCAGCTGCCAGCCACTTTTCCATAAAGCCCAGCAGTTCGGTGCGCGTGGGCGATTTGGCATTCCGGACATAGTAACCGGAGGTGCTGACCCCGGTCATGATGCATTCGCCCGGACTGAAACCGCCCAGCCAGGCATTACAGAAGCCGGCATTGAAGTTGTCGCCGGCGCCTGTAGACAATACGGGCTTTTTGGTATAGGGGCCGTCGATCCAGACGGATTCTTTTTCGTGGGCAATGGCCGCACCCTTAACAGGGTGGATGACTAAACCGGTGACGCCCATTTTTTCACGTATCTGAATGGCGCGTGGCAGAACATCCGGCTCTTTGATGCCCAATACTGTACCAATGATGGTGGATTCGCTCATGTTCATGCTCAGCACGGTATCGCAGGGGTAGCCGGAGATAAGTTCCAGTATTTTTTCGATGTCCTTTGTGGTGCGTTTCTTTGGATCGGCAAGGTCGATAAACACGGAGGTTTTTTTCTTTTGTGCAGACATGATCTTGCCAAAATAATCAATGATGCCATTGAGGTTCTCCAGCATGGTCCAATTGGTAAAGGCTACCATGTCGGTGCTGCCCAGGATTTCTGTCAATTCCTTTTCGCCGGTTTTTTTCAGGAGGTTTTCAATGTTCACCTCAAACATGGTGTGGATCTTTCCGAACATGAGCTTCCCATCATAAAACTCCAGGGCATCTGTATGGCCGGGTTCTGCCAGGCTGATCACTTTGCGGCAGCTTTCGGTAAAGGGCCTGAATACCGGGTGGATAAAATATTTGCCAATGGCGCCGATGTATGATACCTCCTGTCCCTGCGTGATCAGTGCATTGGCCATGATGGGCCCGTTGCCACCCAATTTGATCTGTGTGGGCACCAATTCGATGTTGGCGCTCAATCCGGCCACCGAGGCAATCCTTTCTGAAAAAGCCTTGATGTCTTTGATGCGTTTGTACTCTTTGCTGTTTTTTCGCTGGTCCACCACATGGATGATCTCATCCACAAATCCGTCAAAGCCAACCACAAGGTGCTTTTCTTCCTTGTACTTTTCAAGTTTCTGAATAGCTTTCTTTAAAATCCCCGTTTGCTTCATAATATATTAGTTTAAGCCAAAACCAACCACCAAAAACCTCCACCAACCACCAATAAATAAACACTAATTACTAATTACTAACTACTAATTACTAACTACCAACTCCCTTCCTGAACCTCTTCCGTAAGTCTTCGTCAACTTCAAAAGCCCTTCGGCGTGTTCATTGGTTAACTGGTGTTTCGAATACCGCCATTTCCAATAGCCGGGGGTCTTACCCGGGAAATTCATCCGGGCTTCTTCGCCCAGGCGCAGGATGTCCTGCATAGGAGCGATGGCTATGTCAGACACTGTAGACCATGCCAGACGTATAAAAGACCAGGCGGGATCTTTTTCATTCAGGCAAAAGTAATCGTGCATCAGCTGCCTGTCTTTTTTCGGGCTGTGTTTGAACCAGCCCACTGTGGTATTGTTGTCGTGGGTGCCTGTATAGACCACGCTGTTTTTATCGTATGTATGGGGTATGAACTCATTTTCTTCGGCCGAGTCGAAAGCAAACTGCAAAATTTTCATGCCGGGCATTTTGAAGGCTTCGCGCATAGCTTCTACATCGGGTGTGATTACACCGAGGTTTTCGGCGATGATGGGCTTTTCACCCAGTTTATCATATACTGCTTTCAGCATGGCCTCTCCCGGTGCCTCTATCCACTTTCCTTTGATGGCTGTTTTTTCGCCATAGGGTACCGACCAATAGGCAGCCAGGCCCCTGAAATGGTCAATGCGCAAAATATCATACAACAGGAAATTTGCCTTGATGCGTTCGATCCACCATTGAAAGCCTTGTTCTTCAAGGTATTTCCAGTCGTAGATGGGATTGCCCCACAATTGCCCGGTTTCGCTGAAATAATCCGGTGGTACCCCGGCCACGGTACGCGGGGTCAGGGTCTGGTCAAAATCGAAGATCTCCGGATTGGCCCAGGCGTCGGCACTGTCGAAGGCCACGTAAAGGGGCAGGTCACCGATGATCTTAATGTTGTTGCTGTTGGCATAGGATTTCAGCTCAAGCCATTGGTGATAAAAGAGGTACTGTAAAAAACGGTAAAAATCGATCTGTCCGGCCAGGTGCTCTTTATAGCGTTGCACGGCACCCTCTTCCCGCAGCTTGATCTGTTTGTCCCACTGTGTCCAGGCCTTGCCTTGGTGACGGATCTTCAGGGCCATGAAAAAGGCATAGTCGTCGAGCCACCACTGGTTGCTGGTGCAAAAGCTCTTGTATTGCTTTTTGATCTCCTTGTTTTTGGATGCCTTAAACCGTTCAAAGGCCTTTTCGAGCAATTTGTATTTATATTGGAACACCTTGCCAAAATCTACGGCATCGTCCGGAAAGTTTTCGTTTTCGGGCAGCTCACCGGGGCTCAGCAGTTCCTGCCCCACCAGTTTTTCCAGGTCAATGATCAGGGGGTTTCCCGCGAAAGCGGAAAAACATTGATACGGCGAGTCGCCATACCCGGTATGCCCCAGTGGCAGTATTTGCCAGATCTTCTGACCGGAAGCCACCAAAAAATCTACGAAATGCATGGCCTCCCGGCCCATGGTGCCAATTCCGTATTTCCCCGGAAGGGACGTGATATGCAATAAAATCCCACTACTCCTCTCCATAAACTATTATGCCTAAAATTATACCTATCGCAATAATTTTAATACTAATTACTAATTACTAGCTACTAATTACTCCTTCCCTCAAGTTCTTCAAACGTCTTCCTGATCAGCTGTTCATCCGGATCATGCACCACAAATATCATCATAATGGCTGCGATAAACAGGGAAATGCCCCCGAATACCAATCCAAAAACAGGTTGTCCGGGTGCCACGATGCTGATAAAAGATCCCAGGATGCTGGCGGCCACAATCTGTGGCACCACAATAAAAATGTTGAACAGCCCCATATAGGTCCCCATTTTATGCGATGGCAATGAGCCGGTTAGAATGGCGTAAGGCATGGCCAGGATGCTGGCCCATGCTATGCCAACCCCCAGCATAGACAGAATGATCCAGTTGGGGTTTGGCACCAGCAGGATGCTCAGATAACCCAGCGAGCCCATCACCAGGGCAAAGGCATGGGTGTACCGCCTATTGGTCCTGCGGGCTATGACGGGCAGCAGAAAAGCGATCAGGGCGGCAAAACCGTTGTACACGGCAAAGGATACGCCCACCCAGTTGGCGCCTGTGTTGTATTCACGGTCGATGTGCAGCAGACGTGCCCGCACATCTTCGGGGAGGTCGATCTTTTCGGCGTGTTGCTGGAAGAAGCGTACTACGCGCATAGACGACACTACTTTTTCTGCCCCTTCGGCAATGGCCGTTCTGTACATATCAATGTCTTCGCGGATGGCCGGAAGCCGGCGCTCCCAAGCCTCGTGGGGCTCCTGTTCCATTTTGTCGGCCATCTGTACAAGTGTGGCCACATGGGTTGGTTCCAGCTTCATATCATAATGATGACTGGTGATACCGGGCGTCCCAAAAGTCCACAATGTAAACAAGCCCACCCATGAGAAAAATTGTACAATGGCCAGTTGCCCCATGGTTTTAGGCATGCGGAACAGGTCGTTGATCACCGTTACAAAACCGTTTTCAGTCTTTTGTTTCTTGATCAGCTTGCCGGCAATGAACTGGATCACACCGAAAATCATGAAGCCCACGGTAAGGATATAGAGGTCGCTGCGAATAAAGTCGTAACGGTACACCAAAAAAGTCAGGACGGCCCCCAACAGGATCCATAATACCGATGGTTTGCTGAAGCGGGTGTAAGGAAGCAGTTCCCCGGCCTTGTGATCCTGCTCGACACGTTCTTTGCCTTTTTCCAGTTCTTCAAATTCCTTGAGTTGTTTGGGTGTGTATTCGCGTGTGCGCAGCACAGTCCAGAGGACGGCAAAGAAAAACACCATGCCGCCCAACAGGAATGCCATCCTAACGGATGGTGGCACCTGCCCTTCGGGGGCAATATTGGCTACGCCGGCCAGGTTGGTAAGTACCCAGGGCAGCATGGAAGCCACTACCGAACCGGTCCCGATAAAAAAGCTTTGCATGGCAAACCCTTTGTTGCGTTGGTCGGGGGGGAGCATATCGCCCACAAAGGCCCTGAAAGGCTCCATACACATGTCGATACTGGCGCCAAGTATCCAGAAGATCCCCACGGCGATCCACAGCAATGGCGCTGTGGGTAACAAAATCAATGCAATGGAGGCACCGATGGCCCCAAAGAGAAAGTAGGGCCTACGCCGTCCCAGACGGGTCCATGTATTGTCGCTCATGTATCCCACGATGGGCTGTACAATAAGGCCTGTAACCGGCGCGGCGATCCACAGGATGGGAATGGCCTCTACCTGTGCACCGAGTGTTTCAAATATACGGCTGACATTGGCATTCTGAAGGGCAAAGCCAAACTGAATACACAGGAAGCCGAAACTCATATTCCATATCTGCCAAAAAGACAATCGCGGCCTGGTTTTCATATCGTGCGATTTTTTAAGGCCTAAAGATAAAATTTTTTTCTTAACCAGGATGACTAAGAACTGGCCTAAATAGGCGCTGCCACGTGAAAATATACACCGGCCTTGCCGTGGCGGTTAATGGTCAGTTCGGTGCGCAGCACCATATCGTAATAGGTGTGAAAGTCGAGGCCAAGCCCTGTGCCGGCCAGCCACTTGTTGGCAAGTTGGCTGGTGTCGTTATAATGCCTGTCGTTGATGATGCCTGCATCAACAAAAAAATTCAGATACATTGCATAATGAATGAGGTTAAATTTTTTGGATGGGATGAATCCCAATTTTGACACCCTTTCGGGAAGCAGCTTGTATTTGACGTTTGATTTGATGATCAAATATTTATGACCATCAATCACATGGTTTTCATACCCCCTGACCAGCGAACCGGAAAAGCCCAGTCCCTGCTGATCAAAATAGGAAAGGGTGGTTCCTTCGCTCCACTTGCCGTTGATGCTCCATGCGGTATACCACCGGCGGGCCAGTGGTATGTAATACCTGATCGTTCCCCTGAGGGTGGTAACATCCATGATCTCGCCGGGGAGCAGCCTCAGGCCCTTTCTGGTAATACCCCCTTCAACCAGGTAGCCGTCGAGCGGATACACGGCCATATCGCGCATATCGCGCCAAAAATGGTAGCTGAAGCTTAAAAAGGAAAAACGCTTTTCCCCTTCAGGGCCAAAACGCGGGTTGAGCAGCAGCAGGGTGTCGGCATAATCATGGTAATGATAGCCAATAGAAAAACTGTGCAGGTTGTAAAATTCCGGCCGGTAATTCAGGTGGCTGATTATTTTGTATTCGTTGGATACATAATCATCAGACTTGATAAACAATTGCTGGTTGTCTTCCGTGCTGTATGCGCGCTGTTTGCTCCTGTTCATCCCATAGCGGATGCCCCACCGCAGGCTTTGCGCCCGGTCAAAATAGGGCGTCCGAAACACAAAGTTGATGCTTTGTTCATTTCCTGCCTTGACCGCCAGCAATATGCGTTCATTCCGTCCGGTAATGTTGGCCATAAACAGGTTGATGCCATAATTTATTTTTGAAAACGAAGGATCGCTGAGCCATTGGTTCAGGTTGGGTTCATCGAGTTCAAAAACCGGAATGGGCCAGATGTTCCAGCGTTCGATAAAGGTGAATGTGATTTTGAGCGATGGATGCCGGGCATCGTCAATTTGGATTTCCACAAAATTGAACAGGCCGGTATTCATTAAATTTGACCGGCTGTCTCGGATCTTCTGGGTTAGTTCGTCGGGGCCCATGTGGTCGCCCGGGCGAAAAAGCAACTCGCGTAAGATAATCCGGTCGCGCGTGAGCCGGTTGCCTTCCAGGAAAATAGTGTCGATGTGCACTTCAGGTCCTGCAATGGAGGGCATGGCAACAGCCAGATCATCGGCTATGTGATCTGTTTGGCCGGCCTGGGTGGCATGCAGGAAGGCATGGCCCGGCCAGGCGACCGAAAGAATCAGGATGATATAACAGGCGATTTTTCGTGTCATGATGTTCCCCCTGATGGATCAAGTATCGAGGAAACGCATCAGCGACTCAAACCGTTCGTTTAGCAGGCTGTCGTATTGGCTCTCTTCGGCAAAGGAAGATTTAATGATGTAATCGTAACGGTTTAACGTCTGAATGATGGATGAAAGGTTCATTACACTGACTTTAATGGTGACCTCCAGCTGGGTGCTTTCGGGGCTGGAAGTGACGGCAGCGTGCAGAACTTTCGCATCGTTGGCTTCGATGATTCTTGCGATCTCACTCAGTGAATATTGCTGTGTGTTGATTTCGAGTACGATGATGCCACCCGGCTGGGTAACAGAAGTAAAATTCGCCATGGCCCGGATGATCTCCGACTGGGTGATGCTTCCCTTGTAGTGGTTGTGATGGTCTAGGACCGGTACTACAGAAAGTTTCTCCGAGTCTGCCAGGCGCAGTACGTCAAAAAAATGTGCATCGGTTTGAACATAGAACCTGTGCAGGGGGACTTTGCTGATGTTCAATGGTTCATTTGCATCTTTCTGGCTGTAGATGTCGGCATTCTTCACCAGACCCAGGTAATGGTCCTTATCCACCACAGGCAGGTGCACCACGCCAATATCCTCCATCCAGTTCAGGGCAAGGCTGCCCGGATCCGTTGGTTTCAAAGGCATTATAAGATTGCTCAATATGTCCCTGGCGCGCATTTTTATTGTCTGGTTTTTTTTTGTGAAGTTACTAATAATTTTATTGTTTATACCCTGACTTTTCCGGACTTGCTGGTACCAATTATCCCTCAACAATATTTTTCATAGCTTTGTAGGAAAAAAGCGCCATGGTACGATTAAGCGTGAATATCAATAAAGTGGCCACTTTGCGTAATGCGCGCGGGGGAAATATCCCTGACGTGGTCAGGGC
>PXAA01000056.1 GCA_003567205.1 Bacteroidales bacterium
AGTTTCGTTTTGATGCCTGCCAAAAACAGGCATATCTTCTGGTGGTAAACTCAAGGCGGCATGCTCAAACACGGCTGATGCTTCAAATGGGTGCGGGCAGTAGCAGCCAGGCAAGGATAACGTATGAAGGAACAGCATCGGGCATACAAGTCAAATCATCCGGTTCAGGCTTTGTCTTCAACCTCGGGGATGAGCTTCGGTATACAGGCTATGTAACAGACTTTTTGGGAGAAGTGGACTACGAGATAATTACCGACACTCCCGAAACGGACCAAGATTATTTATTCGACATTGCCAACCAGGTGCCCCAACAACCTTCGGAGATCGTGGGAGACAACTTTGTATGCGAAGGCGAAAGCAACCTGATATACGAAGTGGAGCACATCCAGGGGTTAACCTACCTGTGGACAGTTCCAAACGACTGGGTTATTGCCGGCGGGCAGGGAAGTCACGCAGTGGTTGTGAATGCCGGATCTAACTCTGGTGACATCGCTGTGGTGACAGAAAACAACTGTGGAACAAGCACTGTAAGAAGAATGGCCATTACAACAGGACGTAATTCCACGGCGCCCGACGCCATCCTTGGCATCACACACATGTGCCAAAACCAAACCCATGCCATTACCCTGGAAGTTGACGGTGGCGAGCTGGGCACAGAAGCATTGTGGCATTGGTACCAGGACGGTTGCGGAGACAACCACATCGGCACGGGATCCTCCATCCTGGTGAGCCCCACACAAACTACCGGTTACTTTGTAAGGGCCGAGGGGGAATGCAATATTACCGTGTGTGCAGAAGACCAGGTAATTGTACATCCAAACCCTCATCCAATCGCTACAAGCAACAGCCCGGTATGTGAAGGGGAAATCATTGCATTATCCGTTGATGTTGGAGTCGAATGGCTTTGGACTGGCCCCGGGGGATTTGAAAGCACAGAACAAAACCCTCAAATTACAGATGCATCATTAACAAATCAAGGCGAATACATTGTAATGATAATTGATGACAACGGATGTGCAGGTAGTACCGTTACCGAAATGGACATACATGTGCTTTCCGCAGCACCTGGAAACATCACCGGCAACAAAGAGATATGCCTGGGTGAAAACACCACACTCAGTGTTGAAGGTGGTGAACTGGGTACGGGGGCATCGTGGCATTGGTACCGGGACGGTTGCGGAGACAACCACGTCGGCACTGGGCCCTCCATCCTGGTGAGTCCCACACAAACTACCAGTTATTTTGTAAGGGCCGAGGGGGAATGCAATAATACCGTGTGTGCAGAAGATGAGGTAGTTGTACTCACACTTCCCGACCAGCCTTCCGAGATATCAGGCGCAATCTGGGTCCAGGGCAACACCGGGGGGATAGAGTACGCCGTGGAACAATTACATGGTGTCAGTTACGTGTGGACCATCCCTGAAGGCTGGGAGATCGAACAAGGCCAGGGAAGTCACTCTGTGAGCATCCAAACCGGTGATCAGTCAGGACCGATAAGCGTGTATGCAGAAAATGCATGCGGGATCAGCAATGAAACCTCCCTGGATGTAGCGGTGTTTTTCACCCTCAACGCATTTGCAGATCCGCCTGAAGGGGGAGTGGTTTCTCCGACCTATGCGGAAGTGGAGGCGGGAGGTAGTGTTACTATAACAGCTACTCCGGATGAATTCTGGGTGTTTAGCTCTTGGTCAGGCAATCTGACGGGTGATGAAAATCCTTCTGCCTTAATGATGGATGGAAATAAAGTCGTAACGGCGACCTTTGATGAATTCAACTATTGGAATACTTATGGATCAATAGAATATGGCTCGCTTGGCAAACCAAATGCCTCTTATCATTTTGAGGGGTTGGGTTATGTGGAGCTTAATGGTAAGGAATATCTTATCCTTCCTTTTGCAGAGCAAATGGGTGATAATTACGATTTTCTACGTTTTTTTGAACTTGACAGAAATTATTTAACGTTGACAGACAGGACTTCAGAACTTTTTGAGGAACCTGCTGAGCTGGGTTTTCCGAAGCAACTTTTCATAAGGGATTTCAATAATGACGGTATACCAGATATTTTAATTGTAGATCATGGCAAAGAAGAGGTGGTGATCGATGGCCGATTTGAGGGCTGGTATCTCCAAATATATTATGGCTCTGAAGATGGTTTTGTAAAACAAAACTTTCCGGGAGTTACGGATGAAAGGTTATTCTTTCACCATGCCGCGGTTGCTGATTATAATAACAATGGATACCTTGATATACTTTCACAAAGATGGTCATCCGCAACGGTAGATGTCCCAGGTGGAAATACGATCTCACTTTTGGAAAATATGCAAGGTGTTTTTGTAAAAACTGACCTTGAAAGCCCTCCGGCAGGTGCAGGCAGTGTTGCATTTGTTGACATGGACGATGGGGAGGCTATGAAAGCTTTAGCTGCAGATTATGTGGAAGGAGGTGGAAAAGTCTGGTACTGGGACATTGAGAACAACACGACCACTATCCTTAATGAAGACGCTTTAGAAGGCCAGGTTCACGATATCATAAAACTCCCAATTGACAACTATGACCGTTTGATATTTTTTGGTGAACAGTTTGATCATTTAGATTCAGATGTAAACACAATCCATTACTCTGACGATTTTGGAGAAACAATACAGCCCATTGGTATTACCCAAACATATCAGGGAAGAGATGTGTTTTTAAACGATTATAACCTCAATGGAAACCAGGATGTTTATTTATATTGCAGTCATAATTTTCGAGGGGAAGGTGCATGGCAAGATAACTTTGGAACTCTTGAAAATTCATTTTGGTTAAACAACGGCGATGGAACTCTGCACAATCCAATTTCTATAAGAGGAACACAGGGAGAAAAATTGAATCATGGAATAAGTGTCGAATTTATTCCTTTGAAGAAAGGTGAACAAGGGTATGAGTTTATTTATATTGAATTTGGAGGACCATATCCGAAACGATTTAAGCTTCACGAATTAATAATTAAGGAATACGATATCAAAACAAAAACAGTTCGTGATATCACCTACCAATCAGCCATTGCCGAAAGTGAAGTATTATTTGGTGAGGAGTATGAGATTATCCAAAAAGGGGTTATTTGGGGCGAGAATATTAACCCGACTTTAGAAGATAATCAGGGGAAAACGCAAGATGGAGAAGGTTTGGGTGTTTACACGAGTACCATGGAAAACCTGGGGCCACAAACCACTTATTTTGTAAGGGCTTATGCTTCGAGTGATTATAACACCTATTATGGTGAAGGGTTGGAGTTTATAACCCCTGGGTTTCTGCCTGTCATAATTTATCAGGAAGCCTCGGATATTTCACACGAAAGCGCAACACTTAGTGCTTTAATCAACCCAAACCATCAAGTGGTAACAGTCACTTTTGAATATGGGCTTACCCAGAACACTGAATATTCTATAGCCGCGGAGCCGGAAATAATTGAAGGCTCTGCTGATACGGTTGTTTCAGCAAGTATTGCAGATTTGTTGGCTGATACAATTTATTATTTCAGAGTCCGGGCAGAAGGGGAAATGGGAGTGGCTTTTTCTGAACTACAAACCTTTGTGACACTTGACAGAAGTGTAACTGACATTGATGGAAATATATACCGAACTGTTATAATCGGCGATCAGGAGTGGATGGCTGAAAACCTCCGGGCAATAAGATACAACAATGGAGATTCTATAAACACAGGGTTGAGTGATTCAGAGTGGATTACCGAATCAAATGGCGCCATGACAATTTACCCACACAGTCAGATTGATGGCCTTGATTCCGAGCAGGACGTATTAAGTGCCTATGGAGCTCTGTATAATTGGTATGCAGTGACCGATGATAGGAATATTTGTCCGGTAGGTTGGCGTGTACCAACCATAGATGATTGGCAGCAACTAGTTAATTATGTTATTGCACAGGGCTTTCCAAACGAAAACCTTACTGATAATGAGAGCGCAGGCAATGCATTAAAATCATGCCGTCAGGTAAATTCACCTTTAGGTGGCGAATGCAACACACTTGAACATCCACGATGGAATGATTATCACACAAATAGTGGGTTTGACAAATTCGGTTTTTCGGCTCTGCCTAGCGGTAACCGACTCAACGACGGGCGTTTTTTCAATATTGGTGAATATGGCCGTTGGTGGAGTGCTTCGGAAGGAGGCGACACAACTGCATGGTACAGAGGAATAGGCGGTGACATCGGTTTTATTTATGCATACAACATCAGTAAAAATAATGGGTTCAGTATCAGATGTATCAGGCATTCTTCACCATGATTTTTAACACGATTATATCCTATACCATGCAAAAATTCGTGATCTTATTTGTCAGTTTGTTTTTGTCTACCGGTACAACCTATTATGTGAGGGCATTTGCCTCCAATCATCATGGGTTGGCTTATGGAAATCAGTTGAGTTTTACCACCGATGTTGGTAACCCCACCGTAAATATCCTTTCGATAAATAGCGGCCAACCAGGGTTTAGGCTTATTGATGCAATAGTTACAAGTGATGGTGGTGCTGAAGTGACAGCCAGGGGCTTTGTATGGGACACACAGGAAAACCCAACCTTGGAGCAGAATGAAGACTACAATACTCTGGGGTCAGGAATTGGCGAATATTCAGGGGAGTTAAGCGGTCTTACACCCAACACCAGGTATTACGTAAGGGCATATGCAAGCAACTCTGAGGGTACGGGCTACAGCGAGCAGCGCGTATTTCATTTCTGGGATTACCATGGCACCCTGACGGATATTGACGACAACACCTATAATACCATCATGATAGGTGATCAGAAGTGGATGGCTGAAAACCTCCGGGCAATAAGGTACAACAATGGAGATTCTATAAACACAGGGTTGAGTGATTCAGAGTGGATTACCGAATCAAATGGCGCCATGGGGATTTACCCACACAGTCAAATTGATGGCCTTGATTCCGAGCAGGACGTATTAAGCGCCTATGGAGCTCTGTATAATTGGTATGCAGTGACGGATGAAAGGGGTATTTGTCCGGTAGGTTGGCGAGTGCCCAGCATCAATGATTGGCAGCAGTTGGTCGATTACCTGGTAACGGAATATGATTTACACAATGAGGGGGGTAATCCGGCCATAAACGGGGTGGGTAATGCGCTGAAATCGTGCAGGCAGGTCAATTCACCTAATGAAGATTGCAATACCATGGAACACCCACGGTGGGGTCATTATGAAACACATTATGGCACTGATGATTGTGGTTTCTCCGCTGTACCAGGAGGTTACCGTGTATATGACGGAATTTATAGTTTTTTAGAATGGCATGCCGGATGGTGGAGCAGCTCTGGTAGCGACCAAAACTATGCATATAGTGCAGGAATGAACAATGGAAACGGTAGTTTATTCTTATCAAATTACGAAAAAATCGAAGGTTTTAGTATTCGCTGTGTTAGAAATTCTGCCCCTGGGGTTAAAACACTTCACATCATCAATCCTCAATACACTTCGGCTATAGGGCGAGGTGAGGTTGTTCACGATGGTGGTTCAGAATTAACGGCACGTGGACTGGTATGGAGCACCCATGAATATCCGGACCTGGAAGATCATGAAGGATTGGTTACCGTCGAAGGTGGTGTGGGAGCATTCTCATCGGAAATGGTGGGATTGGTTTCTGAGACCACCTATTATGTGAGGGCTTATGCAACAAACGATATGGGAACCAGTTATGGAGAGCCCTATGAGTTTTTTACAGCACCACGGGTGTTTTTTTCGTCTTTTAATCACACTATCAGCGGCTCTTATGAGAACTTATCAACAAGATATTTTGAAGTAAGTGATGTTGGATGGGTTGCAGCCAGCATAAATGAAGAATATGAAGAATTTTACTACCCAGGAAATGATGACTACAATCCTCCCGGTAGCTTTGTCATAGTTCGTGATAATATCGCACATGCCGATTTTAATCAAAATGGCCTACAGGATTTTGTGGTGCAATGGGTTATTTTTCCTCATACAGTTCCAAGGGAATCAAGAGCCCCTATCTCTATTTTTTTAAACAATGGAGACGGTACATTCCGGATGGCTCCTGAGTTAATGCCAGGTGTCGGTCTAAACCGATTTATGGCCTATCGTATCAAAACTGCTGATTTCAACCAAAATGGAAGGCCCGATATCGTTGCGGGTTCAATGGGAATGATTATGCGTAATCCTGATGGAATCAGTACAACCCTATTTGAACCGATACCCCTTTTGTTGTCCAATGATGATGGCACCTATTATGATGCTACGACAAACATTGAAGGTCAGGAAAATGGAGGGCTACCAGAAGGTTTTTCTTTTTCACATGATTTGGCCGTGGGAGACGTAGTCGGTAACGGGTATCCTGATATTTACGCAGGGAAAGTGCTTTTGATTAATGATGGGACAGGTTATTTTCAGAACAGAAGAATGGATATGCCTGAAGAATTGAGACCCACCCAGGCATATATTATGTCCTCTGCTATTGGTGATTTAAATAATGATGGCATAGAAGATATAGTTACTTTTTACTCTGACAACAACCCACTTAATATATCTGGATATATATGGCTAAGTCAGGATGGAGATCCCTCTTTTGAGAACCGCCAACTGATTGAATTACCACCTGGCAGATATGGACCTGGAACTAAATTTAACTACGCTGTTACATATGACGTTAACCTCAATGGCCTAAATGATATAGTCGTCGCAGTCACCAGAGACGAACCCTATTATGTAGGAGCTACGATTCAGATAATAATCAACAAAGGTGACGGTATTTTTGTAGATGAAACCGATTTGTGGGTTAAACTGCCGGAACACTTGGAAGACTCACAAGGTGAAGGACAGTTATTTGTTGTGGATGCGAATAATAACGGTATTCTAGATTTGGTTCATATGGTAGGTGATGACCCAGGAGCTGTTATATACTTGAATACAGGAAATGGCCTTGCTGTAGTTGATAGTGATGTTTTACCTTTTGTTCAAGCGTGGCAAGTTGACTCTTTTCCTTATGGTGGTCCTAATGGGTTTACCAGTGGTTTTGCTGAAGGACCTTTCCCAATTGACATTTACGGAAATGGAAATATCGGATTTATCTCTTCCCTGGGTTATCCCGCACCGCCTGAACACCCAAGCAATCAGTGGGAGCAAACCCTGTATTCCATTATCTCCACCCGCCCTATCCCGCTGGTACACATCAACAACGCCCTGGAGGCTGAACTTATAGGCCATCTGAACACCCTGTCTGACAGCGGCTGGGTGGAAGAGAGCGTGGATGAAGTCAACAGTATTTTGCTGGATTACAAAGAAGCGCCGGTTGAAGAGTGGAGGGATGTTTTCTTTGACTATTTCAAAGAGTTCCATCTTACCCAAAACCTGATGGCCTATGTCACCCATCAACCATTTGCCGATACAGACCCAACCGTGCGGGAAAACCTGCAAGGCGGCCTGTTTTTTGCACTATCTAAACTACAGTCTGAAATACTCTCCAAAGAAAACCTTGCCGACTCGCTCCAAAGCAAACCCTCTCTTGGAGAACACCTGCTGTTGACAAACAAGCTGTTTTTCGACTTTTTCTTACATGAAGACTCCGTATTTGATAGTTCACTTATTGTTGACCACTACGAAGAGCTCTTTAGCAGCATGCCGGAGTATTTCAAATTAACGGCAACCATTGATACACTTCTGTTTCCCATGTTGGTTGATGTTAAAAACCAGATGCTGGCCAATTTGGCCTCTTACAACTACCTGCAGGGCTTTGAACAACAGGAATACATTGCTGGCATTGCCGGTGTGGACCAGCTAACAGATGTGTTCCGACAAACAGTCTGGCAAGAGTATTCTCTGATTATACTGGATAACAATGTGCTTAATGCGCAGCAGACTGAAAAGATTTACCAGGTTCTCTCCCTGCTACCCCGTGAGTATCACAATACGGTGGTCATTACAACAAACGGTGGATATGACCATAGCCAGGGGGTATATTCTACCGGGGCGTTCTCTGTCTTAACTGTCGGACTTGGTGAAGAAGTGGAAAACATCTTTCCTTTGGATACCGAGGGGTTTGAAACGGACCGGTTTACACTTTCGGCTGTCAGGGGGTTGCTTCACAGGGCTGATGTTGGGTGGATCGATCAGCACGCCACATACAAAGAACATAAAGACCTTTTGATACAGCGGGCAGGAAGTGATTCACTAAATTATTTGCAAAGTGGAGTGGATGAAGGGTTTTACACATGGCACCCACAGGGGTTTTTCCCGCATCTGGCCGCTTTGTATTTTGTAAATTCAAGACAAGCCCTAAATTTGGCCATATCCAGGATGCATCAAAACATAAAGCACCCCATGGACCAGTTTCTTTTTGCCGCTGAAGTGTTTGGTGATCAGCAACAAACATGGTTTTATGAAATTGATGGAATGGGGTGTATATACAAACAGCCAGTGGACATGCAGACAAACCACTCAGGGTTTATCAGCGAATTAACAGTCTCTGATAACGAGCGGTACTTTTTTTTGGAGGATGATGACAATATGGCCCTGGCTGTCATTGGTGTTGTTGTCAGCCATATCTCATGTTACAACTCAATGGATGGCAGCATCGCTTTAAAGGTAGCAGGCGATGATGGCTTTACAGTCTCCTGGGATGATGGGGATTTTGGTCTGGTAAGACAAGACCTGGATCAAGGTCAATATACACTTTTAATTCAAAATGATGCACTGGGCTTTGAAAAAGAACTATCCTTTAACCTGGAACAACCTGAGCTGCTGGAGGTAGATTTTCAGGTAAGCACAAACGGGATGATCGACCTTCATGCCGTTGTCAGTGGTGGAACGCCTCCGTATACTTATCTGTGGGAAGATTTGCCTGGACAATCAAGTCATACGCTAACTGATGTTGATTACGGAACGTACACCGTTCACATTTCCGATGCCAATGATTGTAAAACATCCGCATCAATTACACTGGAAGATCCAACCGTAACTTTCACAATAACTGCTACGGCAGGTGATAACGGAACCATCCAACCACTGGGAGAGACTGTTGTGGAGTATGGTCAGGACTTTGAATTGGAAATCATCCCGGATCAAGGGTATTTTGTGTATGAACTGATTGTTGATGGGGAGAGCATAGAACCTGCCCTAAGCCATACTTTTGAGTACATCACCCAAAACCATACGATCCATGTTGAGTTTTCTTTGATCGTCTACACCATCACTGCCACGGCTGGTGAGGGTGGAACCATTAATCCCAGCGGTGAAGTGGATGTGGACCACGGTTCCAACAAGATGTTTACCATTGCACCCGACCATGGGTATTTAATTGACGATGTATTGGTTGACGATGTCAGCATTGGCTCAGTGAACATGCATACAT
>PXAA01000032.1 GCA_003567205.1 Bacteroidales bacterium
ACATCTATACGGAAACCATCGGCAAAGATCTTTACGTTTCGCTTCACATGCCCTCCCTGGTTATCGGAACCGTAGGTGGCGGGGTTTCTTTACCCACACAAAAAGAATGCCTTCAGATCATTGGCTGCCACGGGGAAGGAAAAGCGCTGAAATTTGCTGAAATAGCGGCAGCTACTGTTATGGCAGGAGAAATATCCCTTGCTGCCTCCATTGTTGCCGGTGATTTTGTAACGGCACACGAAAAATTCGGACGGAACCGCCCTGATTGAACCCAATCAGCTTCCTATGATTTGCCCGAAAAACAAGGCATTCAAAAACAAACCGCTGGTACCGAACCAATACCCCCTGAAATTGGGGTTGTCGATCATGGATACAATCCGGCCCCGGCCCGTGCTGTGGATTAAAACACTGGCGGTGTGATCCTTAAAATCAGTGTATTTTTCCCATACATAGCCGCTCAGCAATGCATTTTCGGTAAAAATCACGGGATTTGCAAATGGGTTTGCAAGCGGTTTGGCGGCAAGGGTTCCAGATACGTGAACAGGTAAAAGTTCGCGCTTATACCCGTAGGCTATCGGATGGCTTGTATCTATCCTGGCCTGGTAAATGGAACCCGGAATTCTCCTTGCTCCGCGGTGACTTCGACGGCTATTGTAGGGGAGCATATCCGGTTCTTCTGTTTGGGGCAAATCAACAAATTCAATGGTAATAAATTCATGGCGGTCGAGCCATTGGTTGGCGGTACCAAAGGCCACGATCGTTCCCCCGGAACGGACCCACCGGTCAAGTTTTTCACGGTCTTCTGCACCGAGTTGGTTGTAAGAACCGGAGACCATCACAATAACATTGTACCTGTTCGGATCAACGGCAGAAAAACGCTCGAGTTCAACCATGGTGACCGGAATTTGGAAGCGCTGGTCCAAAAGATGCCATATTTCACCGGCCTCCCTGCTGTTTGTTCCCTGACCGATCAGCATCAACACCCCGGGTTTGTTTACCATCGCAAAACTGCCACTTCCAAGGTGAATGCCTTTTTCAGCACGGCTGGTCTCCACAGCATATATCTTAATTCCGGCATGCTCTGCAGCCTTTTTTATCAGTTCATACAACACGGAGGCATCCACATCCTGTGTCATTACCGGTACCATGATGCTTCCATAACCAAAATCCACCGATGACCCTGATGTCTTTATGGTTAAGGTTTCCGTGGCCACCTGCGTCCTCAGGCCATGCTTTTGAAGAAAATACAATGCTCGTGGGGCATAATACTCATTCCAGGAAAAAACATAGGCCACATGGCTCTCCTTACCCACCAGGCGGCCTGCGGGTATGCTAATGTCTGTGGTCCGTTCGCCCAAAATATCACGCAACTGCCTGTCTGATGTTATTTTATCAAATGGGATATTTAATGATAAAGGAATATTCCATGCCGACACATCATAAAATAAACTGTCTTCAAAAGTCAACACCTTTTCAAACATGCTCTGTATCAAACGGTACTGTGCTTGTCGTAACGGCACCACCCAGGCACTTCCGGGCACATATGTGTGGCCGTTCAGGTCGAGTTCCCCTGTGATGTCATAAAATCGTACCCCATGTATTTCCAGAATGTCGAGCAAATGATAATTTCTGCCCGAATCATGCGAGTCTCCGAATACATAGGCTGCAAATTCTTCCTTTGATGCCTCTTCAGGCGCCGAAGTAAAAAACCAGCGCAGATGCTCCAGGAGTGTTTCGCGCATCATCAGACCGGCTTCTATGGTGGACAGCGACACCAGCACCTGGTTACGGATTGTCTGGGAAAAATCGAGGATCCCGTGGATGGTTTCCTGACGGTGGCCCCGACTCGAGGCCTGTTCAAACAAAATGCCGATACTGCCCTGTACATCAGGATAGGTGGATCCCTTCCCATAATAAAAATCATCAAAGCCCTGCTGCATATAATAGCTTTGGCCAATTTTGTCAAAGGCAGCAGCATGATAGCCGGCTACCTCAAGGGTTAGTTCATCGGTGCGTCGTGGCGTACGGGGATTGACACGGCTGGGTTCCCCTGGTTGAAAGAAAAAAGTGCTGTTTGGGCCAAATTCGTGGTGGTCGGTATTTATATTTGGCATCCACTGGTGGTACGCGGCAATTCTACCCCTGCTCTCGGGTTGTTGAACCGGCAACCAGTCCCTGTTCAGGTCAAACCAGTAATGATTGGTGCGTGACCCGGGCCATACATCCCTGAACTCCCTGCTGTTTGGATCAGGATTTAATGTCTGGCTTCTGTGCCTGTTTACCCAGCTGGCAAAACGGTCCTGTCCGTCCGGATTCAGGGAGGGATCTATGATAATGATCATGTTGTCAAGGATCTCCGATACTTTTTCATCCATGCCTGCAGCCAGGTAATACGCAACGAGCGGAGCCGCATTGTGCGCACTGGGTTCATTTCCATGAACGCCATATCCCAAACGCACCACTGCTGGCATATCACTGATGTCAATATCTGCAGAGATTTCCGGATCAATCAGTTTTAAGTGCCTGCTACGGATAGATTCAAGGTTGCGATGGTTTTCCTCGGAAGTAATGATCAGTTGAACCAGTGGCCGAAACTCATGTGAGCGGGCGTATTCGTACATGACCACCCTGCCGGAAGTTTCAGCAATCCGCTCCATATATTGTACCAATAGTGCGTGATTCAGGTGCCACTCTCCAATCTGATAGCCCAAAAAATCATTTGGGCTGGGTACGGATGCATCGTATTGGATATCCTCGATAAAATAGGTTATTGGCCGGTTGGCCTGTGCGGAAGATATTCCGGCTGTAAGCAACAGAAGAAAAATCCCGCACAAATGTCTGGGATTTAGATTCTTAAACAGATTCATACTGGTTTGTTTTATTCCTTATTGAGCCCGACGGCGATAATACCTTGCATTATCATCGTCTTGGAAACGTTCATAAATATTGGCCATATAGCTGGCATACTCACCTCGTGGATCCTGGGTATACAACCTTTTGAAATAATCCAGTGCAATGCGCAAGTCGGTGTTCACAACTTCCAGAGCTTCCAGTAACCGGGCGTATTGTCTTTGGGTCCGGTTTTGTTCATAGGCTTGCATCTCCCTGCGGTACAGATTATCTGCCTGCCTGAAATGCCTTTTTGCAAGCCAGTCGAGTGCTTTGATGTTATTTATGTTGACTTTAAGGATCTCCTCGGCCTTCAGCGTGGCCTGCCTTTCATGGCCAAGTGCCTGAAGGGTCTGCAT
Organism: Bacteroidales bacterium; assembly: GCA_003567205.1. GTDB lineage: Bacteria > Bacteroidota > Bacteroidia > Bacteroidales > UBA7960 > PUPG01. Next base: position 3,249 of record PXAA01000032.1, read on the forward strand.
ATAAGCCGTCAGTAAAGCTTCGTCGGATTCCGGATCTGCGATCAACTGGGGCCAAAGTGTATAAGCCTGCTGATAATTAAGGCTTTCAACCAGGGTCTCAAAATAACGTCGTTGCATATCTTTGTATTCAGGCCCAAGGGGATAGTCTTCCACATATTTTTCAAGCATGGTGATTTCGCGCGACAAGTTGTCTATTTCCCTGTAAGCTTTTGCTAACGTGCTATAGGTTTTTTCATCAGCTGCAGGGCTGTGCCTGGCCAATTCGAGGTATTCAATGGCCTTTGCTGTTTCATTCAAAGCGAAGGCAAGCAATCCGGCCCGCTGATAGATCATACCCTCAGGCTCCCGGCCCTGGTCTCTGTGTGCTTTGATCAGGCGGCCGTATGCTTCAAGGGCTTCTTCCTGTTTGCCGGCTTCGTATGCAGTGTCTGCGGTTTTTGACAATTCATCCAACGATCTGAGAGAGGAACAGGAAACAAAGAACAGAAGTGTAAAAAGGACAGCAAATAAAACATGGTTCTTCATATAGGCAGATTGGGTGGTTTTACATCATTTTCCCGGTTAAGGAAAGGCAAATATACATGAATTTTCCAGGTCCGCCGCATCCATAATCAATCCAGGTCTTTTATAGAATATCCCATTCCCAGCAGGTTTTCCGGTTTCAGCAATCCCCTGAGTTTTTCTTCAGGCATGACCTCGAGTGCCTTATTGGCTTCGATCACATCACATCCTTTCTCTTTCATATAATCAGCCATGCGGGAGGCGTTCCGGTAATCAATATAGGGAATCAGGGCCGTTGTGATGGATACACTATTCATAAGTTTATCACGGGCATCAGTGGCGTGTACTTTCAGATCCATCAACAGATTACTCCGGAGGGTCTGTCCGGCACCAATAAGCAGTTTTAAACTATCCAGCAAAGCATGCCCGATCACAGGCAAATAAGCGTTCAGGTCAAGGGAGCCCTGCCCGCTGAGTGAAGAAATCAGCATATCATTACTGTATACCATGTGCGCGACACCAATCACATACTCCGGAATAACCGGGTTTACTTTACCTGGCATGATGCTGCTTCCGGGCTGACTGTCCGGGATTGATAATTCTGACCGGGCATTTAAGCCGGATGATAAAAGGCGTATATCCGAAGCGATCTTTTCCAGATTCACGGCATGGGCCTTTAAAATGGCGTGTACTTCCACCAGTGCATCCAGATTTTGCGTGGTATCTGGCAGATTTTCACTTCGTGTAACTGGCAGATTTGTGAGTTTTTGTAAAAAGGGTACCACCTCCATGATGAAATACCGTGGTATGGCCATGCCGCTTCCTGTAGCACCACCACCGAGGTTGACTACTTTAATGCGCTCAAAACATTTTGAAACTCGCCACCAGTCGCGCGACAAAGCTTCACTGAAACAAATTGGCATGTTTGTACGGGTCAATGCTCACATAATTACCGGGATGCATACCTTTTTTAACCAGGGCTACATTGCTGAGTATTTCATTGATGTTCATATTGATGGAGGTCCCTGCCCCACCCTGCATTGCCGGGACAATAAAATGGTCAAAATGTTTGCCTGCTGCGATCTCTGCGGCAGCCTTCTCCAGCAATTCAAATACAGTGGCGTCTTCCAGTCCGGCCGGAAGGCCAGATGCAGGATACCTGCCAGTGGCGGCCGAATGGAACGCCACAATGCACTGGTAGCAAGCTTGTTTTACCAATCCCACGGCACGATACCACTCTTCATGAAAAACCGGCCCCAGCGGAAAATTTTTAGTTGAACGCCAGGCATGGATGCCATACATGGCGTTACCCGGAAGCTTCACGCTTCCGAGAAAGTCTTTTTCTTCTCTCATAAAGTAAAGATAAGATTTTCCAATAAATACTTTTTGCCTGGGTTTGCATTTAACCAAAATATTTTATAACTTGCCGCTAAATGTCACGGTAAGGCTTTAAACAAATTTTAAACTTTTTTATTTAATTATTCATTAAAACCTCTATTATGAAAAAATTCATTACAATTACAATTGTACTGGTTTTATGCATCAATATGTCTTTCAGTAAGACATATGCGCAAAACGAAGACCAGAAATGGGCAATTGGTATCATCGCCGGAAAAAATGAGTACAAAGGGGATTTGGGCGACGCATTCTTCGATTGGAACAAAGCATTTTACGGATACCTTGGATTAACTGCCAACCGGTATGTATCCCCCTCATTTGACCTGAGGTTTGAAGGAACAATGGGTCGTTTAGGGCGTTGGATAGATAACGACAAAAACTTTAAGGGGATGAAGACCGACCTCAGCCTGCTGTTTTCATACAAGCTAAACAATGACTACCTGCTGCCCGAAGACAGCTGGTTTGCTCCTTCCTTCCTTCTTGGGCCGGGCATTGCTTTTTATAATGAAGTGGATCATGCACTCGGACGCGTCGATGACGAAGGGATGGATATTCTTTTTGTGGGCGGACTGAGTTTACGTTTCCAATTAAGCCAGCGTATAGCTATCCAGTTCCAGTCTACCTATAATATGATGAACAGCGACAACAGGGACCTTATTGAGAACGATGAAAACGATAGATTTCTCAAGCACCACGGTGGGTTTATCATGAGCCTCGGACCGAGAGAAAAAGTTGAACCGCCTGTGGAAGTGGTTGATGTAGAAGCCCTGGAAAGGCGTATTGAAGAAGAGGAAGAAGCGCGCCAACGCGAAGAGGAAGAACGCAGAAGGCTCGAACAGGAACGATTGGAAGCCGAAAGGAAATTGCGTGAAGCCGAAGAAGAAAGAAGGCGTGCTGAGGAAGAACTCAGACGGGCCGAAGAAGAAAGAAAACGTATAGAGATCAAACAGGAAATCGAGGCCGCCTTAGATCCGGAACTGGCTCACGTCCGTTTTGTCGTGGATGGAACTGATATTCATTCAAGGTATCATAACGCGTTGGAAACTGTTTACCAGCTCATGAATAAATATCCTGAATTGCAGGTAGAAATACATGGACATACCGACTTTACGGGAACTGCAGCGTATAATATGGGGTTGTCTGAAAGACGGGGCCAATCGGTCAAGCGTTATCTTGTTGCAAAAGGCATTGGCCCTGACAGGTTGATCATCACGGGGTTCGGAGAACATAATACCCGTGCGACCAACCAGACGATCGAAGGACGGGCCATAAACCGAAGGGTAGAGTTCAAACCGATATTCTGGTTCTAGACTTTTAACTATCGGAAAACAGCGTATCTTTATCAATGGTTGCCGGAAGGTTCATCCGGCAACCATTGGTATTTTTATTCCGTTCAATGATGACGGCTGTTACGCTTCACCTTGCGCCCTTCAGGGGGATTACCCATAAAGCATACCGCAATGCCTTTGCCAGACATATGGGGCATATTGATGTATATTATGCGCCCTTCATCAGTGGTTCGGGATTAGAAAAGATCCATCCTAAAAAACTCATTGACCTTATTCCCCTTTCAGACAATTATGCCCCAACGATACCCCAGATCATCAGTAACAATGCAGATGAAATCATACTGATTGACAATGTTTTATACGAAGAAGGCTACCACCACCTGAACTGGAACCTGGGCTGTCCCTTCCGGCGCATCGCCAATAAAAAAAGGGGTTGTGGTATGCTGCCCTATCCGGACGAAATAGACCGGATACTAAACAAAGTATGCGGCAGCCTGAAGACATCCCTGTCTGTTAAAACAAGGCTGGGCTACCATCGGCCCGACGAAATCACATCCGTTCTGGAAGTGTTCAACCGCTATCCAATATACAGAATAATCCTGCATTCGCGTACGGGGGTGCAGCTTTATGGCGGAAAAACAGATCCCGGAAAATATGCAGAATGCCTGAGCATTTCGAAGCACCCGATGGTCTACAACGGTGATATCTACAACCATTCACAATACAGGAAATTACAGGCCAGGTTTCCCGGACAAAAGGAATGGATGCTGGGACGGGGTGCTTTGATCAATCCCTTCCTGGCCCTGGAAATCCGAAATATTTCACTCTCAGAAAAAGATAAAAAAAACCGGTTGGAGGTTTTTCACGACGAGTTATGGGAATACACACAGGCCTGTATTCCCGGAGAAAAAAAGCAGATTGGATGGATGAAGGCCGTCTGGCACTATTTATCGGGTGTCTTTGCTGGAGGCCTGGAGGCCTTTGTTGATATCAAAAGATCGGATTCAGGAAAGAAATATCAGGTAGCGGTCCGGAATGTAATGCAAGGCGATTTTGCCAACGAAGAACAGATCAGGGCCCATTTCCTGGCCCTAACCAAATAGCATTATAATGCTTTTGCTAACATCACCTGGCTGGATCTGTTCCGGCTCCACAGCATACAAATTCATACGATTCCTTGCGCATGTAAAAAAAATCATGTTATTTTACGGCCTCAATGGCAACCTTAAGTGCGAACCATGCATAAATCCCCCAGACGCCCCAGGCTATTTGAGGCATTGATTCCAGTTATTTTCCTGACCGTCTTGATTTCTGTCAATGTCTTTATTTTTGGCGACGACGCACTGGCGGGATCCAATCAGATGGTTCTGATCCTGTCTGCGGCCCTGGCGGCCATTGTAGCGATCAGCCTGGGCCATCGCTATGAGACGCTCCACAAGGGGATTGTAAAAGCCATTGGATCAGCCATGTCGGCCATCTTGATCCTTTTTCTCATTGGCTCCCTTGCCGGCACCTGGCTGCTCAGCGGCATTGTACCCTCTATGATATATTATGGTTTACAGATCCTTAATCCTACGATCTTTCTGGTGGCTGCCTGCGTGGTGAGTGCCATTGTTTCACTGGCTACCGGTAGCAGCTGGAGTACGGTGGCTACGCTTGGTGTTGCCCTGCTGGGAATAGGACGTACCCTGGGGATTCCGGAAGGGATCATCGGAGGGGCGATCATTTCCGGTGCATATTTTGGTGACAAGATGTCCCCTTTGTCCGACACCACTAATCTGGCACCGGCTATGGCAGGCACCGACCTGTTTACCCACATCCGATACATGGCATGGACAACTGTGCCTTCTATTTCCATTGCCCTGATCCTGTTTATGGTGATCGGCCTTACCCGGTCTCAGGACGGTGCCATCAACGACATCCAGCCTGTTTTGACAGCCATTAAAGGCACCTTTCGCATAACCCCCCTGCTATTCCTGGTCCCGGCACTGGTCATAGCCCTGATCATTCGTAAGGTCCCGGCCCTGCCTGCGCTGCTGGCAGGAACCCTGGCGGGCGGCGTGTTTGCTTTGATATTTCAACCCCACATCATCTACCAGGTCAGCGGAATGGAAGACAACTTCCTGGTGGCTGCCTATGTGGCCGTCATGAAAGCCATGTACACCGACATTGCCGTAATCACCGACCACGCCATGGTCAACAACCTGCTGGAAACCGGTGGCATGAGCGGTATGCTGAATACGGTATGGCTCATTATATGCGCCATGATCTTCGGAGGAATTATGGAATCGAGCGGATTGCTGCAGCGCATTACCGAATCCGTGATCAAGCTGGCACACAATACCGGCTCCCTGGTGGCAGCCACCGCAGGCACTTGTATGTTTTTCAATGTAACTGCCAGCGATCAGTATCTGGCCATTGTTGTACCCGGGCGGATGTTTGCAGACACGTATAACAAGCGTGGACTGAGCCCCCAGAACCTAAGCCGCACCCTCGAAGACAGCGGCACAGTGACCTCTGTCCTTGTTCCATGGAATACTTGCGGGGCCACACAATCTGCCGTACTGGGCGTGCCCACCGTTGCCTTCATCCCTTACGCCTTCTTTAACCTGATCAGCCCATTTATGACCATTTTATTTGCCTATTTGAATATCCGGATCTCCAGATTAAGCAAAAACGAACAGGCAAAAAATGACGCGACTGACGAAAAATCTGCATGAAAAAAGTACACCTTTCGGTAACCAATGATGTGTTCACCGACCAGCGGGTGAACAAAATGGCGCAGACCCTGCATGCTATGGGTTTTGAAGTTTATATCACAGGGGTAAGGCGAAAAGACAGTAAGGCTTTTTCGCCGTTGTATGCCCGGGTCAAACGCATTTCCATGATGTTTCACAGAAAGTTTATGTTTTACGCCGAATACAATCTGAAATTATTTTTCTATCTTCTGTTCAAACGATTTGATCTTCTGGTAAGCAATGATCTGGATACCCTGCTGCCCAACCATCTGGTCGCATTTTTCAAGCGCAAACCACTGGTATACGATGCCCATGAGTACTTTACCGGTACTCCGGAGGTTGTTTCCCGGCCACTGGTACAGCGTTTTTGGAAAAACCTTGAAAAGTTTTTGTTCCCGCGCCAAAAAACCATCATCACTGTCAACCACTCCATGGCAACGCTTTACGGAAATGAATATGGCAAAAAGCTGCATGTGGTCAGAAACTTTCCACGCTACAAAGCGCCCCGCGGAAGTATTCCTGCCGATGAGCTGAGTCTGCCTCCGGATAAAGATATCATCCTGTTGCAGGGCAGCGGCATTAATATCGACCGCGGCGGCGAAGAACTGGTCATGGCCATGCGTCCGGAATACGGTCTGAAACACGTGTTACTACTGATAATTGGTTCCGGCGATGTGATTCCCAAACTTAAATCCATGGCCGGAAAAGAAGGCCTGAATAACAGGGTCTGGTTCCTGGACAAAATGTCGCCGGAAGAACTTCACGAATATACCATCCATGCAAAAATCGGAGCCTCTCTCGACAAAGGCAGCAACCTGAATTACCGTTACAGCCTGCCAAATAAATTGTTCGATTACATGATGGCCGGGGTGCCTCAATTGACAACCAGGCTGCCGGAGATTGAGGCCATCGTCACAAAGTACAATACCGGCATGCTGATCCGGAATCATGACCCTGCACACATCGCACAATGTATCCGCGATATGCTTTCTGACCGGGACCGGTGGAATACCTGGCACCTGAACTCTTTGAAAGCCGCCAAGGAACTTTGCTGGGAAAATGAGGAAAAGATCGTTCGGAAGATTTATGACAGCTATATTCCGTCTTAAGCTTTGATCGGGCGAAACTCAGGCTTCTGAATTTTGTGTGGTTTCGGGATCCATTTCCATTAATTTTCCACCTTCGCATTTAAAAATGCGCGCCGGAAACTTTTTAAACAAACTATAGTTGTGGGTGGCCATCAAAACGCCCCGGCCGCTGGTACTTATATCAAACATCAGCTCCATAATGCCTTCGCTGGTTTCCGGGTCCAGGTTTCCGGTAGGCTCATCGGCAAGAATCACATCCGGGTCATTGATCAGGGCACGTGCAATGACGACACGTTGCTGTTCGCCCCCGGATAATTCATGCGGCATCTTAAAGCCCTTGGTCCCCAAACCGACTTTCTCAAGTACATCCACCATCCTTTCTTCCATGGCGATCCTGTCGTGCCAGCCGGTGGCCTTCATCACAAACAACAGGTTGTCTTTCACCGTTCGGTCATTAAGCAATTGAAAATCCTGAAAAACAATGCCGATCTTACGTCGCAGAAAAGGAATATCCCTGTCCCTGATCCCCATCAGATCTGTCCCTGCAACCCTACCAGAACCATCCACCATGGGCAGGTCGGCATAAAGAATCTTCAACAGGCTGCTTTTACCCGAACCGGTCCGGCCGATGAGGTAACAGAATTGCCCCCGTTCTACGCTGAAACTTACATCAGACAGAACCAGTATGTTTTTTTGGTATACCGGGACATCCTGAAGTTCGATGATTGTATCAAAAGCCATCATGTTTTATTTGCAGTTTTGCTGCATAAAGTTAAACATAAAAGGAGCACCCGGTACAGGTACTCCTTTTATACTTGAACAATCAGGTTATTTTAATCCGCTTCTTATCAGAAATGGCTCAATATCTGGCTCTTGTCTACGAAATTTTACATAGGCATCCATGCCATCCCTAAGCGAATTTTCTGCAAGGATGTATTTGCGGAAGCGTTCGGCCAGTTCCTGGTTGAAGAGATCATCGGATTCTTTGAAAGCCATAAAGGCATCGGCATCCAAAACGCCTGCCCAACGATACACATAGTATCCCGCCGCATAACCTGTTCCGAAAATATGGCCGAAATATGTGGTACGGTAACGGGGCTTGATTTCTTCAATAAGACCCATATTTTCTAAGGACGCGATCTCAAATGCACGCACATCGATCTCTTCGCCATGGTCAGCAGTATGCCAATCCATATCAAGTATGGCTGCGGCAATGTATTCTGCATTGATAAACCCCTGGTTAAAAAATTCTGCATTGCGCATTTTCTGCTGCAGTTCCAGCGGCATGGGTTCGCCCGTTTCATAATGCAGGGCATATTTCTTAATCAGTTCAGGTTCTCCGGCCCAGTTCTCAAGGATCTGCGAGGGCAGCTCCACAAAGTCGCGAGGCACGCTGCGGCTGGTTCTCCTGTAACGGCCATCGGCAAAGAAATTGTGCAGGGCGTGGCCAAATTCATGAAAATAGGTGGTTGTTTCGTCCCAGGTCAGCAAGGCCGGTTGTCCGCCCGAAGGACGACTGAAGTTCATCACAATGGTCACGATGGGATAGATCTTTTCACCGTTTTCATAGGCACCGCTGCGATAGGTTCCGCACCAGGCACCACCACGCTTGCCCGTACGTGGATGCGGGTCGATAAACAGGATACCCAGGTGGCTGCCGTCATGGTCAAATACTTCATATGCTTCAACTTCTTCGTGATATACGGGAATCTCCGGACGTGCTTCAAATGTCAGTCCAAACAGTTTATTCGCCAGAATAAAGTTGCCTTCGCGTACATTCCCGATCGCAAAATAAGGCTTCAACTCGGCATCATCCAGATCATACTGCTCTTTCCGGAGAATCTCGGCATAATACCACCAGTCCCATGGAGCCAGTTTAAAATCGCCGCCTTCCCGCTCAATGATGGCCTGCATCTGGTCTCTTTCCTGTTTGGCAAGCGCCAGGGAGGGTTCCCAGATCTCATACAGAAAGTCATATACATTCTGTGGGTTTTGGGCCATCTGAATGGATTGGAAATATTCCGCATAATTGTTGTATCCCATCAGGCGCGACATTTCCTGGCGAAGCTGCATCAGCTCGGCAAACAGGTCTTTGTTATCGTTTTCATTGTCGTTGTCGCCACGCATAAAATAGGCAGTGAATACTTTTTCACGCAAATCCCTTCTCTCGGAGTAGCGCAAAAATGGAATCCAGCTCGGATTATGCAGGGTAACAATGCCTAAAGCATCCACACCGGCTTTTTCAGCTGCTTCTGCAGCAGCATCCCTTACATTATCAGGCAAGCCGGCAAGGTCCTCTTCCGTTTCCAGTGTAAGTTGAAAAGCATTGGTTTCGGCCAACTGGTTCTCGCCAAGCTGTAGCGAAACCATGGACATTCTCGAGTTAAGTTCTGCCAGTTGTTCGCGCTGTTCTTCTGGTAATGCGGCACCACTGCGTTCAAAGTCCCGGTAATATTTCTCCACCACGCGCATTTGCTCCCTGTCAAGGCTAAGTTCTTCGCGTTGCTCATAAACTGCCTGAATGCGGGCAAACAATTCCTGGTTCATGCGAATGGAATTGCTGTGGTCCGACAACATAGGGGTGGCCTCGCGGGCAATTTCCTGCAAACGCGGATTGGTTTCCGCACCACGCAAACCTCCGAAAACAGGGTTCACACGCCGCAGTAATCCGCCGGCCTGATCATAAGCCACAATGGTGTTTTCAAAAGTTGGGGTCTCCGGATTACTGATGATGGCCTCGATTTCTGCCTGATGCTGGCGGATCCCTTCCTCAATGGCAGGAAGAAAATGTTCGTCATCAATCCTGTCAAACGGGGGGGCATCAAAAGGGGTGTTGTAATCCGCAAAAAACGGATTCGGACTGCGGTCAGCACAACCGGATAGCATCATAATCAAAGGAATTAACAATAAAAATAAATGTTTCATGCTTTTACGGGTTAAGATTTATAATGGAATATTATGCTTTAAAGTATCAAAGATACATTTTTTCAGTGTCTGCACCCTGCGCCATTCTGTGTGCCTGCAAAAAACCGCACATTTTGGGAGCCCACCGGAGGTAATCTCCTGCTGTCCTATCGGTAAAGCTTGCCAATCTTTTTGTTAAAGATCAGAAACAAACCAATAACCAGCCCCCACTGTACCAATACGGTCATCACGCTGAAGGGGTTCAGGGGGTTAAACCATGCATCAGGGGCAAATTCCGTGATGGACAGCCACATCCACCATATCAGCAAAATGAGGCCGGCCGAGGGCACAAAAAAACGAATGGGAATATCCCACCACATTCCGGGTTTCCAGTCGGTGGACGCAAATTCTGTTTCATTTTTAAGTTTTATGATGCCATATCTAATACAAAACAAGGCAATAAAAACCCCGCTGACCATAAGACCCAGTCCCCAAACAAAATCCTGGTTACTCAGCACATTCAGACTCATGGCCGAAGGAATACCCAGCAGATACACAAAGGCAATGATAACCAGAACAGCTCTGTTTCTGCGCACCCCTCTGTCTACAAGGGCGCGGGTACTGAGTTCCAGCATCGACATCAGGGAAGAAAAACCGGCAAAAGCAAGCCCCAGAAAGAACAGAACCGCCAGGATGCCCCCGGCACTCATGCGTTCAAAAAGCTGGGGCATCCAGATAAAAGTCAGGCCAGTGGATGCCGGTCCGCTGGTCTTCATCACCTCCAGCACCTCTGCATCTGCATAACCATATCCGTATTGCAGCACAGAGAACACCGTACCAAAGATCATGGTAGCCATCAACAGGGAAATGATGTTGTTGCCAAAACCAGTAATAAATGCATTTTTAACCGTTCCGTGCCGCGCATGCATGTAGGCGGCATAGGTCAGGAACAATCCCCATCCGGCGCCTGTATCCCAGGCGTTCTGAGTCAGGGCCTGCAGCCAAACACCAGGTGTTTTTAATTGCGCCCATTCAATGCGAAACAAATATTCGATTCCATCACCTGACCCTGGAAGGGAAATGGCACGTATAACGGCAGCAATAATGATGAGGATGAGTACCGGGATCAATACCTTGTTTACTTTTTCGATAGACCTCACCCCCCTCCATATGGCCAGTCCGCCAGCCGCAATGGCCAGAAAATGCATCACAAATGGCCACCAGGACGATTGAAAATTATCCCATAAAGCCATGGAGTCCGTATTGGATGCAGGCAGGGGATATAACAGCATTTGAAAGAAGTAATACAAACTCCATCCCACAATAACCGCATAAAAGAAACCGATGGCAGTGGCTACAAAAGCGACAAAAGCCCCCATCCAGGCGAATCGCCTGCCCATGCCTTTCGCAAAAGAACCTACAACGCCGAAACGGTATTTCCGACCGATCATATACTCAGCGATGATCAACGGAACACTCCACAACAGCAGAAAAACGATCCAGGCAAGTATAAGGGCCCCGGCACCCTCATCACCCCCACTTTGTGCCGCGATTCTCGGAAAACGCCAAATGTTACCGGTACCCACAGCAATACCCAGCGCACTCAGCAACAAACCCACCCGGGTTCCAAAACGCTGATCAACCGAACGATCTATATCCATTTATCGTCTAAATAGTATTTATTAAATACTAATCACCAATTACCGCTGCCTACGTTCCGGCCTCCTGTACCGCACCGGCGGCGGCGGCTCCGGTTTCAGTTCAATAGCTTCTGTTTCCAGCAGTTTCAGGGCTTCTTCCACGGCACGTTCCAGCTGTGGATCATGGCCCTCTATGACCAGTACAGGCAATTGTTCAACCTTGATGTCGGGCGCAACGCCTTCGGCTTCCACAGCCCACTCGCCGTCGGTATTGAAGAAACCGCCACGTGGGGCCATCATCCGTCCACCATCAATAAAGGAAGGTGTATCCCATATGCCCACCAGTCCACCCCAGGTGGTGGTCCCGATCAGTGGACCGATTTCCATTTTGCGGAACATATAAGGCAAAAGATCGCCCCCTGATCCGGCACGCTCATTGATGAGCATCACCTTCGGTCCCCATATGCCGGCCATGGGTGTTGTAAAAGGCCTCCTGTCTGCCGCCCGGGAGTTAAAATAACCGTGCAACTGCCGCGACATGATGTCGACCATATAGTCGGCTGCAGAGCCGCCGCCATTGTTTCGTTCATCAATAACAGCCCCCTTTTTATCCTGCTGGGCAAAATAATAGCGGTTAAAGAACTGATAACCCATGCCGCTGGTATTGGGCACGTAAACGTAGGCCAATTGACCGTCGGACAATTTGTCTACACGCCTGCGGTTGTCTTCCACCCAGTTCATCATGCGCAATTGGTATTCATTGGCTACAGGCACCACCGTTACCAGGCGGGAGCCATCTTTGGCCGGCCTGTCATTTACCCGGATCTGCGTCTGCCGGTTGGCCGTACCTTCAAAATACCTGTAAAGGTTCTCTTCAGGATCCACAGGAACGCCATTCACTTCGAGCAGGTAATCGCCCTTGGAAACATTAACCCCCGGTACACCCAGGGGTGCCCGCAGGTTGGGGTTCCAGTCTTCTCCGTCGTATATTTTGCTGAAACGGACATATCCGCCTTCGATGGTATAGTCAGCACCCAGCAATCCAACCGCTACCCGCTCAATCTGTGGCATGTCCCCGCCAAAGATGTATGAATGCCCAATGGCTACCTCACCCCCCATGATGCCGATTACATAATTCAGGTCGGTACGGTGACGCACATGCTCCACCCATGGGCGATACCACCCGTAAATCTCATCCCAGGGCGCACCATGCACATTGTCCACATACAGGAAATCGCGCTGCAAACGCCAGCCTTCCCTGAACATCTGGCGCCACTCTTCCTTTGGTTCGATGCGCATACGCATATTGCTCACGGCTTCCAAACGTCCATCGCCCGGATTACGTGTGGCACCACTGGACGACACAATGCCCCATGTGGTGCCGCTACGATAAAGGAGGGAACTCCTGTCGTGCGAAGTCACGGCGTAATGCACAGGCGACAAAAAGGCTTCCGTTTTTCGATCTTTAAAATCGTAACGGTGCAGCGTGAGGCCCGGCTGATTGGGCACATTTTCAAAGTAAAACACGTATCCCTCAGGTCCCGCAATCAATCCTGTATAATCACGGGCAGGAATGTCTGCAGAAACAATGCGCCGCATCAGGCCATCCCGGTCAATCTTTATGGCATCGTCATTTTCTTCGCCATTGCCAGGCTCTTCTTCATCCGTTTGTTGCTCTTCATCGCTTTTGGGTAAAAACGGGGAAACACCGTCTTCGGCAAGTACCATTACATAAAGAGACCGGTTGATTGGGCTGTCGTAGGCACTCATATCGAGCCAGCCCGTATTGGGGCCATAATCAGTACTTGCAAGAAAATACAAATAATCGCCCGAAGCGCACCAGACAGGGGTAATGGCATCGGCCATGCCGTCTGTTGCCTGGATCCGTTCACCGGTTTCCACATTATACAATATGATGGCTTTGAACATGCTCTCCAGGGTATGTGCATAGGCGATCCACCGGCTGTCGGACGACCACACCGGGTTCATCGTACGCTGAGGGCGCACATACCGGTCGGTATCCACCAGGGTCACCATACCGGACTCCACATCTACAAAATACAGGTTCAGGTGGGTGTCGGTATAGGCAATGTATTGGCCGTCGGGCGACCAATCGGGTCTGAAAAAAAATGAGGGCTCGGGAAGGGGGATGACCTTGATTTCACCCATACCCGACTGCTCACCGATTAGCAGCTGATATTCGCCCGATTCGTCCGAAAACCAGGCAATGCGGTTGCCGTCGGGCGACCATACAGGAGAGCGGTCGGCCACACCCGGGCTGCGTGTGATGTTTCTTGGATCCCCATGCTCCTTGGGTACGGTAAATATTTCGCCCCGGTATTCAAACAGGGCACGTTGCCCCGTGGGCGATAAAGACGCGTTTTGCAGGGCAATGGGGCGGATATTTTCCCAGCGGGGCCGAGACCAGTGAAAATCGCCACGCACATGAATGGTCAGCTGTTCATGCTGTCCGTTCTGTGGATTAAAAATATGCAGCGCCCCGGCCTTTTCATACACCAGCATATCCCCGCCGCTATTGATGTTCTTCACATCAAAATCCACAAAAAAACTTTCCTGTTTGAGTTCCCCTGTATCCACATTGTACGACCAAATGTTGGCTGCATAATCGCGTTCCGAAATAAAATACACAGTGTTTCCAAGCCAAACCGGACTCATATGCCGCTCACCGTCGGTTTGGGGGGTGGTTACCAGGCTGTAATCCTCCAGATCTACAATCCAAATGGGGTTTGCCTGACCGGCACGATAATTTCTCCATTCGGGATCGATAAAGCTGACCTCCTGGTATGCAATAAACCGGCCATCAGGCGATAGCTGCCCGGTTACCGCCCTCGGAACGGGCAACGCTTCGGGCATTCCCCCGTCTTTATGAATGGTATAGAAACGGGATTCACGGGTGGGGACCCCCTCCCTGCCGGAAGTAAATAACACCCGCTCTCCATCGGGGGTCCAGCCACGGACCTGATCGGCTCCGGGGTGCCAGGTTAGCCTCATGGGCTGACCACCCTCAATGGGCACAACATATATGTCATCATTTCCATCATATTGTGCCGTAAAAGCGACCATTGTGCCGTCTGGAGAGATATGCGGCAAACGTTCCGATCCTTCATTGCTGGTCAGCCGCCAGGCATCTCCGCCTTCACGCTCAACAACCCAGAGATCATTGGCATAAACGAAAACAATATGGCTGTCGCTGATGGTGGGCTGACGCAACAAAAGCGTGCCATTATTTGCCCATAAAGCGATCCCCCAAAACCACATGGCCAGGGATAATAAAAATACTTTTTTCATGATTGCGCTAATTTAATTTGGAGATTATTAATGTGATTCAGCGCTAAAGTTACGGCAATATCGTATTCCTGCAAAAGAAATTTTGTAGATTTGGGCACACATACAAAAATTCCAAATAAACCATAGAATTCAAACCAATGAAACAATTGTTAATTACACTTATTCTCCTTTTATTCTCGTTGCTGTCGCCAGCACAATATGTTGATGAGTATGGCAATAACGACCATGAGGTGCTCATCAGGGCCCTCCATTCGGTATCTGAAGAGGATATTTCCCGATGGATGCATACGATGATATCCCCAGACATGCGTGGTCGCCTGGCCGGGGATATTGGCTATGACATGGCTGCAGACTGGGCAGCCGGGAAGCTTGAATCGTGGGGATTACAGCCGTTCTTCCCAGAAAAAGGCTTTTTCCAGAAGTTTGACCAACCGTATACACTAATTAAAGACAAAGGCCGTTTGGAAATCCATATTCCTGCCGGCGATGAAACCATTACCAAACACTATCAATACGGTGATGATTACTGGCCATGGGGCATATCAGGCAGTGGTGAAGTAACGGCGGAAGTGGTATATACCGGACATGGCATATCCGCACCGGAGCTTGGTTATGATGATTATGCCGGCATTGACGTGGAAGGCAGGATCGTAATTACCGAACTGGGCATCCCTTACAGCGGAAGCAACCAGGACAGCCTTATGATGTGGCAGCCTTATGTGGATCACGCGAACAAGGTAAAGTTTGCCCTTGAAAATGGTGCGGCAGGCCTGATCTTTGCATACCACGTTGCCAGTCCCAGACCCACTGCAGATCCAGACTTTATCTTTCTTGCGGCCTCTGACCAGGTGGTCAGAGACTTGCTGGCAGGCACAGGCAAAGACTTACAGGAAGTGAGGGAGCATATCAAAACCACCCTGACCCCCATGTCGTTCAATACTGGTAAAAAGGCCACCCTGGCACTTAGCTCGGAATATTATCCTGACGGGACCACGGCCAATGTGGTGGCCATGATTGAAGGCAGCGACCCTGAATTGAGGGAGGAATACCTTATTATCGGCGCACACCTGGACCATCTGGGCATGATGCCGGTGTTGTTTCCAGGGGCACTGGACAATGCGTCAGGCTGTGCCCTGGCCCTTGGGATTGCCAAAGCCCTGGCAACTTCAGAAGTGGAACTCAAACGGACATTGATCATCCTGTTATTCGGGGCAGAAGAAGTGGGCCTGGTAGGTGCCCGGCAGTTTGTAGACCGCTTTCCCCATCCCAGAGAGCAAATCAAGATGATGATAAACCTGGATATGGTAGGAAGGGGCAACGCCTTTTTTGCAGTTACTGCAGATCCCTGGAGTAATTTGCTGGAAGTGCTGGAACGCAATAACGACCAATGGGTGCACCGCCCTTTTATGACACGGAGCAGCCACTGGCAACAACCCATCCGCCCACGCACCGATGGCATGGTATTCTACATGGAAAAAATTCCGGCCATCACCTTCGGTACCCGGGGCGCCACTACCCCTACCCTGTATCATGTACCTGAAGATACGATGGATCAGATCAACGTCGAAATCATGCGTGATGTAATCAAAGTACTCACCATGAGCATGATAGAACTCGGAAACATGCCCAACATAACCCTGGAACCCATTAACCCTTAGACAATTAGACAATTAGACCATTAGACCATTAGACCATTAGACCCTTAGACCATTAGACCCTTAGACCATTAGACCATTAGACCCTTAGACCATTAGACCATTAGACCATTAGACATTTCGACCATGAAAGAACACCAGATCGACCATATCCCGCCCAACGGAAATCCTGACCACCAGGGCATGGAACGTCGCTGTTTTATAAAAATGGGGGCAGTTTTTGCCGGCGGGATGGCAAGCCTTGGTTCCCTGCTTGGATGTACAGACGAAAAGCAGAGAATCCGTCTTCCGGGGCGTTTGGAAAAAGACGGGACGGTGGTCGTTCGTGCCGGTTGTCCTGCTCATAACTGCGGGGGTCGCTGTGTATTGAAACTATTTTTAAAGGACGGGGAAATTATCCGCATAGAAACAGACGACCGCCCTGGTGACGACATCAGCGACCCGCAGCTTCGTGCCTGCGTACGGGGCCGGGCATACCGCCGCCGGCAATATCATCCCGACCGCCTAAAATATCCTATGAAACGTGTGGGCAAGCGGGGCGAAGGTCAATTCGAACGCATATCATGGGATGAAGCCCTGGATATGATGGCATCTGAGTTAAAAAGGGTAAAAAACACCTATGGCAATTCCGCCATCCTCGTGCCATACGGCACTGGCAGCTACAACCAGACCAATGGACGGCAGACAGCGGCAAGGCTCATGAACCTCTTTGGCGGCTCCCTTGGCTTTTACAACAGTTACAGCTGGGCCTGCATCAGCCGGGCCACACCTTATGTATATGGTACCGGTGTTACCGGCAATCAGCGACAAGACTGGGTCAACTCTAAATACATCATTTTGTGGGGCTGGAACCCGGCGGAAATGCGTGACGGGACCAACAGCGAATACTTCCTTAAAAAAGCCAGAGAGCGCGGGGCAAAGATCATTTGCATAGACCCCCGCATGAGCATGAGCGCCACGGCATTGGCCGATGAATGGATTCCCATACGACCAGGTACCGACACCGCCCTGATGAGTGCTATGGCCCATGTGATTATTTCAGAAGGGCTGCATGACGAACATTTTATCCGTCGCTGCTGTATTGGTTTTGACCAGACGCAGATGCCCGAAGGTATGGAAAACGAAGAGAGCTATTGCGATTATATTTTCGGGACACACGATGGCCGGCCCAAAACACCCCAATGGGCAGAAGCCATAACGGGCATTCCCGAGAATACCATTATCCGTATTGCCAGGGAGTACGGATCCATTAAACCTGCCATGCTTTATCAGGGTTATGGTATGCAGCGCCGTGCATATGGGGAACAACCGGTACTGGGCGGGTGTGTCCTGGCGGCCATTACAGGCAATGTTGGCATTCCCGGCGGATGGGCCAGTGGCATCGCCTTGCAGGCCGATGACGGCGGACCGTTCTGGAACATCTTTCCCACAGGAAGAAACCCGGTCAACGCCATGATCCCTGTATTTTTATGGACAGAAGCCATCTTAAGGGGAAAGGAAATGGGGGCCGAAGATGGGGTGATCGGGACCGACAAGCTCGATAACAACATCAAGCTCATTTGGTGCGTGGCCTCCAACATACTCATTAACCAGCATGCCGACACCAATCGAAGTGCCAAAATTCTGAAAGATGAACGCCTTGTGGAATTCATTGCGGTACAGGACCAGTTCTTAACGCCATCGGCAAAATTTGCCGACCTGGTTTTGCCGGTTTGCACCCAGTTTGAGATGTGGGGCCTTGAAGATGGCTGGAAATACGGTGATGAAGTGATCCTGATGCCCAAGGTGCTTGATCCACCGCATGAAACAAAAAGTGATTACCAGATTGCGGCCGGCCTGGCAGAACGCCTGGGTTTAAAAGAGGAATATACCCTGGGCCGCAATGAGCGCGACTGGATCGAATGGGCGGTCAAATATTTCCGGAATACCCGCTTCCCGGATATACCCGACCTTGAAAAGTTGCATGAAATGAACCGGGGCGTATATACCAGGCCCGTGCATGAACCAAAAGTAGCCTTCCGCGATTTTCGCAGGGACCCGGTCAAGCATCCTTTAAACACCCCATCGGGTAAGGTGGAGATTTTTTCCAAAACCTTGTTTGATATGGGCAAACCCGATACCATACCAGCCGTCCCAAAATACATACAGGAATGGGAAAGTCCTTTTGGCGAAGAAAGCAGGCGCTATCCCCTGCAAGCCATCGGGCATCACTATATGCCGCGGGTGCATTCCACCCACGACGGTATTGACTGGCTGGAAGAAGCCTTTCCGCAGCGTGTATTCATTAATCCCATTGATGCCCAAGCCAGGGAGATCAAAGATGGAAACACAGTGCATGTGTACAACAGCCGGGGAGCAATAATGATTCCTTGCCGGATCACTCAAAAAATAATGCCCGGTGTGGTCAACATACCACAGGGTGCCTGGTGGGCACCCGACAAAGACGGCATTGACCGCCGAGGCAACGTAAATGTATTAACCAGCCATCGCTGGACTCCGCTGGCATTCGGTAATGCCCAGCATACAATGATGGTGGAAGTAAAGAAAACATGAACCAATTGGCCTTTTATTTCGACGCCTCTTCTTGTTCGGGCTGCAAAACCTGTCAGGTAGCGTGCAAGGACAAACACGATTTGCCCATGGCCGTGCTTTGGCGAAGGGTATATGAAGTGTGCGGGGGCGACTGGATCCGGAAGGGCCCTGCCTGGATCCCGAACATTTATGCTTACCACATGTCTATGGCTTGTAATCACTGTGAAGAACCCATTTGTATGGATGCTTGTCCCACCAAAGCCATTGTAAAGAATGATCGGGGCATCGTACTGATCGATTATGACCGGTGCATGGGATGTAAATATTGTGAGTGGACCTGCCCTTACGGTGCTTTACAATTCGACCCGGTTAAAAAGGTCATGACAAAATGCACTTTTTGCGCCGACTACCTGGAAGAAGGAAAGCCGCCGGTATGCGTATCTGCCTGTCCAATGCGGGCATTGGACTACGGCGATCTGGATGAACTGGCGCAACGGCATGGCAGAAGCAATGAATACTTTCCGTTGCCAAAAGAAAAATACACCAAACCGGCCCTGGTCATTAGCCCGCACCTGCATGCCAGAAAAGCTGGCAACCGTGAATTCAAAATTGCTAATAAAGAGGAGGTTAAGCCATGAACAACAACGAATGGCCTTTGGTATTCTTCACCATGCTGTCGCAGATCAGCGTGGGCATTCTCATTGGAGGCCTTGCCTTGTGGCTGTCGGTAAAAAACACGGAGTCCACGGCCCTGGATACACTCAAAAAGGTGCTGATCATTAGCGCTTTTGGATCAATGGGCATTGCCCTGCTAATATCTTTTCTGCATTTAGCCTCCCCCCTGCATTCGGTGTATGCCCTCAGCAACGCAGGCTCTTCCTGGCTGAGCAGGGAGATCATCCTGACCTCCCTTTATTTGTTCAGCCTGGCAATATGTTTCACCTCCATTCTGTACAATGTTCCACACAGCAATCTGTTCGGACAACTATACCTGGCTTCCCTGATCATTGGCATTGTACTGATTTGGGCCATTTCACGGGTTTACATGATCCCTACTGTGCCTTTATGGGATACCCCGGCCACATCTGTTGCCTTTTTCAGCACGGCTCTGGTGCTCGGGGGCGGCATGGTACTGGTTATGATCAGCCTGCTGGCAGGCAAAAACATTCAATTGCCCGACATGGAAATATTACAATCGGCCATGTTTTACTTGGTGAGCGCAGCTGTTTTTATCACCCTTCTTAACATGCTCCTGATACAACCTGATATTAGTGCCGCAACCGGTAGTTTTCCGTTGCCTTATATTTCACAGTGGTGGAAAACAGTCCGGATCGTTTTTCTTCTGGCAGGATTTAGCGGCCTGACCTACTGGTTCACTTATCAATTGCCTTCATCGGGGGGAAGCACATCATGGTTAATCTACCTGTCCGTTGCCTGTCTGCTGTTCTCTGAAATTGCCGGAAGATATATATTCTATGCATCCTATTACCGGGTAGGCGTATAAACCAATTAACCCCGCATCCGATGGACAAACAGCACGACATCTGGTTAAAAGCAGCCGTTATCGGCAGTTTGTGGGGTGCATCCGAAATCGTGCTGGGTAGTTTTCTCCACAATCTCAGGATTCCGTTCAGCGGCAATATGCTGACCGCCATCGGGATCATCCTGATGGTTTCCGGACACCGTTTGTGGCCCGAAAGGGGCCTTATTATCCGGGCCGGGCTGATATGTGCGGCATTGAAATCCCTGTCGCCAAGCCCCATTATCCTTGGCCCCATGCTTTCAATTTTTATGCAGGCCAGCCTGATGGAAGCCGCCCTGTTTATTGGCAGGCGCAGCCATGCCGGCTATATTCTGGGAGGCGGGCTGGCCGTGAGCTGGAACCTGCTTTACCGGATCCTGTCTACCATTGTCCTTTATGGAAGTCCGTTCATTGCCCTGTATCAAAACCTGATTGATTTTTTTGTCAGCCAAACCTCCTGGCAAGTGAAAGGGTATTGGGGCCCCATCCTCATCCTCTGGGCTGTATTTTTTTTATGGGGTGCTGCTGCTGCCATTGCTGGCATCATGATATCACGGAGTGCCGAAAAAGATGCCCACAGGTGGGAAATTCCACCGGGAAAATCGAAAGATGCAGCACTGAACATGCCGGTTACAAAAGCAGGCGCAAGCTATTTATTACGACCGGTGGGTGTATTGTTCCTGATTGTTGCAGGCTTGTACAGCCTGGTCAACCTGGCATTCATCCTGACCATACCCATTCTGGCCCTTTTTCTGCTGATTTTATATATTTATGACCGCCAGCTCTTAGCCCGGTTTGGCAAAAAGCGTGGATTCTGGCTGGCCATTGCCATCATGATTGCCTTGTCGGGCTTTTTGATGGGGCCCGATTACGGTTTCAGCCGCGACGGCCTGATTATCGGCCTGGAGATGGGCATGCGCGCCATATACGTAATCGGCGGATTTGGAATTATCAGCAATGAGTTGCAGCGACCCCAGGTGGTTTCCCTGTTCAGTGGAAAGAAAATGGCCCCCTTTTTGTCGGCTGTCCGGATTGCTTTTCAAACCACCCCCTTGCTCATTGAAACCATCCCCGGGAAAAAGGCATGGCGGCGACCGGCCAGGGTGCTTTCCGGTATGGTAGGAAGCATGGCCTATTCATTGGAATATATGCGCGCAAATAATCAGCAACATAAGGTGTTTTTGGTTGTTGGTGAAAAAGGTGCCGGAAAAACCAGCCTTGCCGGCCAGATTACAGACATCTTGAAAAACAATGGACTGCACGTTGCAGGCATTTTGGCGCCAGCTTATTTTGAAGCAGGAGAAAGATGTGGTTACATGGTCAAAAACATTGAAAGCGGTAAAGAAATCCCTTTGTGTAAGCGCACCACACGCACAACGGAAAACATGCCGGGATGCTATGCCTTTGATCCGGGTGGTATTCGTTTCGGGGAAGAACTGCTTTCTGCAATAAATCACGAACACAAAGACCTGGTGGTCATAGATGAATTGGGCCCGTTTGAATTGAAAGGCATAGGCTGGGATCCCGCCCTCTCGAAACTTCTGAAACATTACAATGGACCGATGCTCTGGGTGGTGAGGGAAGCACTGACTGATGAAATATCAAATAAATACGGGGCTGCGGTCCTGGCAAGGTTTTATGCAGGGGAAACCCGGCCCGAAGAAGCAGCAGAGGTAATCATTCAATCAATAACGGGGTGATTGATTAAGAAATGGTAACAATTAGTGGTGTGGTGCTTGCCGGAGGCAAAAGCCGGCGGTTCGGCCAGGATAAAGGCCTTTATCCATTCAGGGGAAAGCCCCTGGTGATGCATGCCCTGAAAATTCTCCGGCCCCACTGCGATGAACTGCTGATCAGCACCAATAATCCGGAAGGCTTCAAGGCCTTCGGTGTGAAAACCATCAAGGATATTCACCCGGATTGTGGACCCCTGGGGGGCATCCACAGTGGACTGACCTGTGCCGGCGGGGATCTGATCGCCCTGATTCCCTGCGACACCCCTTTTGTTCCTTCATCCTTGTACACTTTTCTTTTGCATCATATCGGCAGCCACCAGGCCATCATGCCCACCCACGGCAAATATACAGAGCCCATGTGTGCCATTTATGCAAAAAACTGCCTGGACCAGATTGAACAAGCTATGGCTGAAAAAAGATACAAGATCCTCGATGCCCTGAAAACAATTGATGCATCATTCATCAACGTAGAAACCCAGGCCTTTTTCAGACCGGATATCTTCCATAATATAAACTACAAAAAGGATCTGTGAAAAAGCACCCGTCAGGGCAATGCACAAACATCAGGCTGTCAGCCAGCAACTTCACATCCCCAGATACTTCATCAGTTCATACACCATAAATGCAGGCCACACGATCGCTTTGACGACCCCAAACACGCCGCCCCAGAACGAAACGGCGGTGGTTATGTAATAAATGACTGCCCCAATAAAACCTAAGCCGTAAACGGCATTTTGCTGGGTGTTTTTATGGATTTCACGAACAGGGCCCTTCGAGGTCTGTTGGAGGGTTGTTGTTTCTTCCATCTATTATAGATTTAAAAGATAAATAATTTATATCAAAAACAAGCTTGATCGATGCCCATCACATAGTGATCAATGACCTTTAACCCTTTTGCCGTTTCATCACCATCAAACCCACGAATATCACCGTATGAAATAATTTCCTGGTAGGCATGGAGAAATTCCGAAGCAATGGGCCGGTAAGACCAATGCCATTTTTCTTCCTCATAACCGTCTTCCCGTTGTTTTCCGCGTGCCGTATAGGGCTGGCAAAAACCGAAGCTGTCGGCATGGTCCTGAAGCCAACGGTACACCCTTTTCCCCTCTCCTGATTCAAAATATGAATTCTGCAAACTGTTCAGATCAATGTCTGTGCCCCAGTGGTGGCGAGAGGTGCCGGGCATGGCGCTGAATCGGAGGATCTCAAGGGCCCTCTCCATAGGGTCGGGAATATCCGTGGCTATGACATTCCCATGCAATACCTGCAGGCCATTCCATTTATTTTCCCAAATGCGTCTCTGATGGTTGAAAGGACGGGTAGCCGATAATATGATCAGGCTGACCCCGTCATCTCTGGCAGCAGAGCGCATTTCCAGAAAAGCATGATAGGCTGCAGAACGCATATACATTCCGGAACGGCTGGCATAGGTTTCGTCAATCAATTCGAAACCAGAGTCGTTTGCCGGATCGATATGGCCCAGGAGCATGTCTTTTGTTATATCGGGCAAAGGAATGGCATGGCCTTGTATCATATTTGTATCTGTTTTTTGTTCGGTTTCATTTGCCGGAATATGAATCCGCCGGGCCGCACGATAGCCCCGGGAAAAAATCATCAGCAGGGCCAACAGCACCACCAGGGCGATCAGAAAGGCCCGGTGCCATGACGATACATAATTTCCTTTTCCACTCATAACTCATAACTCACTTCAGCCACTCATCCAGCCACCGGAAGAATTCCCGTTGCCACAAAATCCCGTTCTGGGGCTGCAGGACCCAGTGGTTCTCTTCGGGGAAAAACAACAAACGGCTGGGGATTCCCTGCAACCGGGCTACATTGAATGCCTGCAGGCCTTCAGCATACGGAACACGATAATCTTTAGCGCCATGGATCACCAGCATCGGGGTATCCCAGCGATGCACATGCAAGTGCGGAGAAAAATCGTAACTATGCGGACGCGGTTCTTCCCAATAACCACCGCCCAGATCATGGTTGGCAAAGAACATTTCTTCGGTGCTGGCGTACCAGCTTTCCAGGTTAAACAATCCGCAATGCGATATAAAGGCGCTGAAGCGCTTGTCGTGGTTACCAGCAAGCCAGAAGACACTGTATCCCCCATAGCTGGCGCCAACAGCACCCAAACGCCTTTCGTCCACAAAGGGCTCTATCTTCACTGCATCAATGGCACTCAGGTAATCCTTCATGTTTTGTCCGCCATAGTCCAGGCTGATCTGGTCGTTCCATTCCTGGCCAAAGGTCGGCAACCCCCTTCTGTTTGGCGCTACAACAATATAGTCGTTGGCGGCCATGATCTGGAAATTCCAGCGATAAGAGAAAAACTGGCTGACTGCGCTCTGGGGGCCCCCGCCGCAATACAGCAGGGCCGGATATTTCTTTGAAGGATCGAAATTTGGCGGGTAAATAACCCAAACCAGCATCTCTTTGTTGTCGGTTGTGGTGACCCAGCGCTCCTCTACCCTGCCCATGCTGATCCTGTCGAAGATCTCCCGGTTGACATAACTCAATTGTATCTGGTCACCGCTTTCAATGTGGACCCGGAAAATTTCCGTGGGCATCGACATCGACATGCGTTCAGCCAGCAGGTAATCGCCTGAAACAGCCACCGACTGGTAATTGTGGTGTCCTTCTGTCAACTGTTTGATGTCTCCTGATGCAATGTCCAGGGCAAAAAGCTGGTAGGTGGCATGGACACCGCTCACAAAAAACAGCGCCCGGCTGTCGGCAGACCATGTAAAACCACTGGAACTCTGGTTAAAACCGGCCGAATAATCGCGATATTTGCCCGTAGCCAGGTCCATGACCATGATGCGGTTCTTATCCGACTCAAATCCTGGTGTGGCCATACTCTCCCAGGCCATATAATTGCCATCGGGTGAAAAGACCGGATTTTTATCATACCCTTCATTAAAGGGTGTCATGTTCTCGGTAACCCCATTTTCTGTATAATAGAAGTAAATATCGGAATTGGTGGATGTGGTCCAGTCTTTTCCGGTCTTTTTCTTTGCGGTATAGGCCAGAAACCGGGCATCTGCGCTCCATACAATCTGTGAACTGCCCCCGAAGGGAGGCAGTGGGGAATGCCAGGTTTCGCCTTCCATAATGTCCTTGCCCTCCCCGATTTGCTCATCATTGTAAGCAGCAATAAACACATGGCTGAACTTGCCGTCGTGCCAACGGTCCCAGTGCCTGTACATTAAATCATCTGCAATGTACGCATTGGCTTTTTGCAGGTCGGGATGCCGGTCGGTGGCAACAGGCTCCACTTTAACCCGCCTGGTATAATAAATGTGTTGCATATCGGGTGCATAGCCAAAGCCGGTGATGCCCCCTTCGATCCGGGTCAACTGCCTGATGTTTTGCCCATCAGGATCCATCTCAAAAAGTTGATTACTGCCCTCGACCGATTTCAAAAATCCGATTCGCTGTCCATCCGGGCGCCATACTGCAGCGGATTCAGACACATCCGAATTGGTAATATTCACCGGTTCACCACCTTCTGAAGAAAGTACAAAAAGGTCGCGAACACCTTTATTTTCCTGGATATTGTAATGTGTGACCCCGAAAAGTATGGTATTACCATCGGGCGATATCCGGACATCGCCAATACGCCCGAATTCCCATAGGGTTTCCGGTGTCATGGTCTTCGATTGTCCATTGGATGAAGCAGGAATAGTCATAAGAATCAGCGTTGTAATAATAATCAGTTTTTTCATGATGATATTGGTTTACATTGATTGTGCATAAGGGTTTAAGATGATCCGGCAAGTGCCTCCTTAATTTTTTCTTCCAGTTCTTCGGCAAGTTCCACATTGTCCACCAACAGTTCCTTTACGGCATCACGACCCTGTCCAAGCTTGGTATCACCGTAGCTGAACCATGAACCGGATTTCTTGACAATGTTATTGTCTACAGCCAGGTCAATAATTTCCCCTGTCTTCGAAATACCCTTTCCGTAAATGATGTCAAATTCAGCCTGGCGGAAAGGGGGTGCAAGTTTGTTTTTCACCACCTTGACACGGGTGCGGTTGCCCATCACTCTGTCGCCTTCTTTGATCTGTGACGAGCGCCGGATATCAATGCGCACGGAAGCATAAAATTTTAAGGCATTGCCCCCGGTGGTTGTTTCAGGATTGCCAAACATGACCCCGATCTTTTCGCGCAGCTGGTTGATAAAAATACAGCAGCAATTGGTTTTGTTGATGGTGCTGGTGAGTTTACGCAGTGCCTGCGACATCAGCCGGGCCTGTAAACCCATTTTCGAATCACCCATTTCTCCTTCGATCTCGCTCCTGGGGGTCAGGGCGGCCACGGAGTCAATTACGATGATGTCAATGGCACCCGAACGAATCAGGTTTTCTGCAATTTCGAGGGCTTGTTCGCCATTATCGGGCTGGCTGACCAAAAGGTTTTCAATATCCACGCCCAATTTCCCTGCATAATTGCTGTCAAATGCATTCTCTGCATCAATAAATGCCGCCACACCACCCAGTTTCTGAGCCTCTGCGATGGCATGGATGGCCAGGGGTGTCTTTCCCGATGCCTCCGGTCCGTAAATTTCCACCACACGCCCTCGCGGCAATCCCCCGGTACCCAATGCCAGGTCAAGCGTCAGTGAACCGGTGGGAATTACATCCACAGGAACTACTGCTGAATCGCCCAATTTCATGACTGTTCCTTTGCCATAAGATTTTTCGATTTTGTCCAGGGTCAATTGCAAGGCTTTCATCTTTTCCTTATTGACCGCCTTTTCTTTGTTCTGCTCTGCGCCTTGTTCTTTTTCTTTGCTCATGATAATATGTTTTATGTTTTAATTAATTGTATTGTTAACAAAGATAATAAATTATTTATTTTATCGATATTTTTAATACATATGAATCAATTTTTTTGTTTCAAAAAATGGTTCAGAAAAAACCACCGATAAATCAAAAACCTGGTACTTGCAATCCAGTTCATCCAGTTCATTGTCAAAATCACCACCCTTCAGGTAGAGAATCCCATTGGCAAGGGTATGTCTGTGAGGTGTTTTGATTTTATCCGCTATCCAGCGGTAAAAAACCGGCAGCGATTTGACTGCCCTGCTGGTAATGAAATCAAAATGGCCATCCACATCTTCGGCCCTGATTTTCATTGTGCTGACATTATTAAGGCCCAGTTTTTGAACCACCTCTTCAACCACCATGATCTTTTTCCCGACCGAATCCACCAGCAAAAACTGTGCATCCGGACTGCATATCGCCAGGGGGATCCCCGGAAAACCACCCCCGGTACCCACATCCAAAACAGAAGCACCCGGCCTGAAAGTGATCACTTTCAGAATCGCCATGGAGTGGAGCACATGCCTTATATAAAAATGGTCTGTGTCTTTTCGGGATATTACATTGATCTTTTGGTTCCAGTATTTGTAAAGCGGCCACAGTTGCTGCAGTTTGTCAAACTGCCATTGTGCCAGACCGGGAAAATATTTTTTTATGATTTCCATTCAACAAATGCAGGAATTGGTGTATTTTTGAAACCCAAAAAGATCAGATAAGCCCATAAGCTCCTTAGGTATTTTTATCTATCAAAAATAGTGTTTATGCATCAATTATTGAAAGGCATTTTAAAAAAGCTGTTACTTTCTTTATTTCTACTGCCTGCCACCCTGTTTGCCCAGGAAAAGATGACGCTTCCGGAATACATCGAAACCTATAAACACATTGCCATGGCAGAGATGCGTGAATCGGGTATCCCCGCAAGCATCAAACTGGCACAGGCCATCCTGGAATCCGGTTTCGGAAACGGCGAACTGGCCGTAAATGCGAATAATCATTTTGGCATTAAGTGCCATGGCTGGCCGGGCATGACTTATTATTATGATGACGACGAACCCGGCGAATGTTTCAGAAAATATACCGATCCCCTTCAGTCTTTCCTTGACCATTCCGAATTTTTGTCCACACGACCCTGGTATGCACCCCTGTTTGAACTTGAACCGGACGATTATGAAGCATGGGCCCACGGACTCAAAGAAGCAGGATATGCCACCAATCCGCAATATGCCCATCAACTCATCCGGCTAATAGACGAGCACGAGCTTCACCGTTTTGACCGGAAAGCGTTTGATCCTGTTTACCTGGCCACTGACCATCCGTACATTGGCGTGCCGGACGAAAAAGACATAACACTTGCGGAGGAAGCAGATGATCACAGGAGAATCCTAATATACAACCGCATAAAATATGTTGTTGCCATGGATGGCGACACCCCGCGTTCCCTGGCCCGGGAACTGGACATGCGCCCCCGGCAGATCATCAATTATAATGACCTGGACGGACCGGGACCTCTCGAAGAGGGTCAGAGGGTATATCTTCAACCCAAAAGACGCAAAGGAGGTGAAGAATACCATGCAGCCCGTAAAGGAGACAGCATGGTAGAAATTTCTCAGGAATACGGCATACGCATTGAAAACCTCTACCGCCGAAACGACATGACTTATGGTATGGAACCGGAACCTGGCCAAAAGATTTTGTTGCAGGAATATAAGGGAACATTTTTCCAATACCTGTTTCGCCGGCCATAATCACATGAGCATAATTATAAACCATTTAAATTCAAGGGTACATGATCGAGGTCTTGATCATTATGTC
>PXAA01000014.1 GCA_003567205.1 Bacteroidales bacterium
CCAGAATGGACTATAGAAATGGCTTGCATAGTAGCCGCCAAAGTAGAAAGGCGTCGGACTGAAACCCATGTAAATACTCATCCCGTAATAGTAGGGATTATAGGTATAAAAGTACATATTGGTGAAGAAGGGGTCGTAATACCCGAAACTCACATAGGGCCTGTGAAAACGCCTGATCCTCGAAGCATAGGCGAAATCATAGTAATCACCATAGTAATAATTCTGGATAATGACCTTGTTGCCGTATTCATCATAATAATATTCCAGCGTGTCGGCTTCTTCTGTCAGGGCCTGGTACTCGTCAACGACCTCTACTTCTATCGTCCTGCCTTCATATTGCACGGTATCTTGTTCTGCACTACCCCGCATCACTTGCGGACTGTAATAGATGTCGTCATGAACGCCTGCCGTATGCTGGGTTGAAGAACAACCCGAAACGGTCAGCGCAAGCATTATGCCAATCAAATTAAGCAGTGTTTTCATGACTTTTCCTCCCGGTTGTTTATTTTGGTTTATACAAACTTAATAACTATACCCGACTTTTTTGTTAAATTTGCCCGTTCAATTCTGTTATATAAAAACACAAATACTATACCAAAAGCGCATTATGGCTAAAAAATTTTCCACCAGAGAAGAGAATTATTCAAAGTGGTATAATGATATTGTCCAGCTCGCGGGCCTGGCGGAGAGCTCAGCCGTGAGGGGTTGTATGGTAATCAAGCCCTATGGGTATGCCATATGGGAAAAGATGCAGGCGGCGCTGGATAAGATGTTTAAGGACACCGGTCATTCCAATGCCTATTTCCCGCTGTTCATTCCCAAGTCCTTTTTTAGCCGCGAAGCCGACCACGTGGAGGGCTTCGCCAAAGAATGCGCCGTGGTGACCCATTATCGCCTGAAAAATGACCCGTCGGGCAAAGGGGTTGTGGTCGATGATACTGCGAAGCTCGAAGAAGAACTGATCATCCGCCCCACTTCCGAAACCATTATCTGGGATACATACCGTCAGTGGGTGCAATCATATCGTGACCTGCCCATCCTGGTCAATCAGTGGGCCAACGTGGTGCGTTGGGAAATGCGTACCAGGATGTTTTTGCGCACGACCGAATTTCTCTGGCAGGAAGGACATACGGCCCATGCCACAAAAGAAGAAGCACTGGAAGAAACCTACCGCATGCTGGATGTGTATACCGATTTTGCGGAAAAATTCATGGCCATACCTGTACTTCAGGGGTCAAAGTCGGAGAATGAACGATTTGCCGGGGCGTTGGAAACATTATGTATTGAAGCCCTGATGCAGGACGGCAAGGCATTGCAGGCAGGTACTTCCCACTTTCTGGGACAAAATTTTGCCAAAGCCTTCGATGTGAAGTTTGCAAGCAAGGAGGGGACCCTTGAATATGTCTGGGCCACATCATGGGGGGTGTCTACCCGCCTGGTGGGCGCTTTGATCATGGCCCACTCCGACGACCACGGGCTGGTATTGCCGCCCAGGCTTGCCCCCATACAGGCCGTGATTGTCCCCATTTATAAAACCAGGGAAGAATATGATACGGTATGTGAAAAAGCACGTGAACTGAAAAATATTTTGGAACAAAAAGGCATTCTTGTTAAGCTGGATGACAGGGATACCTATAAGCCCGGCTGGAAGTTCAACGAATACGAGTTCAAGGGAGTGCCGGTGCGCCTGGCCATTGGTCCGCGCGATGTGGAAAAAGGCACCGTGGAGCTGGCCCGCCGGGACACATTGAAAAAACAGGTGATTTCCGTTGAAGATGCCGGTCAGACAGTGGCATCGCTCCTGGATGAGATCCAGAAAGGGCTTTATCAGCGTGCGTTAACATTTCGTGAAGAAAACACCCGCAAGGCCGACACCTGGGAAGCGTTCAAAAAGATCCTGGATGAAAAGGGCGGTTTCATCATGGCCCATTGGGATGGTACGCCTGAAACAGAAGAAAAAATCAAGGAAGAGACCAAGGCCACCATCCGATGCATACCCATGGATAAAAATAAACAAGCAGGACGCTGCGTTTATTCAGGAAAGCCTTCGGAGGGGAGGGTTGTGTTTGCGAGAGCGTATTAGGGGGTGATGTAGGGGAAGGGAACGGTATGGTGGGGTGTTGGGAAGAAGTAATTAGTAGTTAGTATTTAGTAATTAGTATTTAATATATGATGGCTGGTGGGGTAAATAGTTGCGTTAGGTGTGTTTATTGGCGCTTGTTTGCCGGTGTTGTGGTGATATGGTTCATTGCGATGCAGGCGGGGGCACAGTTTGTTCCTGCGCAGCAGGGCGGGGTGCCGCCTCCGGATATCCTTGTGGCCGATACGCATACGCACGACAACCCGCAGGTGCATACCGTTGGGCAATTGCTTCCGCTGACCCGTGAATATGTGAAACAGGACCATAAGATTGAATTGCTCTTGCAGGCACACCGTGAAGCTACCTGGCAACAGCGTGGCATTCCCGGATACCGGGTACACCTGTATATGGATACTGGAAACAGGGCCCGCTTGAACACACAACGGGAACAGGCGGGGTTTGAAAATAAATACCCCGGGGTTAAGGCCTACATCATATATGAAGAACCCTATTTTAAACTAAGGGTTGGTGATTTCCGCACCAGGCTCGATGCCCGTCGCTTTCTTGAAAAGATCAGGCGCGATTATTCCTCAGCCTATATCGTGGTCGATATGATCAATTTCCCTGAACCGGATTAGTTCCTGTTGAGCGCGTTCAAATCGTCAAAAGCCTGACGAAGCCGTTCGCACATGCTTTCTTCTCCTTTCCTGAGCCATGCACGGGGGTCATAGAATTTCTTATTGGGCTTGTCTTCACCGTCCGGATTGCCTATTTGCCCCTGCAGGTAGCCTTCGTTTTTCTGGTAGAAATCCTTTACACCCTTCCAGAATGCCCATTGGGTATCGGTATCGATATTCATCTTGATCACCCCGTATGAAATGGCTTCCCGTATCTCTTCCTGACTCGAACCACTGCCTCCATGGAAAACAAAGCTCACGGGGTTGGGACCTGTGCCGAATTTTTCACAGATGTGGGCTTGTGAATTTTTCAGGATAACGGGTTGTAATTTGACGTTACCGGGTTTATACACGCCATGTACATTTCCAAAAGCTGCAGCAATTGTGAAACGGTCCGATACCTTATTGAGTGCTTCGTACATGGCAGCCACCTCTTCGGGCTGGGTATATAGTTTGGAACTGTCAATACCGGTATTGTCCACCCCGTCTTCTTCACCACCGGTAACGCCCAGCTCGACCTCCAGGATCATCCCCATTTTATTCATTCGTTCAAAATATTTACGGCTGATGGCAATGTTCTCCTCCAGGCTTTCTTCCGAAAGGTCAAGCATATGTGAACTAAACAAGGGTTTCCCGGCAGACTCGTAATGTGCTTCGCTGGCTTCCAGCAGTCCGTCGATCCATGGCAATAATTTTTTTGCGGCATGGTCGGTGTGCAGGATGACACGCACCCCATATTCCCTGGCCATCATGTGGACGTGTTGGGCTCCGGAAACAGCGCCTGCAATGGCTGCCTGCTGATTTTCATTCGACAAAGACTTGCCCGCAAAAAAATGGGCGCCTCCGTTGGAAAACTGAATGATAACCGGAGAGTTAAAATCCCTGGCCGCTTCCAGCACTGCGTTGACTGAATTAGTACCGGTAACATTTACCGCCGGTAATGCAAACTGGTGCTCCTTTGCGATACGAAATACCTCCTGGACCTCATCGCCCGAGAGAACTCCAGGTGCAATGTGCTTCAAGTTTTTTGCTGTCATACGAATTATACTTTAGAATTTGGGATCACAATGTTTTCTTACCCCAAAATTAAGAAAATAAACCATATTTTTGCCTATTGAACCATGGCCGGCCTGCCGGACGGACAGCGACCCGCCGGCTTCATACCAGTCCGCCCGCCAAATACCTGTGTTTTGAAAATTGCAGTAAACACCCGTTTGTTGTTGCCCGGGAAGCTTGAAGGGATCGGGTGGTTTACCTTTCAGGCTTTCAAGCGTATTGTGGAGCAACACTCCAAAATCACCTTTTATTTTATTTTTGATCGCCCTTTCAGCAAAGAGTTCGTCTTTGCAGACAATGTCAGGCCGGTGACTTTGTACCCGCCCGCGCGGCATCCGGTTTTGTATTACCTGTTTTTTGAATTTGCCGTATCGCGTTTTCTTAACAAAGTGGGTGCCGACCTGTTTGTATCGCCCGACGGTTTTTTGTCCGGCAGGTTTAAAGGACCACAGCTCCCGGTTTTCCATGACCTGAACTTTATGCACAAACCGGACTTTATCCCATACCTTACCGGGAAATACTATACCCATTTTTTCCCGAAATATGCTGCCATGGCCAGGCGTATTGCCACTGTGTCGGAATATTCAAAGGCCGATATTGCAAACACCTTTCAATACCCGGCCGATCGCATCGATGTGGTTTACAATGGAGTGCATGAGATATTTGCCCCGGTCGACGACAGCACGGCCCGGGCCACCAGGGAGGAGTTTACCGGGGGCAGCCCGTATTTTGTCTATATCGGTGCCCTGCATAAGCGAAAAAACATAGGAAACATGTTGCATGCCTTTGACCGTTTCCGTGCTTCAGATCAGCAACAGCATAAACTCCTGATCGTCGGTGCGCCCATGTTTAATTCAGGCGACATCCGGAAGGTTTATCAGTTAATGCAGTACAAGGATGATGTTATTTTTACGGGCAGGCAATACGAGCATGTGCTGCGCAAGATTGTGGCATCCGCCAGGGCCCTTTTGCTGGTTTCGCATTTCGAGGGTTTTGGCATTCCGATTATTGAAGCCATGCAGTGCGATGTGCCTGTAATCGCTTCCAGGGTGACCAGTATGCCGGAAGTGGCCGGAGAGGCTGCCCTCATGGTGGAACCTTCATCGATCGATCAGATTGAAGGCGCCATGCGCCGGATGGCCGAAGATGACGGCCTCAGGAAATCTTTGGTGGATAAGGGGAGGCAACAGAAGGAAAAGTTTTCCTGGGACAAGACGGCCGGTTTGTTGTGGGAAAGCATGGAGAAATGCCTCTGATCCTGGCCGCTTTCCAAAATTGGTTGTATTTTTGTGCCGAATCATTTAATACTTTTCTTATGCGGGAATTGCAAAGACACCGGGTATATGATTTGCTGAAAAAAGACAGTTCACATCTGCTCGGTAAGGAAGTCAACATAAAAGGATGGGTAAAGACCAGACGTGGAAGCAAACATGTGGCTTTCATTGCCCTGAATGATGGTTCCATAATACACAATATCCAGGTGGTTGTGGATGTTCAGGCTTTTAAGGATCAGGAGTTGTTGCGCAATATTTCTACCGGAGCATGCATATCCGTTAACGGAATGCTTATGGAATCGCAGGGCAAAGGGCAGGCGGTGGAGATCCAGGCTACGGACATTTTTCTTTATGGAACGGCTGATCCTGAAAAATATCCTTTGCAGAAAAAAGGGCATACCCTGGAGTTTCTCCGCGAAATCGCCCATCTCCGGCCGCGGACAAATACCTTTGGCGCCATATTCCGGATTCGCCACGCCCTGTCTTTTGCCATTCACAAGTTCTTTAACGACAATGGTTTTTATTACCTGCATACACCCATTATCACAGGATCGGATGCCGAAGGAGCCGGTGCCATGTTTCGTGTAACCACCCTCGATATGAAGAATCCCCCCCTTACAAAAGACGGGGAAGTGGATTTCAGCAAGGATTTCTTCGGAAAAGAAACAAACCTGACAGTTTCCGGTCAGCTTGAAGGTGAACTGGGGGCACTTGCGCTGTCGAATATTTATACTTTCGGGCCTACCTTCAGGGCAGAGAACTCAAATACCTCCAGGCATCTTTCCGAGTTCTGGATGATAGAACCCGAGATGGCATTCTACGACATCCATGACAATATGGACCTGGCCGAGTCTTTTTTGAAATACCTGATAAAGTATTTACTGGGACATTGTGATGATGATCTGGGGTTTTTGCAGAAGATGTATGACAAAGAACTGATCGAACGCTTACAGATGATCGTGGACAATGATTTTAAACGCCTCACCTATACCGAAGCCATAGAGATACTGGAGCGTTCCGGACAGGTTTTTGAGTTTCCCGTAAAATGGGGTGTGGATCTGCAATCGGAGCATGAGCGTTACCTGGTAGAAAAAGAGTTCGGGAGGCCGGTAATCCTGACAGATTATCCCCGCAAAATCAAGGCTTTCTATATGAAGCTGAATGATGATGGCAATACGGTAAGGGCTATGGACGTTTTGTTTCCGAAGATTGGCGAAATTGTGGGGGGCTCTCAGCGTGAAGAAAATTATGAGAAACTCTACGGACGGATCCTGGAAATGGGCATACTGGAAGAAGATGTTTGGTGGTACCTGGAAACACGCAAATTCGGTACCGCACCCCATAGTGGGTTTGGCCTGGGCTTTGAGCGCCTGATGTTGTTTGTGACTGGCATGGGCAATATCCGGGATGTGATTCCTTTTCCACGGGCCCCCCAGAATGCCGGGTTTTAAATACCCCAATTTGTTATTGTTTTTTTTTAACTTTGAATATGGCCGGAAAAGCCGGCTGCCAAGCAGATGGTCCTGTACCACAGGTGCATAAATTACTGGTTTAATGCTTAAACAGAGGCTACAACAAAAACTCCTGCAAAAGCTATCCCCGCAGCAGATCCAGCTGATGAAGCTGTTGCAGGTACCTGCCCTATTGCTGGACCAGCGCATTAAGCAAGAAATCGAGGAAAATCCGGCCCTGGAGGAAGGGGAAGATTTTCAGGATGAGGTGGAGGTACAGGATAACAACGATGAATACGAAAGTGCCATGGAAACCGGGGAAGAATCAGATGTGGATGAACCGGAACACAGTACTGATGATGAGTTTGATCTGGACGATTATATTGACGACGACGAAATACCCGATTATCGCCTGACGGCCAACAACACTTCGGTGGATGATGAGGTCAGGGATGTCCCGTATGTTTCCGGCAGCACTCCTCAGGAAGCACTGCTTGCCCAACTGGGTCTGCGGTCCTTGTCTGACCGTGACTATCTGATTGCATCCCACATCATTGGCAATATTGACGAATCGGGATACCTGCAAAGGGATATCCACTCATTGATCGATGATTTGGCATTCAACCAGAACATACAGACAAACTTTACGGAGGTCCTTGATCTGCTGCGGATGATCCAGGAATTTGACCCGCCAGGGGTAGGCGCCAGGGACCTTCGGGAGTGCCTGTTGTTGCAGATCAGACGCAAAGAGCCCAAAACAAAAACCATTGAACATGCCACCCTGATCCTGGAAAAAAGTTTTAATGACTTTACCAGGAAGCATTATGATAAAATCCGTAAAAAACACGGGCTTAGTGAGGACGACCTGAGGCAGGCCATTGATGAGGTGCTGAAGCTGGACCCCAAACCTGGTAGTTCTTTGCAGGATTTTGGCAAAGGGGCCCAGTATGTAGTGCCTGATTTTATCCTGACCCACCAGGATGGTGAATTGGAAATGGTGCTGAATTCAACCAACGCCCCCGATCTGCGAATCAACCGGACTTATTCTGAGATGTTCCGGGCCATGGCTGAATCGAAAGGGAAAATTGACAGGCGTCAGAAAGAAGCCCTGAGCTTTGTCAAACAAAAACTCGACAGTGCCAAATGGTTTATCGATGCCATAAAACAACGTCAAAACACCCTGATGGTGACCATGCAGGCCATCCTTGAGTTTCAACGGGAGTATTTTCTCACCGGCGATGAAACCAAGCTCAGGCCCATGATCCTGAAAGATATTGCAGACATGGTACAGCTCGATATTTCCACCATCTCAAGGGTTGGTAACAGCAAATATGTGCAAACCCCTTTCGGAACATTCTTATTAAAGGAATTCTTTTCAGAATCACTGCAAAAAGATTCGGGAGAGGAGGTTTCTACCCGGGAGGTGAAAAAAATCCTGCAGGATTGCATTGCTGCGGAGAATAAAAGTAAGCCGCTTACCGATGATGAACTGGCCGGAATTCTGAAAGAAAAAGGATACAACATAGCCCGGAGGACGGTTGCCAAGTACCGCGAGCAACTTGACATACCCGTGGCCAGGCTAAGAAAGGAACTATAATAGTTATGCGACTGGCAAATGGCGCCGCACGGGTGCTTTCCACCTTGTTTCATCCCTTGTTTATGCCCACCCTGGGTATATTTATCCTGTTTCAGCTCAACACCTACATTAATTTCTCCGTAAGTTTCGAAGCCCGGCGTTTTATCATGCTGATCATATTTATCAATACGGCCATTGCCCCCGTATTCTCCGTTCTGATCCTGAAACGTACGGGATATATTAAGGATTTTCTGCTCGATGACAGGGGGGAGCGCATCTTTCCCCTGCTAATTGCTTCGGTCATGTTTTTTATGACCTATTACCTTTTGCGGCAGATCTCATTGCCCTCCCTGATTTATTTTTACGCCATGGGGGCTACCCTTTTGGTGCTGCTGACCCTGTTGATCTCTTTTTTATGGAAGATCAGCATTCATATGGTGTCGCTGGGCGGATTTACGGCTTTTCTGATCCTCACTTCTATTGTGCTTGGAACCAACATTCCGTGGCTGATCATCGCTGCCTTTCTGATTTCGGGTTTTACCGGGGCTTCGCGTTTGCAGTTACGTACCCACAGCCCGGCACAGGTGTATGCGGGCTATATGTTGGGGTTTGCCGTGTTATTTTTGTTGTATTTCTATGTGGGCAGTTGACCGCGGGTTAAAACACAATAAATGACACACCCACCGAAACCGGTGTCATGTTTTCGGCACTGTTGTCGCTGAATATCCCGGTCAGGGGATAATAGAAATACAGGTTTACGCTCCTGTAACCGATCATTCCCGTAAGGCCGATCCGGTATTTTGAAATGTTGTCAAGCTTGTATTCCTTCACCTTGATGGTGCGGCCTGCTACCGGAAATTCACCGGGATTGTGGGGATCCGGATACGTTTTGCCGACATATTTGGTGTGGGCGCTGATCAGATAGTCCGCCTTTATGCCGGCATAGACCCGGAAGGTTTTGCTCATATTGCGTGTTCTGAATCGGAACTGTACCGGTATCCCCAGGTAGTTCAGGCTAAGCTTGTTGTTGTCGTAATCAGATGCGATTTTATAAAAATCGTATGCATCGGTAAAAGGATTAAACAAGTAGCGGTTATCGCTGTAGATATTGTGGCTGCTAAATTCCAGCCCTGCG
>PXAA01000012.1 GCA_003567205.1 Bacteroidales bacterium
AGCATTTCGTTCTCAAACCGCATCTGTGATATCTCCACGGCCGAACCACCCCAGTTAAGAAACTGAATTCCAATGAATATGACGGCCAGAATGGCATATATCCAATAGAAGTTGAACCCGGCCTTTTTCCCGCCTTTCTGTTTGCCGGGGTCACCCGCGGGGGGCTTTTTTCCCGGGGGATTGTTGCCGGGATTTTCGTTCCGTTGCAGGAACGACCCCTTTTTTTTAATCTTTTCTTTTTTATCCATGGTTATTTGCAGTCATTTAGCTCATAAGGCCTGTCGCCGGCCGGTAAAAACCTATTCCGTTATCCGCTCAGCCGGCGCATCCGCCCAAAGTTCCTCAACCTGGTAATGACGCCGTACCGGTTCCTGGAAGACATGCACCACAACATCCAGGTAGTCAAGCAGGAGCCACTCCCCGTTCACATAACCCTCGCGGTGCGCAGGCTTAAGCCCGCATAATTTGCTGACTTTCTCCTCTACCGATTCGGCGATGGCGGTGGTATGGGTCCGGGAGTTTCCGTGACAAATCACAAAGTAATCACAAACCGTTGAATGAATTTTTTCCAGGTGTATACTGACAATCTCTTTGCCTTTCTTTTCTAATATGCCCTTTACAATCGCATCTACAAGTACAATCGATATATCTTTTTTCAACGTTTTTCCTGCCATTCGCAAACACTTAAATTTTTACTGCAAAATTAAGGATTTTTACGCACATTTGCCCTATGGCATAAATTCATCCGGCTTTTGCATTATGGAACAACAAGTGACCGACTATTTTTACCTGCACCAAACAGACTCAACCAATAAGGAACTCTGGCGCATGATGGCCGCCGGCCGGGAGCCCGGCGAATTTACCGTGGTGCAAACCGGCCACCAGACCGCGGGCCGGGGCCAGGGAAGCACACACTGGCACAGCGAAGCAGGCAAAAACCTGCTTTTCTCTGTTTTGCTCAAACCCCGTTTTTTGCGGCCCTCCGGGCAGTTCATGCTCAACAAATGCATTGCCCTGGCCATCAGGGATGCGCTGGCATCTTTATGTCACACACATCGTTTTGAGATCAAATGGCCCAACGACATCTTAGCGGATGGTGGGAAAATCGCCGGCACCCTGATTGAGAACCGCATCACCGGGAGAACCCTTGAGTATTCGGTGGTGGGAATAGGGGTCAACCTCAACCAGCAGTCCTTCCCCTCCGGCATTTCCAATCCCGCATCCCTGAAAATGCTTACGGGCAAAACCTTTGATGCCGGCTTATGCATGCAGGCTGTGATCAAAGAGATTAAAGCCAGGGTTGGCAGCCTGCGCAGCGACGATACCAAACAAATCAATACAGATTACCTGGCACATCTGCTAGGTTATGGAAAACAAATGCGGTTTTTAACAGCGGGCGAAGTCATTGTGGGTACCATTTACGGTGTAAACGCATTCGGAAAGCTCCTGCTGAAAAGCACAGACGGAGCAGAACATGCTTTCGACATGAAAGAAATTGAATTTTTGATGTAGCCTCAGGCGTATTTTTCCTGCAGTTTCTCGCCGAGCATATCCACAAAATACTGCAAAGGCTTGGGTGCCATACTTTTCAAAAAAGGATTCAATGCTGCATCAAACACAATACCCACCAGGCACCGGCCATCTTCCCCGGCCCTGAAAAAGTAATCAAGTCGGTAATCTACCGGGTTTTTCCCATCGGCAACAATACGGATGTTGCTGCAGGGGTATTTGGCGTCAATGCGCATCGACAAATCGGCCAGGCCCTGGATGGTGAACGAGCAGAACGTTTCATCGGCCTTCCAGTTGGTGACCTGTTCCGGCATCAGGTCCTTAAAATTCCTGAAGTCGCTCAAAAACGCAAATAATTCTTCGCAGCTGGTATTGACCGGGATGTTTTGTTTTTCAAAGGTTGTCATAAACAGGAGTTGTTTTATTGAGTCCGGGCATCTGACCAGGCGATGGGGTCTTCGCGCCATGCCTGCAAGGCAGCCAGGTCCTTTTGTGAAAATTGTGTTTGTGTTCCGGGCAGGGCCATCAGGGAGTCAAAATCACTCAAGGCAGTAAACGGACAGGCGGCGGCATCGAGGTTTTTTCGGGATTCTGCCAGGCCATAGGTAAATATGGCCACCATGCCCCGGACATCCAGGCCGGCCCGGGCCAGGGCCTGTACCGCTGCCACACTGCTTTTTGCCGTGGAAACAAGGTCTTCTATCACCACTGTCCGGAGGCCCTTTTCAACATGGCCTTCTATTTGAGAACCCAGTCCGTGTCCCTTGGGGGCGCTGCGGACATAAATAAAGGGAAGCCCGAGTTGTTCGGCAACCAGCACTCCGTGCGCAATGGCGCCGGTGGCCACGCCCGCGATCAATTCAACTTCCGGGTATTTTTTTCTGACAAGCCCTGTAAGCCCATTTACCACCTTATGGCGAATGGCCGGATAGGATAAAATACGGCGGTTGTCGCAATAAACCGGGGAGCGCAGGCCCGATGCCCATATAAATGGGTTTTCAACATTCAATTTTATTGCGTTAATTTGCAATAACGAATGGGCAATATCACCGGAAAGTTGCTTGTGCGGATCCATGGCAGAATTTTCTGATGTGTTAAAAACGCCCACAAAGCTAAGAAAAAAAAGCATGCATCCGAATTTAAAAATCAATACGTCCAATGGATATAACCTATGCCGTATTTTTTGACCAGCGAAAGATATCCTTCCTTTCAGAACCACTTCGCCCCGCGGCCTGCCGGGGCACCCTGATTAAAGAATCGGCAAACTGGGAGGATTTTGAAGAATTTATCAGGTCAGATAAGACCTCACTAGCCTACGTAAGCAAAGACCCGGCCAGGTTGTTCAGGCAATTTGCCACCATGTTCCAATATGTCGAAGCAGCAGGAGGGCTGGTAAGCGACCCTGCCGGTTACTGGTTGTTTATATTCCGCAGGGACCGCTGGGATTTGCCCAAGGGGATGATGGAACAAAATGAACCGGTCCGGGATGCCGCCATTCGCGAAGTCACCGAAGAGTGTGGCATAGAAAGGCTGGAGATCCTGCACCCGCTGCCACAAACCTACCATGTGTATGAAACACAAAACGGGGTGTGGGCGTTGAAAAAGACCCATTGGTATTATATGCAAACCAAAACATGCTGCCAGGCCGAACCACAGGTCAGCGAAGGGATCACCCGCGCGGAATGGAAGCATCCGGATCATCTCGCCGATGTGATGCAAAACACCTATGGCAATATAAAAGAGCTGCTGAGGTTCTGCCAGCAATTTAAAAAACAAGCATAGTTGCCTGCTCAGCGGCCTGATAGCTCCCGTATTTTCCCGGCAGCTCCCCCCGATGGGGAGGTAAAAGGACAGGCTGCTATCCTTCCCTGCGGGTCAATCAGCAAATAGTGTGGAATTGTTCGCACCTGGTAGCGGTCAAGCAGCCGGTAGTCGCCCCCGAAGTGCACCAGACGAAAATCATCCTTAACCGGTAAATCCGGTATGCTTTTTTCATCACGGTCAACCAGTACACCCAACAAGGCCACTTCGTCTGATAATCCGGCAGCCAGCTCCGTCATCGGGGTGGTTTCTGCCATGGAAACGGGGCACCAGCCAGCCCAGAAAAACAGGTAGAGGTATTGCCCCCTGTAATCCTGCAGCGATAAGCCATGTTGCTCATCCCCATGAAGCGAAAGAACAGGGGCGGGAAAACCCGGTCTGAGTGCCGTTTGTTGTTCCAGGATATTACCCGCCATCAGCCTGTGTTTGCTATATTTACTCTGATCCCGCACCTGCCCGAGGATACCCAGCACCTTATCCGCATCAAAGCCTTCCATGCCCATCATTTTTTGAAGGCCGAGGAGCATGACCACTTCCCTAAAAACCGCATTCCTGAAAACCGGGTCTTTCCCGAGGGTTTTCATCAGGGCACTGTAGCTTTCCTGCTGGTTAACGGCCTGCTGCAGGTCCCTGAAACCAAATGCCGGGCTGCCGGCAAACACATAGCTGTCGAACATGGTCTGCAAAAAGTCCATATACATCGGGTGATGATAGTGTATGGGCTGGTCGATCAGGCATGTTTCCACAAGCGTGCCAAAACTTTTTGTATTCAGTGTACGCTCCAGGTAAGCTATATAAAACCTGGCATGTGTTTCGAAAAACGGATTGCCGGCATCCTCAACAACAGCTTCCAGTCCGGAGGCAAATGCCTGCAGTGAATGCCGGTGGTCGCCACGTATATTACCGGCAACATAGGTTTCCAGATAATCAGCCACCATGTCGTCCATGCGCCGGATGAGCCGGTTGAGCCCCCAAAGGGTATCATCCAAATGGATGATGTTCACCGGGAAACTTCGTTGCAAAGCCGGCTGGTCAAGGTTTAAAGAATCGAAAGACAGATGTATTTCGCTGCCGGGCGTTGCATAGAAAACATTCCGGCCATGCATGATCCGCAAAAACATCAGACGCGGTTCATCCAAATAAAACTCAAAGCGGAAGCTGCCATCGGCGTCAATTATGCGGGCATCTGCCTCTCCGGGCCGGTAACTGATCAGGTCCATGTATTCCATCAGGCGCACTTCTT
The DNA here is from genome assembly GCA_003567205.1 of Bacteroidales bacterium. GTDB lineage: Bacteria > Bacteroidota > Bacteroidia > Bacteroidales > UBA7960 > PUPG01. Next base: position 4,574 of record PXAA01000012.1, read on the forward strand.
CGCCCGCCGCCCCCGGAAACATCCCGGTGACCACAACATTTGCTTTCGCCGGAGCGAAATACAGCAGACAGGCCAGCAAAGGCAAAATACCGGAAAGTTTCATACAAACAATGGTTACGGAAGATAGGCCGTTATGTCCAGGGCATCCGGAATAAATGGGGTTGCATCGCCCCCGTGCCGGATGATATCACGGACAATGTAAGAATTGAGCGCTGTGTGTTCGGGTGTTGTCAGCAAAAACACGGTTTCCAACTCCGGGTACATTTTTTTATTCATCTGCCCGATGCTTCTTTCAAATTCAAAATCGGCCGAAGTACGCAAGCCCCTGAGGATAAATTTCGCATCCAGTTTTCTGCACAGGTCAACGGTTAGCCCCCCGTAGGTGGTTACTTCCACCTTCGGGTAAGGGGCAAATACTTGTTCAATCCACGCCTTGCGCTTTTTCAGAGGAAAGAAGGCATCTTTCTGCTCATTGACCCCTATGGCAATAATGATTTTCTCAAAGAGCGGAAGTGCTCTCAGGACGATGGATTCATGACCACGGGTAATGGGATCAAACGATCCGGGAAATAAGGCAATTCGTTTCATAGGCCGATGGCTTATACTGAGTAAAAATATTGAATGTGTTCACCATGATAAAATTAGCAAAAATCTTAACGCGGTCCATGTTCCGGGCTAAAGAAACTAAAATGCACCTTGCTGTAATGGCGTTGCCTGAAAAAATGGGGTTGAGTGTCGAATGCGTACGCTGATGAGTGTTCGATGACCAGCCAGCCGCTTTCGGTAAGCAATTTGCCTGCGAACACAATATCGGGCAATTCGGCGATTCCCTGCAAGTCATAGGGCGGGTCGGCAAAAACAATATCAAATGGTTTTTGCTGATGTTTTAAAAACCGGAATACATCCGCTTTGATGCACGAAAGCTGTTCCATGCACAGGTCTTTCGCTACCTGCCGGACAAAACGCACACAGCGGGGGTGGTTCTCAACGGCCACCACCTCCGCACCCCTGGAGGCAAACTCAAAAGAGATGCTTCCGGTACCTGCAAACAGGTCAAGTACACGGATTGATTCAAAATCAAAATGATTGTTTAGCACATTGAACAATGCTTCCTTGGCTTTATCGGTAGTGGGCCTGACAGGAAGGCCGGCAGGCGGGCGGATCAGTCTTCTCTGGTACCGGCCCCCGATTATCCGCATGAGTCCAGGTTTAACAGGTTGAAGTAAAAATGATAGGGCACATTTTCAAAGTCTGTGCTGTACCGGTACATGTCATTCCGTTCCGGAAAACGCACTTCACCGAAGAAAGACCTGAGCACATTGAAATTATCCGAATCCATGGCCATCTCCCCCATGAGCACCAGTTTGAGCTTTGCGGCCTGCATTTCATATTGTTTCAACACATAGAACAAATAGTACAGCAAGTCATCGAAACACTGTATTTCAAAAGAATGGAAATAAAGCAGTTTATTCTTTTCCAGGATCATTACATCAAAATGCCTGGGCTTGACATGCAATACCATGTCGGTATGCCAGTTTTCGATGGTCAGGGCAGCCATCACGCTTTCAATCAGTACCGACCCATGATGCCTGAGCCGGTAACCGGGCATGTGTTCTTCACAAAAAGAAATGACTTCATCCGGGACGGCATATATGGCACGAGACTGCATAATATTCAGAATGTCGGCGCGCAAATGATGTTTGGGCTGAAAGCTGGCACAGAAACCAAACAATGCTTCCTGGTCATCGTGCCGGTACAGGTCATTGGGGACAATAACCAGTTGGGGGGAATAACAAGAAACGCTGATCCGTTCAAACGGCTGGTTCAGCAAACTGTTGTCCTTCATAAACCCACCCAGGTGTTTCAGGTAATGGCTTATGTGGCCGTTGTGTTCCTGTTTGTATGCTTCAAGGGCAATATACCGGAATGCGTCCACATCCAGTAATGAAAAAACGAATCCATCGGGCAGCAACTCGATGGATAGGTTTTTTTTTGACTCTGTCCCTGTTTCACATACCGGGTCAACAATTCGTATGGTGTTCCGGAAGGGGCCAGACATATTGATAATATTTTGTTACTCCCAGTTGCCGTCCAGAACAGCTTCCTGCATTGATCCGACCCGAAGGCCTTCTTCGCGTGTGTAATAGACGCGCCAGTTATCAAGATCTCCCATATAAACATAAGGGTGTGCAGAGGCTTCAAAAACAGGCAGTCTCACAAGTCCCCTTTCAATAAAACCAGATTGCATTTCAAAGCGTTCCCCTCCGCCATACGGCACATAAGGCAACTCTTCGATGGGGTATCTGGCATGCCTGAGCAGGCTGTCACTGACAGCTATCCACAAAGTGTCCCGTTCTACGATGCCCAGGCGGACAGCTTCAGATTCTGTCAGCGTATCAGGTACAGATCCGATGGCCCTTACAAGAGTCAGGGAGTCCAGTTTATAAAATTGCACAAGTGAATCAAGATCGGCCGTAAAACGCTGGTGCCTGGAACGATGTGATCTCTGAACTTCGCGTATATCCTTCAGGCGTTGTATAATTTCTGCTTCACGCAGCTGAACCTCCTGACGGAATCGAACAGGCTCCATAATGCTTTCATAAATGAAATAACCCAGAACAACGATTGCGATGGCCAGAACAATTTGAATAGCTGTTTTCATTGGATTTCTATTGATTGATTATTGCGAATATGCAAAGGTAAAATAAATAATGAAATTTCATGAAAACTTATCCAAACTTGTTATTTTTGATCAAAAAAATGTACGATCCTGCCACTTTAACCCAACTTTGCGTTCAACTCCTTAAAAAATGCGGCCTGTCTAATAACGATGCAAGCACCACGGCCAATGTTTTGGTTGCCGCTGAATTGCGCGACATTCCATCGCACGGCTTGCTGCGGTTGAGCGATTACATCCGCATGCTCCGCAACGGGCGGATCAGGGCCAATGCCACGCCAAAAGTGATTCACCAGAGTCCCTCGACCCTTACCCTGGACGGCGACAACGGATTGGGTCCCGTAGTGGCAAACCGCGCCATGGAATATGCCATCGAAAAGGCCCGGGTAGCAGGCAGCGGTTGGGTGGCTGTACAACACAGCAACCATTTCGGCATCGCCGGGTATTATGCCATGAAGGCCCTGCCCCACCATATGATCGGCCTGTGCATGTGCAATGCCAACCCTTTGGTGGCCCCTACATTCTCTGCCCAGGGTATGCTTGGCACCAACCCTTTGGCGGTTGCCGTCCCGGCCGGTAAGGAACCGCCCATGGTCGCAGATTTTGCCACAGCGGCCATTGCCCGGGGCAAAGTGGACCTGCTGCACAAACAAGGAATGCCTATTGAAAAAGGATTTGTGCAGTCTTCTGATGGCAACCCAAGCACCGATCCGGGAATACTCACCCGCGGTGGCTCCATCCTGCCCCTGGGCAGCAGCCGCAAATACGGAAGTCACAAAGGCTACTGCATGGCCGCCATCATAGACGTTTTTTCCGCCCTGCTGTCGGGGGCCAATTTTGGCCCTTTTGTGCCTCCTTCTGTAGCATGGCTACCACTAAAGGACGGGTTGCCGGGCAAAGGCACCGGCCATTTTTTCGGAGCCCTGCGCATCGATGCATTCCTTCCCGCCAAAGACTTCCTCAGTGGCATGGACCTGTGGATACAGACATTGCGCAGTGCACGACCGGCCATGGGGGCCGAAAGAGTTCTGATCCCGGGCGATCCCGAAAGGGAAGCCGAGGCAGCGAATGCCAAAACGGGCATAAGGCTGAAAGACAAAGTAAAGGAACAACTGCAATCGCTCTGCGGAGAACTCGAAGTAGATTATCCCCTGCAATGATCCATGTACCGGCATTTTAAAACATCCCCCTGTCGATGTGATGGGTACGGCGCGTCAGTTTCAGGTCCTGCAACACACTGGATTTTACACGGATGGTAAAATTGTAACTCTGCCTGAAACCCATGGGTATCCAGTTGAAGGTCATTTCCCAGCAATGCAGGTCCCGGTAAACGTCAATGGATGTGTAGGTAAGTTTTTTGTTATCAAAATCAAAACCAGTCCTGAAACCCACACGCCATTTCGGGGTCAGGTGAACATCCCCGCGGACCGACAGGTTCTGGATATAATTACGGTCCATGCTTTCATCCAAATGGCGGTATCTGGCATTGTAATTAAAGGAATAAGTAAAGGTCAGGTTCCAGGGCACGTTGTAATCGACCCCGTTTACCGGCGCCATGACAGGCATCTGTTCTTCGGGCATGCCGTTGTCGGTTAAGCCGGGGGCATCGCCCCTGCCGTGGGGCATCCCTGCGGCGGGCCGCATTTCACGGGTATCATCCCGAGCACCGGGCCCTGGCGAAGGCCCCGACCTGATCGAATAATTGAGGTTAAGGCCCCAGCTGGTGTTGTTGAGTCGCAGGAATCTTCTCTCGGTCTCCCATAAAAACCGGTCGATCAATTGGCCGTCTTCTCCACGTGCATAGGGTGTCCAGGTGCTCGAATAGGAAATGTCGAAATTGCCGAACAAGCGGGTGCGGCC
>PXAA01000137.1 GCA_003567205.1 Bacteroidales bacterium
ATCTGAGGTGTTTGCCCAGATTAAATCGGATCTGACGGAAGCCATAGCGTTATTTGATGGCGACAACTCACGGCCGCACCGTTCCTTCATCAACCTGGCCACTGCCCATGGCTTTATGGCAAGGGTAGGGCTGGCCAGTGAAGATTGGGCACTTGCACGTGACCATGCGAATCTGGCCATTGGCTATCACGGCGCCGGCAACCTGTTCGGACCCGGAGATTATCCCGAGCAGTTTGCACTTATTCATGACGATGATGGCAATGTGATCGGTTATAATTATACTGCCCCGTCTGGATTCAACAACGCGGCGCTGTCGTCGGAGTGGATGTGGGGCTCTATCATCGGCGCGGAGCATGCCACCATCTATGCTTCTTACATGAGCCACATGGACCCCCGTTTTATGACCTATGCATCCCTGGGCGGACAGAAAAAGATCAGCCCCTGGCTGTATGACCATATCCCGGACAGTGACCGCAGGAAAAACCTCTGGGTACCCCCGGATCTGTCTTTTGTAGGAAGCTATGGTGGCTTTGGTGCTAACATTCCCCCGCTGACCCAGATGAAAAAACTGGTTCAGGTACTTGGGGCTTGGGAAGCGGATTATATCTACATGCGCCTGGGCGAAATGTTCATGATCAAGGCCGAGGCACAGGCTCGTTTGGGTCAGGATGGTGCCGCCGCACAAACCTTGTATGATGTCATCAGCCAGCGCGACCCCAATTATACGCTTTCTACCAACACAGGCAATGCCCTGCTGGAAGAGATCATGTTGCACCGTCGCATTGAGCTGTGGGCCGAAGGCCACCGCTGGATTGACATCAAGCGTCAGGGCTTGCCGCTCGATCGTACAGGTATGGGACATGACCCGGGCATGGCGGGTATTATGGAAATGGCAGCAGGAGCTCCCCAATGGCAGTGGAGCATCCCGCAGGCTGAATTAGATGCCAATGATCAAATCGGAGAAGCCGATCAGAATTAATAAATAAGAAATCTCTTCCGGCTTCGACCGGAAACCAAACAAAGATCCCCAGTCGTGAATTCGACTGGGGATCTTTGTAATACACTAAATACTGAATACTTATTACTAACTACTTACTTATTCCACGTCCCACCACATCCGGGTATACATATCCACATCCGGTGGCACATTGGCAGAATTGATATTGTATTCCCGTTCTGCATACAAAAAGCGCCGGGGTATTTCCTGTGCATTATAAGCTTCCAGGTTAGGATAACCTGTTCTGCGGTAATCTGACCAAACTTCGGGATTGAGGAAAAGGGCGACGTATTTCGCATTGATGATCTGTTCCAGGTCAACGTTCTCAATGGATGCGTGTTCCGCTTCCCACTCCGGGTCTTCTATACCAAAGGAGCGCAGGGAGGAAATAACGGCTTCTTGAAAAGCCGCATCGGCCAGGGCTTGTTGCCCTGATTTGAAGTGTACCTCGGCTTCAATAAATTTCTGTTCGGTGAAAGTGATCAAGGCAAGGGGGGTTGTCTGCGATGCCACTGCAGGCCCCGGCGAGGAAGCATTCTGCATAGCCGAACCCGGAGGGGTGCCCACGTATTCGCCATAAATGTTTTTTGTGAGCAGGTGGGGGGTCCGTGGGTCATTGTTTTGCAGGAGCAACTGTACGAAAAAATTGCCGGCACGGGTCACTTGCCTGAAAAAATAATGGGGGTTGACCTGGTCCAGGTCTTCCCGGTAGGCGTAAACCATGTCGTCGTGGCTGCCGGCAAACATTGGCTGGCTGGTTATATAGCCCAGGGCAATGTTGTAATTGCCAGACTGATTGGCCATGCGCAGTAAATGCCTTAGCCTGATTACGTTGGCTGCCTTCTTCCACTGGTTAAGATCACCCTGGTAAATAGGGTCTTCGCCAGGGCCGGGAAGCAGACCACCGCTCTGTGAGGCTGCATTCAGATCCTGAACGCCCTGCTCAAGCAACTGCATGATCTCCATGTAAACATTTTGCTGTTCGTCGTAGGTAACCAGGTTGACCTGCGAAAAATACCCCATGGCGAATTCATGTGGAACATCGCCCCAGGTGTCCGTCATAAACCCAAGGCTATAAGCCTGGAGTATGCGGGCGATGCCACGGTAGGCCCTTGCGTTGATCTCAGTTGAAGCCCCGATGATGTTCTGCAGGTCGCGGAAAATATGGTCGTAATAAAAGTACCAGATGTCTTCGGTATCAAAACGCTCCATTTGGTAACGGTCGATGGCCAGATTCCTGCCGCTCACCCCGCTGAGTTGTTGCGACCACTGCAACTGGAAGCGGCCCATATCTATGCCCCGCCAGTATGAAACAATGTATTGGGTAAAGGGCATCTGCATCTGCAGAACCTCTTCGGGCGAAGAGTCGTCATCGTCAAAAGGATCACAAGCTGTTACCAATAGGGAGATGCCCAGCAGCATCATGAGTAGTTTTTTTAAATGCTTCATCATATCGGGTTTATTTTGGATGACAAAATTACAAAAAGTTTTCATGGCTTTATGATGACCGGATAATTTGCCACGGGCCAACTGTTTTTTAAAATGGCTTGATTCTTAAGTTAAACGGCTAGCCCACGTGGATATTTTTGTGTATTTTTATGACCCCGGTAAAACAAGGCAATGGTATGCAAAATAAACAAGACAAGTTTGTTGATGATCGTTGGCTCCGGGAGGGCTTCCATGTGTTGATATTGACCACGGATCATGAGCTGGGCAATAATATTCAGAAGTCACTTGCGGGAAAAGGCTATGAGAGCAGTGTCCTGGACAGTGCTGAAAGCGCCGTTGACTGGGAACGACTACATAACCTGACCATCAATTTCTACATCATTGATTCGGGGTTGCATGGAAAAAGCTGGACAGAGGTATTGCGTTATTTTCATGCGCATGCTCTTTTTATTAACAGCCTGGTTTTATTGGACTCGGCAGATGTTGCCAGCGTCAGGGAAGTGAAGGCCCTGGGGGTGTATGAGGTTTTTCCGCGCCAGGAAAATGTGTTGGAGTTTTTGCCCCTGATAATAGACAAATGGACCGAAAAGATTCATGCCGAAACACAGCTGAAGGCTGTTCGTGAAAGTTTGCGCCTGTGCGGGGAGGGTAGCACACATAATTTGGACATTTCATGCGACGTAAGCGTTTTCCGTGCCAAATCAGAGTTTTTAACCAACTTGAGCCATGAGGTGCGCAACCCGCTCAATGCCATTATCGGCATGGCAAGAATGCTTGAAAAAACAAAGCTGGATGCCGAACAAAGCGGATTTTTGAAGTCCATCCTTTTATCATCAGATAACCTGATGATGATCCTCAATGACATACTTGACTATTCTGAAATCAGGGCAAACAAACTGGAGGTTGTCTGCCATAATGTTGATGTAAGGGATATGATCGGGGAGGTCATAAAATTATATACACTGCAGGCAGAAGAGAAAAACAATAGATTCCTTTTACAGATTGAACCCGATATGCCTGATTGTATTTGCGCAGATAAGCAAAAAATACAGCAGATTTTGAACAATCTGATCAGCAATGCCGTAAAATTTACAAAAAACGGTGATATCACCATTTATGCCCGCAAATTTATTTCCCATAAAAAGGAGCGGGGATTAATGTGTTCTGTAAGGGATACCGGAATAGGTGTTCGCAAGCAAGACATAGGGCTGATGTTTGACTCCTTTAGTCAACTGGATAATTCTACGCGAAAGGAATACAAGGGAGCAGGACTTGGCCTGAGCATTGTAAAAAGCCTGGTCGATCTTATGGGTGGCGAGCTCGGTTTTGAAAGCAAGCCAGGGGAAGGCAGCCTTGCTTTTTTCACCATACCCCTGACAGAGACTTATGGTGGGCAGGTGTCTGATCCTTGTGGTCAGGAATATACTATTCAGGAAAAGTTGTTGAAACTATTGGTTGTGGAAGATGATACCATCAACAGGAAATACCTGGCCCAGTTTTTACGATCACAGGGGTGGAATGTGGAAACAGCATACAATGGATTGGAAGCCATTGAATTGTTCGCGCCTGATAAGTATGACCTGATTATGATGGATGGCCAAATGCCCAAAATGGACGGGTTTGAGGCCGCAAAAAAAATCCGGGAGATAGAGGGGAATGACAACTATACACCCATACTGGCCATATCAGGTTATGCCATACCAGGAGACAGGGATCGTTTTATAGAGGCCGGAATGGACGACTATCTTTCTAAACCCATCGATGAAAACAAACTGTTGCGGGTGATCAGAAAACTTACAAGCTCAAATTAAGACATCAGAAGCCCTGGCAAGGTTTATTCGTTGATGGCCTGTATGCCTGGTAAAACTTTGCCTTCCATGTATTCAAGCAAAGCGCCGCCGCCTGTACTTACATAACTTACCTTGTCTTCGAGCCCAAACTGGTTGATGGCGGCCACAGAATCACCCCCCCCCACAAGTGAGAAAGCCCCTTTTTTGGTCGCATCTGCGATGGCCTGTGCAATGGTTTTGGTACCATGCGCGAAATTGTCCATTTCAAATACACCCATTGGGCCGTTCCAGAGGATTGTTTTGGCCTTTTCGATGATGGATGAAAACTTTCCGATGCTTTCTTTTCCGATATCCAGGCCCAGCCATTCATCGGGAATATTTTCGGCATTCACTTCTTTGGTATTGGCATCGTTGGAAAATGAGTCGGCAATGACGGCGTCTGTGGGAATATTGATCCGCACACCTTTTTCCCTGGCTGAACTTATGATCTGTCGGGCTGTTTCCAGGAAATCATCCTCGCACATGCTGTTGCCGATTTTACCACCACGGGCTTTAATAAAGGTGAACATCATACCGCCCCCGATGATCAATTCGTCCGCTTTATCAAGCAAGTTCTCAATGACATCAATTTTGGTACTTACCTTGGCTCCCCCGATTATGGCTACATATGGTTTTTGGGTGTCATGCAGGACCTTGTCGATGCTTTTCAGCTCATTGACCATAATGTATCCAAAAACCTTCTGTTTTGGGAAGAACTTTGCTACAATAGTTGTGGAGGCATGGGCGCGGTGTGCAGTTCCAAAGGCATCGTTTACGTAAACGTCTGCCAGTTCAGACAATTGTTTTGCGAATTCCTCATCGCCCCTGGTTTCTTCTTTGTAAAACCGGAGATTTTCAAGCAGCAACACGTCCCCTGGTTTTAACGAGGCGGCCATTTTTTTTGCGGATTCACCAATACAGTCGTCGGCAAATTGTATCTCTGTATTGAGCAGCTTGCCCAGGTGTTGTTGCAGATGACGGAGAGAAAACCTGTCTTCAGGGCCTTCTTTTGGGCGTCCCAGGTGGGACATCAGAACCACTGCGCCGCCGTCATCCAGAATCTTTTTAATGGTTGGGATGGCTGCCCGCATCCTGGAGTCATCGATAATCTTCAACTGGTCGTTGAGCGGTACATTGAAATCTACCCTGATCAGTGCGCGCTTTCCTTTAAAACTAATGTTATCAATGGTCTTCATACGTATTCAATCCTTTTGGTTTATGTCTGGGATCGTTAAAAAATGATTATTTTTATAATCCGTAATTCTTTGCAAAATTACGATTTTTATATCAATCATATTCATCGGCCCCTGATGCGGCTAATAAAACATAATGTTCCATGAAATTATTCCCCGATGCGGTTTCCAGTAAATTACCCAACACAGGGACTTCCATTTTTGCGGTAATGACACAATTGGCGCGGGAGCATGATGCCATCAATTTATCTCAAGGTTTTCCTGATTTTTCGGTATCGCCGGTTTTGATTGAGTTGGTTGCCAAACATATGCGTGCCGGCCATAACCAATACGCCCCCATGCCAGGTGTGCCCGCCCTGCGGGAGGCCATTGCCGTAAAAACCGCTGAACTCTATGGTGCCGACTACCATCCGGAAACAGAGATCACGGTAACTGCGGGCGCTACCCAGGCGATTTTTGCGGCCATCTCTGCTTTTGTGCGCGATGAGGACGAAGTGATCGTTTTTGAACCCGCGTACGACAGCTACATACCTGCCATCAGGCTAAATGGCGGAACTCCCATCACTTGTGAGCTAAAGGCCCCTGACTTCCGTATAGACTGGGAGGAGGTAAGGCGTCTGATCTGCAACCGGACCAAAATGATCATCATCAACAGTCCGCACAATCCAAGCGGCAGCATACTCAGAAAAGAAGATTTGCTGGAATTGGAAAAGATGGTAAAAAACACCGGCATCCTTATCCTCAGCGATGAGGTGTATGAACATATCATCTTTGAAGGGCAGGTGCATGAGAGCGTTTGCCGTTATCCTTTACTGGCCGAAAGAAGCCTGGTAACCTGCTCTTTTGGTAAAACCTTTCATGCTACTGGCTGGAAAACCGGATACTGTGTGGCTCCTGCCAACCTGATGAAGGAATTCAGGAAAACGCATCAATTCATGGTTTTTTGTTCCAATACACCGGTACAGCATGCCATTGCCGAATTTCTGCAGGATAGTGGCCATTACGGAGGCCTGGGCCCGTTTTACCAGGAAAAGAGGGATTATTTTCTGAAAGCCCTCGAAGGATCACGATTCAGCTATACTCCTGCGGGCGGCACTTATTTCCAGTTGTTGAACTATAAAACCATCAGCGACAAGGACGAAATGGATTTTGCCCAGTGGCTGGCGAAAGAACACAAGGTCGCTGCCGTGCCCACTTCATCTTTCTATAACAAACCAAATAACAATTACTTACTCAGGTTTTGTTTTGCAAAATCCGAAAAAACCCTGCTAGAAGCCGCCGACATATTATGCAAAATTTAACTGTTCACCTGTTTCAGTCCCCTTTGTTCTGGGAAGATATCGACAGGAACCTGGCGATGTTTTCTAAAAAAATAAAAGAGATCCTCACCTCACCTGACCTGGTGGTGTTGCCGGAAATGTTCACCACAGGTTTTACACAAAAGCCCCATGCTGTGGCAGAACCCATGGAAGGCAGAAGTATGCAGTGGATGCAGCAAAATGCATCAAAAAAAAAATGCGTGATTACCGGCAGTGTGATCATCAGGGAAAAGGACAAATATTACAACCGCCTGATCTGGATGCCCCCGGACGGCAACTACCAGTGTTATGACAAGCGGCATTTGTTCACCTTTGCCGGCGAGAACAAATATTATACGGCTGGAGAAAGCCAGTTGATCGTAAAGCTGCGGGGGTGGAAAATAATGCCCCTGATATGCTATGACCTGCGATTCCCTGTGTGGAGCCGCAACACCTATGAGTCTGAAACAGGATTTGCCTATGATTGCATGCTGAATGTGGCGAACTGGCCCGGCAGCCGTTCACATGTTTGGCGTGTGTTGCTTATGGCGCGCGCCATTGAGAACCAGGCCTATGTCATTGGCCTGAACAGGATCGGTAAGGATAAGAACAACATCGTGTACTCAGGCGATTCTGCCGTAATCAGCCCCAGGGGGGATAACCTTTCCAACATTATGCCTGGCAGGGATGTTTCAGAAACCATAGTGATGCCTCGCTGCCAGCTGGACGACTTCAGGGATAAATTCCGGGTATGGGCAGACTGGGACAGTTTCCTGATCAAATGATATCCAGTTCCAGACGAAGGTTTTCTATAATGAATTGTTGTCTTTCGGGGGTGTTTTTGCCCATGTAAAACCTTAGGATTTCATTCAGGCTCAAATCTTTCCTGAGAATGACCGGATCCAGGCGTATGTTTTTGCCTATAAAATGGCTGAACTCGTCGGGGGATATCTCGCCAAGGCCCTTAAACCGGGTAATTTCGGGAGATCCGGTCAGTGACTTGATGGCTTTCTGCTTTTCCTGCTCGGAATAACAGTAATGGGTTGTTTTTTTGTTGCGAACCCTGAAAAGGGGTGTTTGCAGAATGTACAAGTGTCCGTTACGTACCAGGTCCGGAAAGAACTGCAGGAAAAATGTAAGCAACAGTAAGCGGATATGCATGCCATCCACATCGGCATCGGTTGCAATCACCACGTTGTTGTAGCGTAAATTTTCCAGGCTTTCTTCTATATTCAGTGCCGCCTGCAACAGGTTGAACTCTTCGTTCTCGTAAACGATCTTTTTGGTAAGGCCGTAACTGTTTAAGGGTTTTCCCTTCAGGCTGAAAACGGCCTGGGTGTTCACATCCCTTGCTTTGGTAATGGAACCGCTGGCAGAGTCACCCTCTGTAATGAACAGGGTGGTGTCGAGCCGTTGCGGGTGGTTGTCGTTATAGTGGACCCGGCAATCCCTGAGCTTTTTGTTGTGCAGGCTGGCTTTTTTTACGCGCTCCCTGGCCAGTTTCTTAATATTGGCCATGTCTTTGCGGTCCTTTTCCGATTGCAGGATCTTTTTGAGCAGGGCTTCAGATACTTCAGGGTGCATATGCAGGTAGTTATCAAGCCTGCGCTTTAAAATATCGCCAATGTAGTTGCGGATGGTTGGACCTCCCGGTTCGAGATGCTGCGAACCTAGTTTGGTCTTTGTCTGCGATTCAAATACCGGTTCCTGTACTTTTATGCTAAAGGCCACCATGAGCGAAGTTTTGATATCGTTGGTATCAAAATCTTTTTTGTAGAATTCGCGGATGGTCTTGTTCAGCGCTTCCCTGAAAGCTGCCTGGTGTGTGCCGCCCTGGGTGGTATGCTGCCCATTTACAAAGGAATAATACTCTTCACTGTACTGGCTGGTGCTATGGGTAATAGCAAACTCCATCTCATCTTCCTGAATGTGGATGATGGGATAGCAGATGGGGGTGTCAATATTTCTGGATAACAGGTCAAGCAGGCCGTTTTTCGAATGCAGGCGACGGCCATTGAAAATAATGGTAAGCCCCCGGTTCAGAAACACATAATTCCAGAGCAGTTGTTCAATATAATCGTCTATAAATCGGAACTTTCCAAAGATCGTGTCGTCGGGGGTAAAAGTAACCACCGTGCCCGTACGGTCATTGCTTTCTGTTACCTCGAAATCATTGGTGAGTTTTCCATGGGCAAACTCTGCGGCCTTGGATTTTCCCTCGCGAATGGACTCAATCCGGAAGGAGTTTGACAGGGCATTTACCGCTTTGGTCCCCACACCGTTTAATCCAACCGTTTTTTTAAATACCTTGCTGTCGTATTTTGCCCCGGTATTGATGCGC
>PXAA01000045.1 GCA_003567205.1 Bacteroidales bacterium
GTGTAAAGGGCCGGTCGGACTGGGCGCAAACCTCACTCTTACACTCATGTCGATTATCTTAGAAAGTAAAAAATTTCCCTAGCACAACCCATTAAACCCACAAAAACACCACAAAACACCAATTATATACTACTAAATACTAATTACTAAATACTAATTGCTAATTACTTCTTCCTCACAAAACCCTCCCACTCATCCAACACCTCTCCTTTCAGCACCCTGGGAAACTTGTTCTGGGCACCTTCTTTCCCCTTCATGCGCATCCAATCATAAAAGACCTTCGACGGGAGAACCTGTATTATTACATCCTTAATGGCAGCAATACGCTCCACCCGGTAGTCGTCATTCAGGATCTTAAGATTATCGTCTATCTTTTTTTTCAGTGCTTCCGGGTCTACCTTACTATTCGTACCTATAAACCACTTGTGGGCGAACATGGAACCATGTTTTACACCCGCTACGGTAAATTCACGTACTTCAATGTTCAGTTGGTCTTCAGCCATTTTAACGGCCATATTCATATTCTCTACCGACATGTGTTCGCCGCAAAGATTAAGGTAGTGCTTGGTACGACCGGTGATTACGATTTCGCTTCGCTTCAGGTCGGTAAATTTGATTACATCGCCAATGATATACCTCCATGCACCTGCACAGGAGCTTAACAAGAGGGCATATTCCTGCCCTTCTTCCACCTCTGATATAGTGAGTGTAGGTATATCAGGGCGTAAATTTCCCTGCGCGTCAAAATGATCGGAGTTAAAGGGAATAAATTCAAAAAACAGGCCGTTGTCAAGGCTCAGTTGCATGCCGTCGGTGTCGGGCCGGCTCTGAAAAGCAATAAACCCTTCAGAGGCCAGGTAAGTTTCAATGTATGTTAGCGGTTTGCCCAATAGCTTTTCGAAGCCCCTTGCATAAGGACCAAAAGAAACCCCGCCATGAACAAAAATTGACAGGTTGGGCCATATCTCATGGATGTGTTTCAGCTGATAGTGTTCAATGATCTTTTCCAGCAGGATCTGCCACCAGGCAGGAACGCCGACTATTACACCAATATCCCAGTCTTTAGCCCTGGCGACAATTTCACTGAGTTTGGTCGGCCAATCCCTTTCCTTTGATATGCGCTTGCCCGGCTTATAAAAATGCTGAAACCAGAACGGGATGTTTTTGGTGGTTATTCCCGACAAATCCCCCTCAAAGTATGTTCCGTTATATTGCAAATGGGTGCTGCCGCCCAACATCAATATGCCTTTTTCATAAAATGATCTTGGAAAACCATACCGGGCAAGGGAGAAGATCTGCTTTACGCTTGTTTTCTTAATGGCCCGCAACATTGTGCCGGTAACAGGAATTTGTTTGGAAGAGGCTTCGGAAGTGCCCGAACTGAGGGCAAAATATTTAACCTTCCCGGGCCAGCAGACAAAGGGTTCGCCGTTCAATGTCCTGTACCACCAGTCCCTGAATATGGTATTGTAGTCGTGGATGGGAACGGCTTCCTTAAACCTGGCGACAGGATCGCTGCTTTTCAGGATTTCGTGAAAAGCGTAATGTTCACCAAAAGCAGTACTGCTGGCTTTTTTTAATAATTTTTTCAGCTCTTTTTTTTGTGCCCTTGCGGCATCCCTGGTCTGGAATATCGCAGGCATCTTACTGCGAAGCTCAATGGCGCGTTTGATAATTGAACCTAAGATGGGCATTATAACAGGGTTTTCTTTATAAATACTGCACCATGCAGGTGCTTACCAATTATTTAATGTCAATCTGATCAATCCATCCTTTTACTTCTTCCAGCCCGGGTGCAGGGATTTCGAGCTTAAGTTTCTTTCTTAGTCCGCATAATTGGTTAAACACCTTATTGGGGTTGGCTTCTTTGAGTGCTTTCAGATCATTATAGCCAGCGCGGGCCAACAAGCCGGCCCAGTCTTCAGGTATTCCTGTCTGGCCAAATACATTCCCGGTCGCAACTGCTGCACTGGTTTTTTCCGGGCGCATCTGCGGGAAAAAGAGCACATCCTGTATGCTGCGCTTGTTGGTCAGGATCATCGCAAGCCTGTCAATGCCGACTCCAAGGCCCGCCGTTGGAGGCATACCGGTTTCAATGGCCCTTAAAAAATCTTCGTCCAGCACCATGGCTTCAGGGTCTCCGCGCCGCCCCAGTTCCAGTTGTTCTTCAAAGCGGGCCCGTTGGTCAATGGGATCATTCAACTCGCTGAATGCATTACAGATCTCCTTGCCGTTGCAAATGGTTTCAAAACGTTCCACCAGTCCGGGTTTGCTGCGGTGTTTTTTGGCCAGTGGCGACATTTCAATGGGATAGTCGGTAATAAAGGTTGGTTGTATCAGGTTTGGTTCGCACTTCTCGCCGAAGATTTCGTCGATGAGTTTTCCCCGGCCCATGGTATCGTCGGTCTCCACACCATTTTCGCGGGCAAAATTCCTGATGCCCTCTTCGTCCATGCCGGAAATATCCGTACCGGTAAAATGTTCTATGGCCCCATACATGGAATAACGTTTCCATGGACGCTTAAAGCTGATGGTCTGGCCATCCACTGGTATGCTCGTTGTCCCGTGGAGGTCAAAGACAATCTTTTCCACCATTTCTTCAACCAGGCCCATAATCCACTCATAATCTTTATAAGCCACATACAGTTCCAGCTGTGTAAATTCAGGATTATGAAAGCGGCTCATGCCTTCGTTACGGAAGTCTTTGGCAAACTCAAATACACCTTCATACCCTCCGACAATCAGACGCTTGAGGTAAAGTTCATTGGCGATACGAAGGTAGAGTGTGGTGTCGAGTTTGTTGTGATAGGTTTTGAATGGTTTGGCTGCTGCTCCGCCATATATGGGTTGCAATACCGGGGTTTCCACTTCCAGGTAATCTTTATCCAGGAGAAACGCACGCATGCTCTGTATAAGTTTTGCCCTCCGGCGGAAAACATCCCGGACTTCGGGGTTTACGATAAGGTCGAGGTGGCGCTGCCGGTATCGCTGTTCGGGATCTGTAAATGCATCATATACCTTGCCGTCTTTCTCTTTGACAATGGGCAGGGGGCGCAATGACTTGCAAAGGATTTTGAATTCTTTCACATGAATGGTTGTTTCACCCATTTTTGTGATAAATACAAAGCCCCTGACCCCAATAATATCCCCGATGTCCAATAAACGTTTGAACACTGTATTGTACATCGTTTTATCTTCGCCCAGACAGATTTCGTCACGGTTGAAATAAAGCTGTATGCGGCCACTTTCGTCCTGCAATTCAGCAAAAGAAGCGTTGCCCATGATTCGCCGGCCCATTATCCTGCCTGCGATCCGGACATCCTGGTACAGGCTGTTGTCGGCAGGAAATTGATCCAGTATTTGTTTGGCCGTGGCATTGACTTCATATGTTTCGGCAGGGTAGGGGTCTATACCCAGCGACCGCAGCTGTTCGAGTGCTTCGCGGCGTATGGCCTCCTGTTCGCTGATTGTTGGATTCATTATCATGAGCTTTGTTTAGATGAGCAAAGGTAATAAATACTCCAAATCATTACTTTTGCATGGGTAAATACAATGTTTTATAATCACCATGGCAGCAAAAAAGAAAAGAAAAACGAACCCGCTATTGGAACATGTTGAAATTACAGGTGTGGCGGCTGAGGGTAAGGCCATGGCCCGTGTAAACGACAAGGTTTTGTTTGTCCCTTTTGCAGCGCCCGGCGATGTGGTGGACGTACAAGTGAAAAAGTCCGGAAAAAATTACATGGAAGGGGAGGTTCGGATGGTCCACCGTTTGTCATCACTGAGGGTACAGCCGTTTTGTATACATTTCGGAAGCTGCGGCGGCTGCAAGTGGCAACACCTGCCATATGCCAATCAATTGGAGTTTAAGCAACAACAGGTTTTAGACAGTTTGCAGCGCATTGCAAAAGTTGATACAGGCATGGTGGAGTTTTTGCCCATAGCCGGCTCAGATAAAACAATCTTTTACCGGAACAAACTGGAATTTACTTTCAGTAACCGTCGATGGCTGTCGAAAGAAGAAATTGGTTCAGACCAGCGGATCAGCAGGCTTGAAGGCCTTGGGTTCCATATTCCGGGTTTGTTTGACAAAGTATTGGATATCGAAAAATGCTGGCTGCAGCCGGAGCCTTCCAATGAGATCCGTTTGGTAATAAAGGCCTTTGCTGTAGAGCACAATATGTCTTTTTACGACCTTCGTGCAAATAAAGGTTTGCTGCGAAACCTGATTGTTCGCAATACCCGTAAAGGCGATGTAATGGTTCTTATGGTTTTTGGTGAAGACAACAGTAAGACGATTAATATGTTGATGCAATTCATCGACTGCCATTTTACTGATTTACACTCATTGGTATATGTTGTAAACCAGAAACAAAACAGCAGCATAGCTGACCTTGAACCTGTGGTATACAAAGGGAGTCCTTTCCTGGAAGAATACATGGAGGATTTGTCTTTTCAAATTGGCCCCAAATCATTTTATCAGACCAATCCGGAACAGGCCTGCCGCCTGTATTCCATTGTCAGGGATTTTGCCGGCCTCTCCGGTCAGGAGGTGGTGTATGATATATATTCCGGCACAGGCAGCATCGCCTGTTTTCTGGCTGCAAGGGCTCGCAGGGTAGTGGGTATTGAGTACGTGAATGAGGCAGTGGACCATGCACGCACCAACGCCTCATTAAATGCAATTGAAAACGCTATTTTCCTTTCGGGCGACATGGCCGGGGTGTTTACCACCGGGCTGATGGAACAATATGGGCATCCGGATGTGATCGTTACGGACCCGCCCAGGGCAGGAATGCATCCAAAGGTGGTAAAGCAGATTATGGAAAGTGGTGCCGGGCGAATTGTTTATGTCAGCTGCAATCCGGCCACACAAGCCCGCGACATTGAATTGTTGGGCAGCCGCTACCGGGTGGTAAAAAGCCAGGCCGTGGATATGTTCCCGCACACACATCATGTAGAAAATGTGATATTGCTGGAAAGGAAAAGGCCTTCATCTGAATGATACGCAACCGTAGAAAAAAATTTACCTGATGACAAAGCCTTCATCGTGTGCATTTGCCCCTTCTTCTAAACAGATATCGCTGACCATTGCGAGTGGGGGGCCTTGCCTGCACCACTGAATAAACTTTTGCAGCTTTTCTTCGTCTCCTGAGGCTTCGATATATACACTGCCATCGGACATGTTTTTCACAAAACCTTTGATGTTTAGAGAAATGGCCCGGGCTTGTGTGGAATAACGGAAACCAACCCCCTGGACCCTGCCATATATGTTTATGCTGACACTTTTTTGCATATGCTGCTATTGTTTTCTGGATCCAAAAATACCATTTCCCTGCCCGATTACAAAAAATCATTGTGCTGAGGATTTATGTTTTTGTGTATATTTGGACACAGAGAATTGGGCTTTCTGAACATTCGCAAAAGATATTCATATGAAAAAAATCATCGTGTACATGTTTTTGTTTGGGATTATTCAGTCTTGTGCACCATCCCATGAGGGTGAGGAGATCAGCCCGCCCGTTGCGGCAACCCATGAAAAGTTATTGGTCATACACGGAGATACCCGTGTCGATCCGTACTACTGGATGAACGACAGGGAAAACCCCGATGTGATTGCTTACATTGAAGCGGAGAATGACTACTTGCATACAAAGCTCTCGCATACGCAGTCACTCCAGGAATCTTTGTTTGAAGAAATGAAGGGCCGCATCAAACAAGAAGATCAATCGGCACCCTATTTTAACAACGGGTATTATTACTATACCCGGTTCGAAGAGGGCAAGGAATATCCGGTATATTGCCGGAAGCCCGGGAGCCTCGATGCAGCAGAAGAAATCATGCTGGATGTCAATGTCCTGGCCACTCCGCATCCGTTTTACAGGGTTGGGCGTTTTGACATCAGCCTCGACAACCGCTGGATGGTTTTTACTGTAGATACGGTTGGGCGCCGTCAATACACCATCATGGTAAAAGACCTTGCCACAGGTGAGATCCGACCCACCGGCATCAGCCATGCCGGGGGAGATGTGGTATGGTCGGCCGACAACCAGACCTTCTTTTTTACCATCATTGATCCGCAGACCCTCCGGTATCATCAGGTGTACCGGTACAATTTTATAGCCGGGCAGCAGCCAGAACTGATATATGAAGAGGCCGACGAAACTTTCTATAATATTGGTGTTTCGCGATCCAAAGACAACCGTTACCTGATGTTGAATATCCGTGCCGCCCTGAGCAACGAAATATGGCTGTTAAAAGCCGATCAGCCGGATCATGATTTCAGGCTTTTCCAGCCACGCACACGCGATGTACGTTATCGTATTTGGTCATATAATGGAAAGTTTTATGTGCTGACCAATTACCAGGCGGAGAATTTCCGGCTGATGGAGACAGTAGAATCGGCCACCACCATTAATAACTGGCGGGAGGTAGTTCCCCACCGCGAAGATGTTCTCCTTGAGAATATTGAACTTTTTGATGACTACCTGGTGTTACAGGAAAGACAAATGGGCTTGCGGCAACTCTATATTATGCACTTGCTTACCGGCAGAGGCCATTATCTGCCATTTGATGAAGAGGCGTATACTGCAACTATCGGAATCAATGCCGAAATGTCGACGCCCATCCTGCGTTACAATTATACTTCGCTGACCACACCCATGAGCACTTTTGACTATAACATGGAAACCGGCGATTTATTCCTGGTAAAACAGCAGGAAGTGTTGGGGGGGTTCGATCCTGATGATTATGAAACAAAAAGATATCATGTCAGGGCACGCGATGGGGTTGAAGTTCCACTGACCATTGTTTATCGCAAAGGTATTGCCCGTGATGGAAACAATCCACTATTGTTGTATGGTTATGGGTCTTATGGTGCCAGCGCCGACCCACGATTTGCCATCAATGCCATAAGCCTGCTTGACCGGGGCTTTGTGTACGGTATTGCCCATGTCAGGGGCGGACAGGAACTGGGGCGATGGTGGTACGAAGATGGGAAGCTGCTGAATAAAAAGAATACCTTTAATGACTTCATTGATTGTGCAGAATTTCTCATTGAGGAGAATTATACCGCCCCCGATCACCTTTTCGCTGGTGGTGGCAGTGCCGGCGGGCTGCTGATGGGTGTTGTGGTGAATGACCGGCCCGATCTGTTCAAGGGCATTATAGCTGCGGTGCCTTTTGTGGATGTGGTAACCACCATGCTGGATGAATCCATCCCGCTTACCACAGCAGAATATGACGAGTGGGGCAATCCCAATGAAAAGAAATATTATGATTACATGTTATCCTATTCCCCTTATGACAATGTCCGGGAACAGGATTATCCGAACATGCTTGTCACATCGGGCTTGCATGATTCACAGGTGCAGTATTGGGAACCCACCAAGTGGGCAGCCAAACTCCGAACAATGCATACAGGGGATGCCGAAATTTTGTTGTATACCAATATGGAGGCAGGACATGGCGGGGCATCTGGTCGTTTCCGGCGTCTGAGGGAGCAAGCCAGGGAATATGCCTTCATATTGGATCTTGCAGGGAAAAAATAAGGTTTTATTCGTTCACCAAAAACCCATATATTATGAAACGATTCACATACATTGTTTTTTCAGTCCTGATGGCTGCCATCGTTATTTCGGCCTGTCAGCCGCAAACAGAACAACGTTATGAAACACGTTGGGCCGGTGAAACCATCGAAGAGATCGTCGCCGGCATCGAAAACCAGATCGGCGGGTTTGACCAGACCATGATGGAGACCGGTTACCGATACAATGAATTGTATTGGGCCGGAATGGACGGAAACTGGGGATATGCCGAGTATCAGCTGGAGGAAATGCTTGGAAACCTGGAAAAGGGTTTTGTACGCAGACCTGAACGGGAAGCATCGGCAGGACAATTTGTCAATACGGCGGCACCACAATTGATGGCAACCATAGCGTCCGGCAACAAACAGGCATTTATGGAATCTTTTAACCGCTTTGCGGCCAGTTGTAACACCTGCCACGGCATGGAGGATGTTGCCTTTATCCAGGTGATCGTTCCGGAAAAACGGACCAGCCTGATAAGATATTAGACACATTCGGTAATAAACAAAGCATACGTATTTGGCACCTGTTTTAAAAGTTGCGGTTACCGGGCCTGAATCTACCGGCAAGAGCCTGCTTTGCCAGCAACTGGCCGGGCATTTTAATACCGTACATGTGCCTGAATACGCCAGGGAATATGTTGACCGGCTTAACCGGCCCTACTGCCGCGAAGATATTCTGGTCATCGCCAGGGAGCAATTATCCAGGGAAGATGCATTGGTGAAAACCGCCAACAGATATTTGTTTTGTGATACCGAGCTGATTGTGGCCAAAATCTGGGAACTCCATAAATACAAAGATTGTCATCCGTGGATTTTGGAACAAATCGAAAAAAGGCGCTACGATCTTTATCTCTTATGCGATATTGATTTGCCCTGGGAGCCGGATCCCCAGAGGGAATATCCTCATATGCGGAATTTCTTTTTTGACTGGTTTCGCCGCGAACTGGAAGGGTATGAGTTTCCGTACCTCATCATTAGCGGATCCCGGAATGAACGGCTTGACAATGCCATTCGGGCCCTGGAATCTTTTTTCAATACCGGATGAACATGAGCCAGTCAATACTTTCAAAACATTTTCATCTGCATTTTGTCGTGGTTCTGCTCGGATTTACTGCCATCCTGGGTGCTCTGATCAGTTTGCCGGCCGTTCCCCTGGTATGGTACCGTATGCTGATGGCTTTTTTGGGGCTCTGGATATTCTTTTTGTTTCGCAGAATCCCATTCCGGCTTCCCATGCGCAAAATCTTTCCCTTGCTGGGCATTGGGATCGTGGTGGCTCTGCATTGGATTACCTTTTTTCATGCCATCAAAGTATCCAATGTGTCGGTAACCCTGGGGGTATTTGCATCCACCACCTTGTTTACCAGTTTTCTTGAACCCCTGACACAAAAACGACGCATATTCTGGCTGGAGGTCCTCATCGGCATGGTAATTATCGGGGGCATTTACCTGATCTTCCAGTATGAA
>PXAA01000050.1 GCA_003567205.1 Bacteroidales bacterium
ATAAGACCAGAATACCCCCGGCCTGTGCCATGGCCTCAACCAGGAGCACACCAGGCATAATGGGTTCATTCGGGAAATGCCCCACAAAGTAAGGCTCATTCATGCTCACGTTCTTCAGGGCTATCACCGATGTGTCAGTTACCTCTATTACTTTGTCCACCAAAAGGAACGGTGGCCGGTGGGGCAACATGCGTTTGATGTCATTTATATCGTAAACAGGCTGTTTGTCGGGATCATAAACCGGTATTTGTTCCCGGCCGGACTGCTCTTTGATGTTTTTTTGCAATTGTTTTGCAAACAACACATTTGATGCATGCCCGGGTTTGGACGCAATGATATGTCCCCTGATGCGCTTGCCTACAAGTGTCAGATCGCCAATAATATCCAGTATCTTATGACGAGCAGGCTCGTTATGAAAAGCC
This sequence comes from Bacteroidales bacterium, assembly GCA_003567205.1. Lineage (GTDB taxonomy): Bacteria > Bacteroidota > Bacteroidia > Bacteroidales > UBA7960 > PUPG01. The sequence goes on from PXAA01000050.1 coordinate 423, forward strand.
AGTTCCAGGTTGTTAAGGATCCCTTCTTTCCGGACAGCGATCGCCGGTTTATTAAGCACTTTTGCCAGGCGGTTGAGTTCTTCCTGGTTTACCACTTTGTCAACAAAAACAATGGCATTGCTCAAATCACCCCCCTTGATCAGGTTCTGCGCCAACAGGTATTCAAGTTCATGAAGGAATACAAAGGTGCGGCATCCGGAGATCTGGTCTTTAAACTCGCTGATATGGTTCATGCTGGCATGCTGGTGTCCAAGTACCTTCGACTGAAAATCAATCAGGCATGTGATCCGGTAGTGATCGCTTGGCAGTGCAATGATCTCGCAATCTTTTTCCTTGTGGTAAAAACGAATGGGTTCCCTGATCTCATAATAATCCCTTATGGCTTTTTGTTCATCCGTTCCTGCCTTATGGATGGCTTCGGTATAAAATTTACTGCTGCCATCAAGAATAGGTGTTTCACTGCAATCGACAGCTATAACGGCGTTATCAATTCCCATTCCGGTAACAGCTGCCAGGACGTGTTCCACGGTTGCAATTTGCATACCGTCTTTTTTGAGAGTGGTACCCCTGGAAGTATCTGACACCAGCTTGGCATCGGCCTCAACATATGCATTTCCTCCAATATCGGTCCGCAGAAAGCGAATGCCTGTGTTTTCGGCTGCTGGCTGTATGGTAAGTGTTACGTTTTTGCCGGTATGCAAGCCATGACCCTGAAGTTTTACGGGGGCATGGATGGTTCTCTGCTTTTTGTCCATACTCAGAATATTGATTCAATACGATTTTAATTTTTTAATTACCTGTTCCAGTTCATCAATCCGTTTGACCAGTTTCTCAAAATTCCGAAAATAAACAAAGGATTTTTTGTACTGGGAAGCCTCCATGGCTGGGGAACCCATGATGATCTGGCCGTCTTCAATACTGGATGATACACCCGTTTGGGCGGCTATTTTTACATCATTGCCAATGGTCAGATGTCCGCTGATGCCGACCTGCCCCCCAATCATGCAATTTTTGCCAATTTTCGATGATCCGGCTACGCCGCATTGGGCAGCCATGACAGTATTTTCGCCAATAACTACATTGTGACCTATTTGAATTAAATTATCCAGTTTTACGCCACTGCGAATGATGGTTGAACCAAGTGTAGCCCGGTCAATGGTGGTTCCGGCACCTATTTCCACATTATCTTCAATGATTACATTCCCGATCTGGGCCACCTTTTTGTAATTGTTGTCGGTTTGGGGTGCAAACCCAAATCCATCGGCCCCGATCACTGCATTTGAATGTATTGTACAACGCGCCCCTAAGCGTGAATTTTCATAGATCCTGACCCCACTGTATAAGGTGGTGTCGTCACCAATATGCACGTTGTCGCCAATATAGGTATGCGGGTAAACCCTGACATTTTTTCCGAGCACAACACCATCGCCCACATAAGCAAATTCGCCGATGTAGGTGTTTTCCGCAATTTGTGCCCTGGGCGAAATAAAAGCCAGTTTAGAAAGGCCTGTTTTTTCGGGATTGCTTTTTTTATATAATTCAAGCAGTCGGGCAAGGGCTCCATAGGGGTCTTTTACCCGGATCAGAGTGCCCTGTATGGGTTTTTCGGGCTGAAAATCATCCTTGACAAGAACAATGGATGCTTCTGTGGAGTAAATATGGTTTGTATATGCCGGATTGGCTAAAAAAGTCATTGTGCCCTTTGTTGCCTCTTCGATCTTGGCAAGCTGTGATACCCTTATGTCCGGATCCCCTTCACAAACACCCTGAAGCAAATCGGCAATTTCTCTGGCTGAAAATTCCATCCATTAATTACTTGGGTTAATGCGGGGGCAAGTTACCAATATTTGCATTGATAGCCAAGAAGATTTTTTCATCACCCCAAATCCTTGGGATAGCAGAGAAAATATTTTTCCACCGGGTGGGACAATGCATTGATGTTTAGTTGGTCGCTTGCCTTGGCAATGTCAGTTAATGTCCCATCACGCGACAGAATAAAGATGTTCCCGGTACCGGGATCGTAGGCGTGGTTTTTGGTGGTTCCGTTACTGATCAGGAACCGTGCATCTTCCTTACTGCTGATTTGAAATTGTTTCCGGACCATTTCACTAACCTCCTGGATTTCTTCTTCCCGGAACGGTTTTTTTTGCAACTTGATCCTGAACAAATTCCTTCTCACCAAGCCTTTGCACAAAAATGCCAGTATGGGGTCGGTATGCCTTGTCCATGTTTTAATGGCCGAAAAGATATCATGATCATCCAACAGCGAAAAATCCTCAAGTAATGTGCTGTCACTGTCAAAGGCAGCTTTTTCGTATCGATTGTAAAGAAAGCGTTTCAGGGGAGGCGTGGCAAAAAGTTCGACGCCGGCCAGGGCCAGCATTTTGGCCCTTTTTAAAGTATTGATTAGCATGTTTTCAGCCGATATGACGGTTTTATGCAGGTAAACCTGCCAATACATCAAACGGCGTGCAATGATGAATTTTTCAATACTGTAAATGCCTTTTTCATCAATGACCAAATGGTCGCCACTTATGTTTAGCATTTTAATGATCCGGTCCCAGCTGATAACCCCTTCTGAAACACCGGTAAAAAAACTATCGCGATTGAGATAATCCAGCCTGTCCATGTCCAGTTGTCCGGACACCAATTGATGCAAAAACTTTTTGGGATGCGTTCCCTGAAAAATGCGAATGGCGTCCTGAAGGGAATAGGGCAGGTCATCATGTAGCTTTTGCATGAACATAAGGGTGAGGGCCTCGTGGTCCAGGGTCTCTACCAGGGCGCTCTCCAGGGCATGGGAAAAGGGGCCGTGCCCGATGTCATGCAACAAAATTGCCTGGTTAACGGCAAGTGCTTCGGTATCGCTGATTTCATGCCCCTTAAAACGAAGGATTTCAATGGCTTGGCCCATAAGGTACATTGCGCCCATGGCATGGTGAAAACGTGTATGCAGGGCCCCTGGATAAACCAGGTGCGACAATCCCAATTGCTTGATGTTACGCAGGCGCTGAAAATAATGCGTTTCAATGATATCAAAAACAGACGCATCCGGCACATTTATAAAGCCATATACCGGATCATTGAATATTTTCAATTTATAATTGGGCAATTCGGCCATATTAAGATTTATTGGGTATGTTGATTGAAAAAAACTCGGCTTTTTTGGTTAAATTTGTTGATTAGCGCAAAATACAAAAAATATGAGCACACGCATTCTTTGGGCAGACGATGAGATAGAACTGTTAAAACCACATATTTTATTTTTGCAGGAAAAAGGTTATGATGTATCCACCACCAATAGCGGTGCTGAGGCACTTGATCTGATTGAGGATAATCATTTTGATATTGTTTTCCTGGATGAGAATATGCCTGGTCTGACCGGGGTAGAAACCCTGGAGCGGATTAAAAGCAAATACCCCGGGCTTCCGGTGGTAATGATTACCAAAAGCGAGGAAGAGGCCATAATGAATGATGCCATCGGCAGCAATATCTCCGATTACCTTATTAAACCTGTTAATCCGAACCAGATCCTGTTGGCAATCAAAAAAAACCTGGAAAACCGCAAGCTGGTCAGTGACAAAACATCTATGGCTTATCAGCAACAGTTCAGGCAGATTGGAATTAATTTATCGGTCTCGCTCGATTTTGATGAATGGGTTGATATATTCCGGCAACTGGTTTATTGGGAGCTTGAGCTTTCCAAATCGCAGGATGAAAACCTGCGTGAAATATTTTTGATGCAGAAAGCAGAGGCAAACAATGTATTTTGTCAATTTATTGAAGAAAATTACATCGACTGGTTAAAGGGCCATACTGATAATAAACCGGTTCTTTCACATACGGTATTTCGCGACAAATGCCTCCCCATCCTGAAATCAGAAACAAATGCTTTTATCATCCTTATAGATAACCTGCGCTTTGATCAGTGGAAATCTATACAGCCAATGGTGGAAAGACTCTACCGCGTGGAACAGGAAGATATTTATTGCAGCATATTGCCCACTTCTACGCAATATGCGCGCAATGCTTTTTTTGCGGGACTGATGCCTGGCGAAATACAGAAAAAGTATCCACAATACTGGATAAGGGAATCAGATGAGGGTGCGCGCAACAAATTTGAATCGGAATTGCTGGTTGAGCAAATCAAACGTCTGGGGGCGAGCATCCCATTTAATTATCATAAGATATTGAATCTTACGGCAGGGAAAAAACTCCTGGGTAACCTGAGCAATTATACCAATCAGAAGCTGAATGTGTTGGTTTACAACTTTGTGGATATGCTCTCGCATTCGCGTACAGAGATGGAAGTGATCAAGGAACTGGCGGAAACGGAAGCAGCCTACCGGTCATTGACACAAAGTTGGTTTGAGCATTCACCGCTTTGGGAGATTATCCGGCAGCTGGCTGAAAAGAAAATCCCCATCATCTTGACCACCGATCATGGTTCCATCCGGGTAAATCATCCGACCAAAGTGATCGGCGATAAGAACACCAACACAAACCTTCGGTATAAGACAGGAAAAAACCTGCAATATAATCCCAAAGAGGTTTTTGATGTGCGTCATCCCGGTGATATTTTTCTCCCCCACGACAATGTGAGTGCAAACTTTATATTCGCCATGGAAAACCGCTTTTTTGCCTATCCCAACAATTATAATTATTACGTGAATTATTATAGAGATACATTTCAGCATGGGGGGGGCTCTCTCGATGAGATGTTGATCCCGCTTGTTTACCTGAAAGCAAAATAACAAAGCATTGCCGGTGACAATAAAGCATAGAGAATACCAGGCTGCCCACATCGATGAATTATCAGATGTGGCTGGTATTTTGTTGGAAACATATCCTGATGCGCGTGTTTTTGCCTTTTTCGGGGCTATGGGGGGAGGGAAGACCGCTTTTATTAAATCAATTTGCAGCCGGTTGGGCGTCACCGATATGGTAACCAGCCCGAGTTTCCCCATCGTAAATCATTATGTTTCGAAAAAAGGACAAAATCTTTATCATTTTGATTTTTACCGCATCAATACTCTGGAAGAGGCTTATGATTTAGGTTATGAAGATTATTTTTATCCGGGCAGTTTTTGTTTTATTGAATGGCCCGAAAAGATCATATCCATTTTGCCGGAAGGAAGCATCAGGGTGTTTATGGAAGAGCGGAGCGGGATGCGGTTCATTCGCTTTTGAGCTTTGGGTTATGATGTAAAATCTTGCTTTAGCACTAACATAGATTGCACATGGAACGATCAGGAAAAGATTATGTAATGTTCTCCAAATCCTGGCATTTTAGCCCCCAGGAAGAAATGCTTGAGGTAAAAAAACGCAAAAACAAGCTTGTCATTGGCATCCCGGTGGAAACCACATATGATGAGAACCGTGTTGCCCTGGCACCCGAAGCTGCTGCCCTGCTTATCCAAAACGGGCATACCATTTATATTCAATCCAAAGCGGGCGAGAACGCATTTTTCCCGGATCAGGAATATGCAGAGGCGGGTTGCCAATTGGTATATTCAGACAAAGAAGTGTTTCAGGCCGACATCATCCTTAAGGTGGCCCCTTTGAGCGATAAAGAACTTGAATTTGTACACCCGGGACAGGTAATTCTTTCTACAGTTGCCCTGCCCATGCAAAAAGAAGACTATTTTAAGGCCCTGATATCCAAGAAGGTTACAGCCATTGCCTTTGAGTTTATCCGGGACAAGGCAAACACCTTTCCACTGGTTCGTTCTATGAGTGAAATTGCAGGAAATACCTCTATTTTGATTGCCTCTGCATACCTGAGTGATAAGAAATACGGGAAGGGCCGTATGTTTGGTGGTCTCTCAGGCATTACACCTACTGAGGTGGTGATCCTGGGCGCAGGAACCGTAGGGGAGTATGCCGTAAGGGCAGCCATGGGCCTTGGTGCCCTGGTTAAAGTATTTGATTCATCAGTATATCGTCTGCGCCGTTTGCAAAACAACCTGGGTACACGGATATTTACATCCATTATACAACCCAAGGTATTGTTAAAGTCATTAAAAACCGCTGATGTGGCCATTGGTGCCATTCATTCCGCATGGGGCCGCACGCCCATTATCGTAAATGAGGAAATGGTCAGCCAGATGAAAAAAGGCAGTGTGATCGTAGATGTCAGTATTGACCAGGGCGGTTGTTTTGAAACCAGTTCTATTACCACACATTCGGAGCCGGTATTCCAGAAGTTTGGGATCACCCATTACTGTGTACCTAATATCGCTTCCCGTGTACCAAATACTGCCTCTTACGCCTTTAGCAACTTCTTTGCCCCTGTATTGCTCGCTATCGGAGAGGAGGGAGGTACTGAAAACATGCTTAAACGTGACCCGGGCGTCCGGCAGGGTGTGTATTTGTTCAATGGCACCCTGACCAATCAGTACATCGGAGAATTCTTCCGTTTGCCTTATCAAGACATTGATCTGCTGATGGCGGCCTTTTAAAAGGGAGATAAGATGAAAACAATAATTTTTTCAATCCTCATCATTCTGACAAGTTTAAAATCCTGCGACAAAATGGGACATGGACCTGACAGCAAGTGGGTGAACAATATTGAGGCCTTACTGAAACATAACCAGGAGAAAATTAACCTTTCCGAAGGCCTGGCCGGGACCGTAATAAACATAGAAGGAAACTGTATGCCAATGATTGTTGTTGAAGGGGAAGGGGAGAATACCTGCCTGCGTTACCCTGTGCGCAGGGTCATACACATTCATGAATATACCTGCCGTAATAATTCCGAACACTTGCAAGGCGGGTTCCATACCAATGTAGAAACGGTGCTTATAGCCAAAGTAGAGAGCGATGCCGAGGGCTTTTTTCAGGCGGAACTCCCACCGGGAAAATATTCATTGTTCATTTCAGAGGAAAACATGCTCTATGCTAATCTATGGGATGGCCAGGGAGGTGTTCAACCCGTGGAAGTCAGAGAAGGTGAGGTGAGTGTCGCAATTCTGGAAATAAGTCATTCGGCCACGTTTTAGTGTGATTTTATTGTACGTCGATGCCGGCCAAAGAAACCGGATTGTGCAGGCTGTTATTTAAATGCAATGTGCCCCAAAAACGTTAATCCGGAAAGACTTTTTTTACCCCATGTTTTTGTCCTGCAGGTACACTTTTTTGTACACTACCCCAAACAGAAAGAGGCTGATGATAAGATCAACCTGGAAGCAATGATCAGGAAACTCTGCTGCCTTTTTTGGCAACGACCAAGACGAGGCCGATCAGGGCGATTACGCCACTTATAATTACGGGCATCCAGTTGGCGGTGGATACGGCTACATCAACACCAAGTACTTCAAAGCTTTCCGATTGCTGTATGGCTTCATAGCCAAAATAGGCGAGGCCGACAATCCCGACAATCAATAAGAGTATACCTGCTTTTTTCATGTTATCAATGAATTGGTAAATAATTTACATTCACGAATATACGAGATTATTGGAAGAAGTTAAAATATTTCTTAAATAACAGGGATTAACTACGCTCTGATGGTGCGTGCATTTTCGGTCAACGTATAATATTGCGAACAGCCCTGATGTTCAAATATACAGACAGTATCGTCGGGATCAGCCATCCCGGAAGGGTTATCCGGTCGGCAAAGGATGTGGTAACGGAAATCCCCATCAGGCGATCGAGTATATACTGCACATAGGATTCCGGCAAACCTGTTTCCCCCATTTTGCGTAAAACCTGCCAATGCCACTCAGTTAACGGAAAAAACCCCATGCCATAAATTATGAATCTGGCGAATTTTCAGTCAGTATAAGGCCAGATACCGGAGGCACGGTAAGTTTCAATATGCCATCATCTGCGACAAACTCCTCTTCTTCAATGTTCTCAAAGAAGCTTTCCTGTGTGGTGTTTAGATCATGCAAGGACAGCTCCACGGTTTGTTCTGTTTCGCTTCTGTTGATGACCACAACGGCCATATTGTCATCTGCATGTCTGGAATACACGAGAACGCCTTCGATATCGGCAGTTTTAAGGATATTCACCGACCCTGTACGCATTGCAGGATGTGCTGCTTTGAGATCTCCGAGTTTTTGGTACCAGGCGTGGAGATCATGGTCGAAAGCCACTGTATCTCTTGGCCTGGGTCTTGAATAGGGATGATTTAATTCATCATCATGCTCCATATTCGGCCAAAGCATGGGTTTTCTGTCATCGGGATCGTCAGCGCCCCACAGGCCGGCTTCGGTTCCGTAGAACACCATGGGAGTTCCTTTCCACGTGTACTGAAACAGGGCGATCAGTCGCTGCATGCGGCGTTCATCGACGTTGGGTGCGCGCACATCGTATGTACTGTCAATGTCGCGGATTTTGCTGTATTCTTTATAGGCATGTTCTTTATTGACGATCATGCTGGCAAGCCTTTCGGTATCGTGGCCGTCCATCAGGTTTTGCATAGCCAGGTTCACATCTGCCGGGAAGTCATCCAGCAGGGCATTCAGGCGTTCGGCGAATACAGCAGGGGAGAGGGTTTGCTGGATGAAGAAGGCATGTGTTGCATAGGCCCACCGGTAGTTCATCACCACGCCAAACAGGTCATCACCGACAAATTCGATGGCGGCATCGTCCCATATTTCGGCTACGGTTAGTGCTTCGGGATTGATATCATAGACCAGTTGGTGCCAGTCGCGCCAGAAGTCTTTACCCAGTTCTTCTACCACATCGAGGCGCCATCCGTCGACTCCTCTGCTTACATCACCGTCCGGAGCCATCCAGCGGCGGGTGACGTCAAAGATATGTTCTTTTACTTCCGGGTGGATGTCATCATTATGCTCAGCGAACTCGGGAAGTCCCATATAGCCCCACCATCCTTCGTATTCGAAGCCATCATCAAACGAATCATCGAAACGCGTGATCTTGTACCAGTCGCTATAGGGTGAGTCTTCACCCTTTTCCCTGATATCGCGAAACGCCCAGAAGTCGCGACCGGTATGGTTCCACACACCATCGATGATCACACGTATGTTTCTTTCCCTGGCTTTTTCCAGTAGTTCGAGGAAGAGCAGGTCTGCCGATGTCCACTGCCAGGTATCCGGGTCATTGGGATCTTCCTCTTGCATGATCTCCCAGTCACCTTCCGGGTCCGGACCAAAATGGCGGTCGATATGATGGTAGTGGCTTGCATCGTATTTGTGCAAAGATACTGCATCGAATACCGGGTTGAAGTAGATCGCAGTGATTCCCAGGTCGTGGAGGTAGTCCAGTTTATCGATTACCCCCTGGAGGTCACCACCGTAGCGCCGGGTGTAGACAAAGTCATAGAATTCTGTTCCCACGCGCTGTTCCCATTCGGCTCTTTGGTACCAGTCGCCAGTCCATGGTGAGATTTCCCATCCTTCCGGGGCGCCGAGGTCCCATCCGTGGGGGTCGCCCACGCGTTCGACTACCGGATCATTGGTAAGGTCGGCATTGTGGAATCGTTCAGGGAAAATTTGATACCAAACCGCATTACGCGCCCAATCGGGGATATTGGCACCTGTTTGCACCGGTCTTTCCCGGTTGTCTTCCTGCTCCGGCACTTCACAGCCATTGACCAGAAGCAGGGCAAATACAACAGGATATGTAAATATTTTTTTCAGTTTGTGCATGATGTTTTTTTTGGATGAATACATTAGGATTCTGTTTCCAGCTATTACAAATTTACGAAACCAAAGGCAGAATACCTCTTTTGCTTATCAGAATCAGACGATCAACGCTGTCAAGCTTTTTGTCAGAGAGATAGTAAAATGCAGTCTGACTGTAGATAAAATTGAACGGCCGCGCAGGGAGCACAGGTTGCCCAATGTATTAAGCAAAGAGGAGATAAAGGGCATTTTGGATGCGTTGGTCAATCAGAAGCATCGCACGCTATTGAGTCTGGTGTATGCATGGAGATGTTGCGGGATTATTACCGTAGGTATAAGTCAAAGGTATGGTTGTTTGAGGGACAGGTTCCGGGCGGTCAGTATTCTGAAACCAGTTTGGCGAAGATTTTGCAACATGCCTGTATGAAAGCGAATATCAGGAAGCCTGTAACATTGCATTGGTTGCGGCACAGAAAAAATACGACTCCTTGAGAGAGATGGTCTTACCAGGAGAAACTGGATCTCTGGCCGGCTGGATGCCGCCCGCGACAGCTTAATCATGTGGAAGGAGGATTCGGTTTACAGAACACACGCCGACAACATGCTGCTGCATATTGACGTGCGAAACACTAAACAAAAAAGAAGTACTCAAGCAGTAGGTGAACCCAGGTCATTCCCTTTTCTGTATGGGAGATGTCCCCTGGCTGGGATCCTTTTTGAGACGTGCCGGTAAAAAGTCGCCCGGGTAGTTGGTCACATATTTCCCGCCAAATAGGCGATTATGAATCTGGGTATTTTTATATACATCCCAGTCAAACTTGCCTTTGCGCCTGAAATAGAGCGTGATAACCGAGGAAGACATGACAATGAAGGTGGAATACAAGATGGCAAGCCACAGCATCTGGCTTTGTACCGGTTCATTGAAACTCAATAATATGATTGCAAACGAAACCGGGCCATTCTGAATTCCCGTTTCAAGCGATATGGATCGCTAAAACAAAGGATACATCCCTACCAACCTTGAAAACCAGTATCCAAAAAAGAAACCGGCCATACCGATACCGATGGTGGCGATATATACCTGGATGGGTGTCTGGAGGAATAATCCTCCATGACGAACAAAAGCGGTAAGAATCAGGTAAAGGATCACCATGATGGCCACAAAACCTGCGGTATCCTCGGCGGTTTTGGCCCAGCCTGGTGACTTTTTTCTCAGGATCATACCCATCACCACAGGCACCAGAACCAAAACAAGGGAACTGATTATATTACCCGTTGGGATGACAAAGTCTGTCTCGGCACCTGCAGCCCGCATGGTCTCAGATATCTGATTCGTAAATCGCACAGTATAAAGATTCAGCAAAATGGGCATCATAAACAGGGCAACCACCGTTGAAGCAGTCGTCATGGAAATACTGAGAGCAACAGAACCCCTTGAAAAATAGGCGAACATATTGGAGGTTGTCCCTCCGGGAAGGCAGCCAATGAGGATAATGGCAATGGCAAAAGCCGGATGCAGACCAAGTACAATGGCTAAGCCGAGTGCTATCAGGGGCATCAATCCGAACTGCGAAAGAAAACCTATAAAAACACCCCTGGGACTGCGTGCAACCGCTTTAAAGTCGTTCACGGTCAGGCTGGATCCCATACCAAGCATGATTAAGAAGATCATAATGGCAAGAAGGGCCTGGTCCTGGGCATATAAAAGTTGGGAAGGAAATTCCATAAGGCTAAATGTTTTTACTTGTTCTGTTTAGAAACAGATCCTGAATGACATCATTAAACTCTTCTGTCACCACATGACGCTTGACCTTAAACAGGTTGGTGAGTTCGTGGCCGACCCTGAAACTCCGGTTGAGAAGGTGGAAATCCTTGATGAGCTCATAGTTTTTAAATCCATTGGAAGCCGAGATCAGTCTGCGTATCTCCTGGCGGATAATCTGAATGGCCTCATTATTTTGAGCCAAATCCTCATGCGATGCAGGTTGCGTGCCGTCGTGCCTGAAAGCCTCCGGTTCCGGCACAATTAACACCCCAAGTGACTTCTGATCCTGACCAACAACCATGCACTGGTCGATATACTGGCTTTGCTGCAACCGCATTTCAATGGGTTCGGGCTCCACATTCTCTCCACTGGACAGGACAATAGTGGCTTTGGATCGCCCAAGGATCTTCAGGCAATCATTGTGTGTTACCATTCCAAGGTCACCGGTACGGAACCATCCATCCTGGAATGCCTTTTTTGTTAACTCTTCTTCCTTATAATATCCCGCCATTACCTGGGGCCCGCGCACCTGGATCTCCCCACGCATGGATCGTCCCTCATAAGCCAGGTCTTTATTTGGGTACAAAACTTGCCCGGTTTCCACATCCAAAATTCTTACCTGAGTATCCTTGATTGGTGGCCCAACGGTACCTACCACAAGGTTCAGCTTGGGGCGCACGGAAATTACAGGTGATGTTTCTGTCAGCCCATAGCCTTCCAGCACCGGGATCCCGACATAATTGAAAAACCTGTCTATGTGAATGGGCAGGGCACCGCCCCCTGAAATGGTTGCAGCGAGTGATCCACCAGCGCTAAGCCGGATGCGCTCCAGCACGGCAGCATTAAAGAACCCGAACCAGGGCAGGACAATGAGCCATCGTACCAAATGAAAAGGGTACAACAGCATCAGTTCCCACCATGGCTTCTTTTTTATTGCCAGCGTTTTATTGCCAAGAAAGGACACCGAAACCCTGTACTGCCGCGACAGGAAATAGGCTATATGGAACAATATCTGCCTGACCGGATGAGATCTCTTCACGTTTTTCAGGATTTTCTCATGGATCTTCTCCCACAACCTTGGGGCGGAGGCCATAAACGTAGGTTCCACATTTATAATATCCTCACCCAGGCTCTGAATGCTCGAATAGTAAGTACAACCACCAAAACTGATGGTGTACATCTCTATCACCCTTTCGAACACATGCCAGATAGGCAGTACCGACAGCGTCCTGTCGTTGGGATTATGTATCCCGGGAATGTTTGCGGTCTGACTGATCATGTTGGCATGGGTGAGCATCACCCCCTTGGGCTTGCCTGTTGTACCAGAGGTATAAATTAGGGTGAAGAGGTCATCCGGCCTGATGCCCTTAATGCGGGCAAAAACACGCGTGTCACCCTCATTTCGTAACCGTGCGCCGGTGTCCTGGATGTCCTTCAGCTTTCGTACACCCTTCTTTACCTGAGCCTTTGGATCAAGTACAATGATATGCCGAAGAGCCGGAAGCCGCTCTTTCAGTCGAAGCAGCCTGTTCTGCAGAATTTCTGTTTCAACAAAACAAACTTTTATACCTGCATGGCTTACAATATACTCCAGCTCATGGTCCGACACATCCCTTCCCCTTGGAACATCCGCTGCACCGCAAAACTGCACGGCATAATCCGATAAAATCCATTCAAAGCGGTTGTCACCGAACAGACCCACATGATCCCTCGCTTCCACCCCAAGATCTATAAGGCCAGTGGCCAGATCCAAACCCTGGTGATACAGTTCACGGAAAGAAACGGGCTTCCATTGAAGGGCTTTTTCCCGGGTAGCAAAGGCAGGAAGGGTGTCGAAACGGTCTGCAGCTTTTTGGTATAACCCGGCAAGATTGTCAGCTGCAATTCTTTCATTCTTTAATTTTTGCATACAACAGCAATTATTGTTACAATCCAGTAAAAAACGAATTGTCATGGGCATGCACGCGATGCGGATAGCATCATGCCTCCTTCCGGATTGATCAAGGCGCAAATATACAAATATTTTAAACAGTCATTTAACGTGTTTTCAAAAAAAATGTTCAAAACTTTTTTTATATTATGGTCTGCAATTGATATGAATTGATTGCAGGTAATTTTGAAAAGACGGGATTTGTTTTTTTTTAACTGGTTGATTTTTAACGGTTCTTGCTCATTTATGTGCGGTAAAACATATTTCTGTAAATGGAAAGAACAAACAGAAAAGATTTTATAAGAAAATTAATTTTAGGAGGTGCTTCTATAGTATGCGCAGGAGGGTTGCTGTTTCGACCAAACAACATATTACTGTCAGGCATGTTTGCTTCCTTGTCTGCAACCTCTTCAGGAAAGTCTGTTTCTGGATTTTCGCCTTTAAAGGAAGCCATGTTTTATACCGCTTTAGAAAACAACAGGGTACTATGTCAGCTTTGTCCGCATCAATGTGTCCTTGCCGATAGAGAGAGCGGATTGTGCCGGGTCAGGTCAAATATTTCCGGTAAGCTTTACAGCATGGTATATGGTAAGCCTTGTACGTATGATATAGGGCCCATTGAAAAAGCTCCTCTGTATCATTTCATTCCAGGCCATAGAAGGCTTTGTATTGCCACTGTGGGATGTAACCTGAGGTGTAAATACTGTCACAACTGGCACATTTCACAGACAGGTCCGGGAAGGGTAAGAGAATATGAAATGACGCCCGGGCAAATGGTAAGTGAAGCTTTCAGACGAGGCGTGCGTTCAATATCTTTTACCTATACCGAACCTACCGTGTTTTATGAATATATGTATGATATAAGCCGGATGGCACAAAGGGAAGGACTAAAAGTCAGCATCGTGTCGAACGGATATATCAACCCGGCACCTTTTCGCAAACTTCTAACTTATCTTGATGCTGTAAAAATTGATTTAAAGGCCTTTGATGATGAATTTTACAGAGACGTTACATCAGCGCGTCTGAAGCCGGTTTTACGAACGCTAAAAGTTCTGAAAGAAGAGAATATTTTTTTTGAGATTGTAAATCTGGTAGTGCCAACGCTGAATGATGATCCGGATGAGGTTAAAAGAATGTGTGATTGGATCGTTCATGAACTTGGGGAACACGTACCTGTTCATTTCAGCAGATTTGTTCCAACATACAGGCTTGCAAATTTATCCTCAACGCCTGTCAGAACCCTGGAAAGAGCAGTGGATATAGCGCACAATTCCGGATTGCAGTATGTGTATATAGGGAATGTTCCGGGGCATAAATACAATTCCACATATTGTCCTGGATGTGATAAACGATTAATACACAGGTCGCATTTCTCAGTGCTAAGCAATCATATAGCACAAGCAAAATGTAATCATTGCGGATATGAGATTCACGGCATCTGGGAATGATATAAAGGATGGTTATGAAAAACAAATCACGCTGATGCAATCAATTTAATAAGATTCAAGCCTTAAAGTTATCGAATATTTAAGCAAAAATGAAGTCAACGAATCGCAGGGAGTTTTTACGCAAGGCATTTTTTGGGGCAGGTGCTTTTATGTCGTTAGGATGTTTGATGAACATCAATACCGGAAATATGCATTCCTGCATTTCGGGTTTAGCTGCCATGTCATTGTCAAGATCTCATAAGATGAAAAGTTTATTTGTTAAAGAGGCCAGGTACTACACCAGGCTTGAAAGGAGTCGCGTTCGTTGTGATCTTTGTTATCGTAAATGCATCATTATAGAATACAGAACCGGTTTTTGTCGTGTCAGAGAGAATGTTGGGGGTAAGCTGTACAGTTTGGTTTACGGTCATGCGGCAGGGTTGCAGATAGACCCCATTGAAATGGAACCAATGTACCATATGTTGCCCGGACATAACAACCTATGTGTTTTTACAGCCTCATGCAATTTCCGTTGTAAGCATTGCCACAACTGGCATATTTCACAGCGAGGTCCTGCACAAATCACTCCACGCAAATACAGTGCTCAGGATATAGTAAACATTGCCAAAAGGCGAGGTTGCAGATCCATATCACACAGCATAAACGAGCCGACAGTGTTTTTTGAATATATGTATGATATTGCCCGTGCTGCAAGAGATGAGGGGTTGCTTACGCTGTTTCACACCAACGGATACATAAGCCCGGAGCCACTCAGAGACGTTTTAAAATATATGAATGGCGTTACCGTAGATTTAAAAGCTTTTGATGAGGGTTTTTACAACGATATTTCATCGGCAAGCCTGAAGCCGGTTTTAGATACATTGAAGATCATAAGGCAGGAAAATGTTCATCTTGAAATAGTAAACCTGATTATACCTACTTTAAATGACAGTGTTGAAGAGATAGATAAAATGAGCAAGTGGATAAATAAGAACATTGGCAGTTATATTCCTTTGCATTTTAACAGGTTTTCGCCAACTTACCAATTAACCAATCTGTCACCAACTCCGGTCAGCACTCTTGAAGCAGCTGCTGATAAAGCACGGCAGAACGGATTGCGTTATGTGTATATAGGCAACGTACCCGGGCATGATCATTATTCAACCTATTGTCCCGGGTGTGAAAAGCTGCTCATCAGTCGCACACACTTTTCAGTATTAAGCAATGAGCTGAAAAACGGACGATGCAGTGGTTGTGGTCTGGAAATATACGGTATTTGGCAATTATAGACTTTTTTGCAGCAATATCTTACCAAATTATAAACAGATGAAATCCGCAAATCGAAGAGAGTTTTTAAAATGTGCACTGGTAGGGTGTGCAGCTTTTTTATCAATGGGATGTTTGATAAAAAGAGGTAATGGTGTTATTGTACCCGGATTATTTGGTTCATCTCTCGACGCTTATGGTGGCAGTGCCGGTATGTCAGAAAGCGTTCAGGGCAAGGAGGCAATGTATTATACTCCGATTGGGAGAAATCGTGTCCGATGCGAGCTATGTTATCATACTTGTTCTATAACCGTTGGCAGGCGCGGTTTTTGCAGGAACAGGGAAAATCGCCGGGGGAAATTGTATAATGTTGTTTATGGAAGACCTTCGGCCGTTAACATAGACCCTATAGAAAAAGAACCTCAGCACCACATGTTGCCCGGTACTCAGATGATTTGCATTGGCACTGCAGGATGCAATTTCAGATGCCGGCATTGCCATAACTGGCACCTTTCGCAACGTTCCATTGAGGAACTAGGCAGATACTATAACTATACACCGCAAGACATAGTAGATGCCGCTTTAGAACTTG
This sequence comes from Bacteroidales bacterium, assembly GCA_003567205.1. Lineage (GTDB taxonomy): Bacteria > Bacteroidota > Bacteroidia > Bacteroidales > UBA7960 > PUPG01. Next base: position 16,994 of record PXAA01000050.1, read on the forward strand.
GATTGCCAACGATCTCTTCCACATACAATGAGCCAACAGTGTTTTATGAATATGTACTGGATATTGCAAAGTTGGCAAAAGAAGCCAATTTAAGAATTCTGTGGCACTCTAATGGTTATATCCGGCCGGAGCCTTTAAAAGCGCTTTTGCGCTATACAGACGCCGTAACAATTGACTTAAAGGGGTTTTCGCGCAAAGCATATGATAATTCCTCTGCAGAACTGCAACCGGTGCTCACAACTTTAAAAACGATCAACGAGAGCAATACCTGGCTGGAAATAGTCAATTTGGTCATACCAACCATAAATGATTCTGCGGCAGAGATCAGGGAAATGTGTGTCTGGATAAGAGATGAATTATCCGGGGAAGTTCCGGTTCATTTTTCCAGGTTTTCCCCAAATTACCAGCTTACAAACCTCTCGCCAACTCCGGTTGAGACACTGGAAAGAGCTTATGATATTGCACGTGAAGTTGGGTTGCATTATGTAACACTTGGTAACGTTCCTGGGCATAAATACAACTCCACGTTTTGCCCCAAATGCAATGAAACTCTTATCAGGCGGGTTCATTTCAATGTCATGAAAAACAATATCAAAGACGGGAAATGTGCTTCTTGTGGACATAAAATACCTGGTATATGGACATAGCCAAGAGAAAGAAAATAATCTATGCTGTAATTATCATGGGCTTTAGCGGGCTCGTAGCGCAAATAGTTCTGCTGCGCGAGCTTATGATAGCTTTTCTCGGCAATGAGCTTTCGATTGGGGTAATTCTTGCAAACTGGCTTTTGCTCGAATCTGCCGGAGCTTTTTTGCTTGGAAGAAAAATATCTCAAGTTAAGAAAAAGCTTTTCTGGTTTATCCTGGTTACAATACTGTTTTCATTGTCTTTTGTTGCAGCCATTCATGCCGCAAGAGTTTTTAAGGACTTTTTGCCTGTATTAGCCGGTGAGGGTTTAAGCATCATGGTTATGTTTTATGTGTCATTCCTGATCCTTCTTCCTGCAAGCGTGTTGCATGGAGCATTGTTCACATCAGGCTGCAAATTATATTCTGTTTTTTCAAACCCTGAAAAACCCGGAGGTTCAGAAGATAAGTCCGATGCGTTAAGCATAGCCAGAGTGTATATTTTTGAGACTGTGGGTACTATAGCCGGCGGAGTTATATTAACCTACTTGTTTATTCCCTGGTTGCATTCTTTCCAGATAGCATTCATACTTGCATTTCTGAACATCGGTATTTGTGCGCTGTTGATGGAGCCTTTCTGGAAACCCGGATTGCCTTCATTAAAAAGGGCAGCAAGCTTTTTATCACTTGCTTTGCTGGCTTTAATCGTATTTGTTTTTGTAAGTCCGGTTGCAGACAAGATAAATCTTTCTTCAGTACAGCAACAATGGAGAGACCAGAACCTTGTGTACTATCAAAATTCCCATTATGGCAATATAGTTGTTCTTGAACGAGAGAATGAATATACTTTTTTCACCGACGGCGTGCCTGTCATTACATCTCCAAACCCTGACATAGTTTACATAGAAGAGTTTGTTCATTTTGCCATGCTGTCGCATCCTTCTCCTGAGCATGTATTAATACTGAGCGGCGGTGCAGGAGGCGTTATCAATGAGGCCTTGAAGCATGATGTAAAAAGGATTGATTATGCTGAGGTTGACCCGCTGATGCCAGAAGTAATCAAGCAATTTTCAACACCTTTAACGGAAAAAGAATTTAAGGATGAAAGGGTACACATTAAGGATGCCGACGGCAGATTCTATCTAAAAAGGACACCTCATAAGTATGATGTTATTTTTAGCGGATTTACTGATCCCTCTACATTGCAAATCAACAGGTTTTTTACCCGTGAGTTTTATGCCCTTGCAAACAAAAAGCTGACATCTGATGGCATTTTAGTAATAGGTATTCCGGGTTCATTGATCTATTTAAGTCCTGAACTTGCCGACTTAAATGCTATGGCATATAAAACGTTGCAGGTTGTTTTTCCACATGTAAAGGTAATTCCCGGCGACGGAATCAACTTTTACCTGGCTTCACGGGCGCAGGAAATTTCGGAAACAGGCCATGATAAATTGATTGAAAGACTGAACAAACGAGAGCTGCAGTTAAATCTGGTTACCCCCGGATACCTCGAATACAGATTGAGCCCCAGATGGCTTGAGTGGTTCTATGTCCAGATGGAAGGAGGCTCGGAAAACATAAATAGTGATTTCAGGCCACTTGGTGTATTTTACAGCCTTGTTTACTGGAACGAAAAGTTTTCACCTGCTTTCAATAATTTTTTTAAGCGTATTGAAAGTTTGAATATTTACTCTGTTGTGCTTATAATTACAGCGTCTATGGTTTTATTTTCCATAATAGCACTTAAGGTAAAGAAACCAATAAAACCGGCTTTAACATTATGCATTTTTTCCACCGGTTTTGCAGGGATGTTGTTTGATTTGATTTTAATATTTGCATTCCAGGTATTATATGGATACATTTTTTACTGGCTTGGGCTTTTGGTCACAGCTTTTATGGCTGGTGTTATGGCAGGTGGAATGCGAATGACTGCTTACATCAGAAAGAAAAATACTGCCATGCCTGCTTTGATAAAACTGGAGGTTTTCTTGATTACTTTTGCTTTATTATTGCCTTTTGTTTTCATAAATGCAAGCAGCTTACTGGCTTATGCATGGTTTGATTATGTTCTGAGATTCGTGTTTCTTGTTTTGTCTTTCTGTTCCGGGATACTGGTCGGGGCAGAATTCCCACTTGCTAACAATGAATATTTAAACACATCAAAAGATCTCAGCGGCACGGCCGGTTTATTATACAGTGTAGATCTAATGGGCGGCTGGCTTGGTGGTATGATTGGTGCAATTGTGCTTTTGCCGGTTTTGGGTCTTGTCCAAACCGCTATAGTCATCGTATTTTTGAAAATCTGCAGCTTGTCTTTGCTGATATTTACTTCAAAAAAACAATCTTTTGCAAGCAATAATTGAGTATGCAAGCATGAATGCTTATGAGCTCGCTTCTGCGAAATCACTCCGCGCACGCTTCCCTCCGGCTCATCCACATCGCCTGCATACCTTAGTATCAGATGGATGTGCATATGGTTGACCGTCTGGCCGGGTAGTGTTACACTTTGTGTGTCTGGTTGGGTTTTCTTCTCCCTGATGTTGATAAGGAGTCGTCTACTTAGAATAGATGCACAGCACAGTGCCAAATTGGCGAACCTTGATAACAACCTTTGTGCACAAAAGCTATCTGTAAACTTTATAGGATCTTCACTACTATGCCATTGATGAACTAAGCCAGGTAATGTCAGCGGCCAAACCCCCGGCGGCATTAATTTTCTTTTAACGGGTTTAATCATTAGCCACGAGCTCTTTCCAAAATTGACACTTACGCAACAGGAATAACCTTGGCTGTCCTTTGAGTATATAGCATATTTGTGAATAATAAACACAGTTTTATACGATAAATTCAATATATTTACATGAAAAAATCTGTCCCGACTGGCCTTCGCACTCCCGTCCCGGGGCCGTTACCATACATTCTAAAAAAGCGCATATGAAAACAATGAGATTTATTTTTACAGTCTTAATTGCATTACTATTGAGTTGTAATGCAGAAAGAAATGAAGTAATAATAACAGGCCGGTTTTTGGGAGAGCATCCGGACGAAATTGGATATACTTACCCCGTAAATGGGACTTCATTTGAAGGATTTGTTGACAGAGTTAAACTTGACTCCTTAGGGCAGCTTCAGATAAGCTTACAAGTTGATAGACCGGCATTAATTAACTTCCTGTATTTTGGTTCACCTTCTCTTATCATTGAGCCAGGGAATAAATATGAAATATCACTTAATCGAAACAAAGACAACGTTTTAGAAATAAGTGGGAGTATTTGTGAAACTCAAAAAGTTTATTCAAGCTTTCCTCATCAACACCCCATGTCCTGCCTGTATTCTTACGGGGAAGAATTTACCAATTACAGTTCCATTACGCAGAAGCTCCATGCTGATTTACAAAATGAAATATCTATTCTACATGAACTTTATGAGCGGAATCAAGTTTCAAAAAACATTTTGAATTTATTGGTCACAGACAGGAAGATTTACTATTACACAGCTCAATCGGTACTTGCTTCCCGTAATTATCTAAATAAAAAGTCAAACAATGAAGAAGTTCCTGATGAAATTTTCAACATATGGTCAGAAGCCGCTTATGGAGTACCAATGGACAGCGAGCTTTTATTAAGTTCTTTTTATTCATGGTATTATCTGCAGATGCATCTTTGGTATAAGATTTATACGAATTATGATTATGATGATTTTGTGGAATTGCGTGCAGAAAATCGAGCCAATGCAACCACACATGCTCATAACATTGAATTGGCTAAAGAATTTTTATCAGACAATGTCCTTGAGTTTTTTATAGCAGGAAGCTTCTTTTATCAACACTCCAGAAGACAGTATGACAACAATTTGATTTCCATTTTTGAACAATTTAAAAGTGATTTTCCCGAAAGTAATTATATTCCCTTTGTTGAAAAGACATTAGAAGATATGATTGAAAAACAAAAGGAACTGATTTCCATGAAATAATTAAAAACGTGTGGTAACAAGACCGTTATGCACAAGCAAAAACGAAAATGACAAAAGAAATGGATATTAATCCATAAGAATAAATAAAAAAAATATGCAAAATTCAATTGATAGGCTACAAGAGGAAAACAAAAATGCACAGCATTTAGAAACCCCTGTTACAAAACCTAACAGACCATTAAAATCGGTGTTCCCGGGAAAATACATCCAAGGTGAAGGACTCATTGCCGAATTACCGGAAATCATCAAATCGTTTGGGAATAGAGGACTGATCTTATCTTCTCGTACAGCAAAAGAATCAATTCTAACCAAGTATGCGAAGCAATACGCAGAGGATGGAATTGTTCTGGATGAGTTCAAAGGTGAGTGCTGTGAGAAAGAATTAAAGAGATTGTACGATATAGTGATCAGCAACAAGATTAATGTTCTTGTAGGTGTTGGTGGCGGTAAAGCCATTGACGCCGCTAAAATTGTTGCTGATCGGGCTGGAATTCCAGTGATTATTGTCCCAACCATCGCTTCTACCGACGCTCCATGCAGTGGTTGCGCCGTTATCTATTCTGATAATGGGGTATTTGAATCTGTATATTATCAAAAAATGAATCCCGAGGTGGTGCTGGCAGATATGAATGTGATAGCTAATGCGCCTGCACGTTTTCTTGTCGCTGGCTTCTGCGCATTCAATACACAACGGGTTATCAGCACTCGACGAAACTCATTCTTTATATCACGGAGAAAAAGTTGCTTTTGGTCTTTTAGCAGGGCTTCATCTTACGGATGCTTTACCTTCCGAAATGGAAACGGTTTATTCTTTTTGTGAAAAGATAGGGCTTCCAACCACATTTGAAGAAATTGGCCTGGCTACAATTGACAAAAGCAAGTTGATTAAGGTAGCCATTAAATCATGTTCACCTCAAGAAGCAATCCATCACGAAGCCGGACAGATTACTCCGGGAAAAGTACTGTATGCAATGGTAGCTGCGGATGCTATGGGGAAAAACAGAAAAATAAGATAACCGAATAGAAGAATAGATACATGCCCCAAATCAAATTACTGCATCTTGACTGTCTTTTTTGCCGGTTCAGATCAATGGCCGCCAGAGTGCGGGCGACATAGAGATTGTTTACACCGATATCTTGCTGGAAAACATTGAGCAATACCCAAGTGAGAAAATCATAGAACAGATAAACGTCATTCGGTCGCAGGCCTCTCAAACGCTAAATCTTCTGGATGATAGTTTGTGTCATGGACAAAGGTGCAATCGTCGGATAAAATGCCTTTTCAGCCTGTGACAATGGCTCCATTTAAGCGATATACTTACGATGGTTGTCCAGGCAGGGAAAATGTAAATATGCTCCCTTTGCCTGCTTTGCTTTCGACCCAGATCTTTCCTCCGTGTTTTTCAACAAATTCTTTGCACAGTATCAGTCCGAGGCCTGTTCCTTTCTCGTCTTGCGTGCCCTTTTTTGACCGGTTGTTATTATCGACAAAAATCCTTGTCAGGTCTTCTTGGCTGATTCCAACACCATTGTCGGTAACAGAGATCTGAACTTCGTTTTCTGTTTTTTTTGCAAGAACACTGATCCGTCCGCCCTGGCCGATGAATTTTATGGCATTGCCCAAAAGGTTGCGGAGTATGGTGTTCAGCATATCCACGTCGGCTATCACGTTCAGCGTATCCGGAATCTGGCAGTTCATTTGAATATCCTTAAGAGTCGCCAGGTCTTCTAAAGAACTTGTAACATCATGAACGATCTCCTTCAGTGATACCTCCCTGGGCGAGAAAACAGTTTTGAGGCGGTGCATCCTGGACCAGTCGAGAAGGTTATCCAATAGATGCATGGTTTGGTTTGCCGAAGAGTTGATCAGGGTAGCGTATTTTTCTACATCATTGGCAACCAGATCATGTCTTTTGTCTTTCAACATTTTACTAAACCCCAAAATGATGTTAAAGGGGTTTTTTAAGTCATGGGCTATGATAGAAAATAAACGGTCTTTGTCTTTGTTGGCCATTTCCAACTCCTCATTTTGTACTGATATGACGAGGTTCTTGTGGCTTAATTTGTCAAGCAATTCTCTTGTTTGGCGGTTTTTTCTGGTAAGGATAATGATGAATGCGGAAAACAACAATGAAAGCAGAACAATTCCAATGATCAGGACCTGTAATTGAAATCTTCCTTTGCTGATTTCGTACTCTCGTTGCCTTATCTGGAGCTCGTATTGCTGTGCCTGGGTCATCAGTTGCAGTCGATCGCTTTGAAATTGGTCAAGGATGTTTCTGGTTTTCGTAAAGTGTTTATAAGCCATCCGGTAATCGCCCAGAGCAAGGGAATTGTTGTACACCACTTCGCTGGCCATGAAAATGTATATACGGATATTTTCCTCTTCGGCCAGTTCCATCGCTTCCCGGGCCATGCGTATGGCCTCCCCGCGGCGGTTGATGGGCGGTTCGCCGATGATCCTGGCCTTGTTGATCAGCACCAGGGGCAAGTCTCGTTTAATCCCGGTATCGTGCATCTTAGCCATGGTTTCGTCGAGCAACGCCAAAGCATTTTCATGGTCATGGGTCCTGTTGTATAAAGATGACCGGATGATGTTGTTGGAAAAAATCAGGTCATACCGGCCCACCTGTGTTGCCAGTGCCAAGGCACTGTCGAGTTGTTGAAGCACCGAACGATATAGCTTTTCCAGTTCAGGATGTTGTTTCAGCCCTTGCATGAAAACTTCTTTTTCTTTCAACAGGTATTCATCCATCATCAACTGGTCGGCCCGGTGAAAAAAAACTTCAAAAGAGGTGGCCGCCATCCGGTCATAGGTTGCGGCCAGCTCCATTCTGTTGTCCGTGGCCATAAAATAGGAGAGGGCCTCACGAAACAATTCAATTGCCTTGTCATAACCTGTTGCGGCCCGGTAGGTTTCACCCAGGTCACGAATAACAATGTATTCCTCCGTTGTTTTGTTCAGGTTCCTGAACATTTCAAGCGCTTCGTACAAGCGTTCGCCTGACGTCAGGCCATCGCCGAAAATCTTCCATGCCACACCGCTTTTATGCAGTGCGTGGGCTTTTTGTTCCGGTAAGTTCATGGAATCAGACAGAAAAATAGCTTGTTCGGCATATTCTACGGCCAGCATGGCATTTGTTTCGCTGTCTGCAAGGGCGATCAGCAGCTCAATTTGGTGGTAGGGATCTGCTGCAGCGTCCAGTTCCCGTTTTAATTGATCCACGGTGTTGCCTGACCAGGCCTGTATGCTAAATAGCCAGCAATGCGCCAACACCAAAACGAATGTTTTGGCGGCTGCAGGAAGAAAAATTTGACGTTTCTTGTGCAATACTTGTGGTTTTATCGAACAATGATCACCAAATATACATAAAGCAATGTAAATTTGATAATCAAAAAAAGGATATATGTTGTTTACACTTGCATGGCGGAATCTCTGGAGAAACAAACGGCGTACGCTGATTACGGTCAGCTCCGTGTTGTTTGCCGTTTTGCTGGCCATTGCCCTGTTGTCCTTTGCAGGTGGCTTCCAGCAGCAATTGACTGAATCGTTTATCCGGCAGGAAACCGGTTGACCAACCTGATCATCATGGTGGAGGACGACCGCATCATCGATGATCTTGCCCGAAACATTCAGGCAGGCCTGGATGATGAATGGTATGCGGTAAGGACCTGGCAGGAGCTCATGCCCGATATGGTTGGATTGATGATGCTGTATGAGCGCATGCGCGAATTCGGGATACTGATGTCCCTTGGCATGAAGCGGTCAAAACTGGCTGTTATGGGATTCATCGGTTCACGCATTGTGCTCACCTTTCATGATTTGAACGGCGAAATCATTAGTGCATTGTTTCGTGTGGAGGGCATTTTCCAATCTTTTGCCACAGCTTATGAGCTTGGTACAGTATTCGTTGAGTCGGCTGCTTTCAATGAATTGCTGGGCGATGCAGACATTGTGACCGAAATAGCCCTGCGATTGTATGACCAGGGACAGAGCCAGGTGGTGGCCAATGCCCTGAAAGAGGCTTATCCGGAGCTCCTGGTCAGGACATGGATGGACATTGCCCCCGATTTACAATTCGTAGTCGAGGTAACCGAGGTCAGTATGTTGTGGATCATGGCCATCATTTTACTGGGTGTGTGGGTTTTGGCATTCTGAACACTATTCTGATGTCGGTGCTGGAACGAACCCGGGAATTGGGTATGCTGCTGTCCGTGGGAATGAACAAAACTAAAGTGTTTGCAATGGTTTTACTGGAAACAGTTTTTTTGTCGCTTTCCGGGGGTGTTGTAGGGTTGGCGGCATCCTTTGCCCTGGTCCGTTTCCTGCAACCACGCGGCATTGATCTCAGTGCCATTGGCGGGGAGGCCTTGCGCGATTTTGGTTTTTCTCCTTATATATACCCTGAATTGGACGCGGTATATTACGTAAAGGTAGCTGTCATGGTTGTTCTCTTTGCCATCCTGTCATCAATTTATCCCGCCCGAAGAGCCACCGGCCTGCAACCGGCAGAAGCGGTCCGTCAGGAATAGCATGGCAGATGGTTGAAAGATTTTTTACCGTATCGTTAGAATTTTGCCTGTATCCCAATCCTGTTTGCATTTGCGAAGGCAGAAACAGAAGCTTTGCCCCCCAGATACTTATGGGCGTTAATCTGGATAACAAAACCTGTAGCAAGCAGTGTACCCCCTATGATGTGGAATACCATGGGCTCTTCGATGAATTGCTCGTACTCGCATTTATCCGGGTCTTTTGTGAAAAAAAAGTAAGTGACCCCGGCCGCAAGGGTGGCTGCCCCGCCCAGCATGACAAGGCTACCGGTCCGGTGTTGCCTGTTAAATCGCAGCAAATCCTGCCGGATGTTGTACTGTGTTGCTTGCATGTCCTGTCGCAGGACCCTGATGTCGTTTTCCAGAACGGAGATGGCTTTTTTCAGCGAATCGGTTTCGCTTGCCGTTTCCTGTGCCAATGCTATGCTGTCTATGGCCAGAAAGGCAAAGAGCAGCAAAATGATTTTTTTCATGGTTTTGTTTTACTGTCTGATGGTTTGATTTTTGTGTCGCAGACACAACTGTCTTAAAACCCTATTTCTTGGACATTTTTTTCAAAAAGGTTTAGGACACTTTCCTTCTCATCCTGTTTAAGCAAAGATAGCATAAGTTCCGTTTTCTGTCCATTGTAGTGCTTAAGACGCTTTTACTATGCTACACAACTCACTTATACCTATTACTTTTTCATGCTAGGGCTGCATTAAAATGAGGGGTATGCAGAATGCCCTCTCCGCTTTCATCTGTTATTATGTGGTGACCCGGGTCAATTAAAACCCCGCAAATGATTACCAGCATGGCCTGGTGTTCAGGTGCCAGGTCGGCCAGGGTCAGCTCCAGGGGCTCTACCACGCTCCCACTCGAAGTGGCCTCTCCCGGTTCTTCCACAGGGATCAGGTGCAGCATGCTGGGACTCGAACCCATGTTGACATTCAGCCTGTTACACAATATGGTAGAAGCAGAGGAGAAAAAACCATCTTTTCAAAGGGTATATACAGGTTTTTCCTTTCGGCCTGAGGCTTAACCCAGGCTACAGTTCATTCATCATCATCGTCGGTGATGGTGATGAAGACGGCTTTTTTCTTTTTCATGTACTTCTCTGTTTGTTAATTACTTGGGGCGCGGATGACTCGAATGCTTCGCAGCGCAGATTAAAAAAAATCATTCCAGGTTGTGAGTTTTTATGGACATGGCTCGTTTCATCTCGTGCAATCATGTTTGATATATGATGTCTTAACACCACTGCGAAGCTGATCGGCAATCTCTTGACTCAGTTTCTCAAAATCAAACTTTTTCTCCATATTTACATGTGTCAAATTAAAAATTTATTTTAACACACTTAACTGAACATTCCCCTGGGTTTCGCATGATGAGCATTTGAGTTAGACGAAATCACTTCTTTCGGTTTAAGGATTGGGTTGCTTTTTAAAAATAATCGCTCAACTTATGTCATAAATAATTGGTTTTTTAAAACATATAACATATATTTGTTTGATATATTAACTTAAACCATTTAAACATGAAGACCAAAAGTCACTATGTGTATTTGTTGTTGTTCTTTTTCCTGGCGGCATGCGGAGGAGCTCCCACAGGGGAACAGGCAGCAGAAGAAGTTGATGAACCTCTGACTGAAGAGACCACCGCCAAACCCTCCGGCGAAGTTGAGGAACTTGCCAAGGAATTTGCAGAACTGAACTGCGAGCTTACGCAGCTGATGGAGAAACTGATGGAGGGAGACCCGGAAGCCGAAGCCAGGAATGAGGAAATTTCCCAAAGAATTGAAGCCATGAGCGAGCGGCTGAAAGAACTGGTAGATGAAGAGGATCCCGATGAAGTTACGGCGTGGGACTATGCTTATCAAAGGTTCTGGGAGGAAACCGACTGCAATTAGGGATATTGCCTGGCTGTGTCTTAACACCCTATTGTTTGTACACTTTTGTCAATAAAAAAACCCTCCCGTATAAGGAGGGTTTTGTGACCTGGCTGGGACTCGAACCCAGGACCCCATCCTTAAAAGGGACGTGCTCTACCAGCTGAGCTACCAAGTCAATTTAAAAAGAACATCCAAAAAAGATGCCCGTTTTTTTGAGAGGGCAAAGATACTCCCAAATTTGATAAATGCAAAGTTTTTTATGGGTTTTTGGACAATCCCGTCATCTGGTATCCCCAATCACCGGATGTCGTTCAAAAGTGGCCTGCTCATCGAAAAGGTGCCGGTAGCATATCAGGCTCAGGGCCCTTTTTGCGCCTATGTGTTCCACGATCCTGATCATTTTCGGGTTGAAATCGCCAAGCCATGTAATGTACATCGATTTATAAAAATATCTTTTCGACACAATATGTTTCAGTGACATGATCAGGGCACTTTCCAGCCCACGGTTCTGGTATTCGGGAATAATGCCAAAAACAAGACCGTATATGATCCGGCATTTCCCCAGCCATTTGTAATAGAGGAATTTTAATTTTCCCAGGAGGTTTAACTTGCCGTTTACGTACCGGAATATCTGGTTTAATTCGGGGATGCTGACAAAAAATGCCACCGGCTTGCCATGGTGGTACCCAAAAATAATGAGTTGTTCGTCGATCACAGCTTTCATGCCGGCAAAGTTTTCCAGGGCTTGTTTTTTGGTCATTGGCTGGAAATTATTGTGGACTTCACCCCATGCCTGATTGTAAATGAACATAAAGTCTTCGGCATACTTCTCCATATGCTTCAGGCGCATGTGTTCAAAATGATAACCCTGGGTTTCTGTCAGCCGCTGAAATTTCTTCTCCAGAATGGCCGGAAGCTCGATTTTTGATTCGATGTGATAGACATATTGTTCATAGTAGTTTTTAAACCCGTATGCTTCAAAGAGGTTTTTGTAATAAGGCGGATTATAATTCATCAGGTAAGGGGGTGGTATTTCAAAGCCGTCCACCAGTAAACCCCAGAACCTTTCCTTGCCCCCGAAATTAATGGGCCCGTCCATGGCTTCCATTCCACGTGCAGACAACCACACCTTGCAGGTGTCGAAAAGCAAAAAAGCTGCTTCCTGTTGGTTGATGCATTCGAAAAACCCCATGCCGCCTGTGGGTTGACCGAAGGTGCCTGCCAGGCTTCTGTCTGTGAAAGCCGCAACGCGACCAGCCAACCGGCCCTCTGCGTCCCTGAGTATCCAGCGAATGGCTTCCCCATGGTGGAAACGCGAATTTTTACGGGGGTCGAAGACCGCATCAATATCCCTGTCCAGGTGGGGGATCCAGTTTGGGTCGGAGGCGTAAATTATTTTTGGAATCTCCAAAAAAGCCTTCGCGGTTTTTTTGTCCGATACTTTTACAATCTCCATGGGCCTTTGATTTGTATTTTTTTGCTCAGCTAAAATAATGATTTCTATGTTTTGAAAAAATACAGTAGGTTTGTATTCAAACCAAAATCCCTATGTTGGAGCAAAAAGTAATTATCATTACCGGCGCCTCATCAGGCATTGGGCGGGCTTTGGCCATTGAGGGCCTACACCGGGGTGCAAAGGTAGTTCTGGCAGCAAGGAATATTAATGCCATGCAGGAGGCAGTGCAGGATGCGCATCCCGATTCTTATCTTATCGTGCAAACGGATGTATCAAAGGAATCGGATTGCCGGCAACTAATTGATCAAACCATAGCGCGTTTTGGCCGGATTGATATTCTAATGAACAATGCCGGCATTTCGATGCGGGCATTGTTCTCAGAAACCGATTTGGGGGTCATTGAACGACTGATGCAGGTAAATTTCTGGGGGTCGGTGTATTGTACCAAATATGCACTCCCATACTTGCTTTCATCAAAAGGCAGCGTTGTGGGTATTTCTTCAATCGCTGGTTACAAAGGGCTTCCGGCCCGCAGTGGTTATTCCGCATCAAAATTTGCGCTGCAGGGATTTTTGGAATGTCTGCGCATTGAAAACTTGAAAAATGGCCTCCATGTGCTGATTGCCTGCCCGGGATTCACCACTTCTAATATACGAAAAACAGCCCTGGCCAAAGATGGCAGCATGCAGGGTGAGTCGCCCAGGATAGAAGACAAGATGATGCCGGCCGAAGTAGTTGCAAAACGAGTCTATCAAGCCGTTATAAAACGCAAACGAACCCTGATACTTACATCGCAGGGCAAACTGACCGTGTGGCTGAACAAATTGTTCCCGGCCCTTACTGACAAACTGGTTTACAAGCATATGGCCAGGGAGCCTGATTCACCATTAAATTGAATTCATCTGGATTAATAAGTATCTTTGCATAAACCCCCCGATTATTCATCCTAAATCTAAATCATCATGAAAGACTTACTGGAAATTAAACCAATGACAGGTTTTGGTGAACTTTTGTTCGGTGCCGCACAAGATGAAGTTGAAGCGGTACTGGGTCCTCCCCAGGAAACGGAAACTATTGATGTAGAAGGCGAAATCCATGAGGTAATCGTCTGGAATTATTGGGATAAAGGACACGCGGTGTATTTTGAAAAAGAACTTAATAATGTATGCACCAATTTTGAGACAGACAACGAAAATGCCCTGCTGTTCGGAGAAAAGATATTTGCTTTGGATCAAGCTGGTATCATCGGTTTAATGAAAAAAAATGGTTACCAGGAATATGAAACGGAGGAGGACCCTGACCTGAATGAATACATCATTTTCTTTCATGGCGCCCATCTGCAATTTGTGCTTGAACAAGGCAAGCTTGTTTTGGTAAGCTGGGCTGTTGCCATGGATGATGATGAAAAGATCTTATGGCCAAAGAGAGCTTAGTCAATTAATCTGTTTGTATGAGTCATTCATTGTATCCGCTGAAGTTTGTTCCCCGGCTGAAAGAAAAAATCTGGGGCGGTCAGCGCCTGAAGGACCTATTTGGCAAAGACTTCGGGACCCTGTCCAATTGTGGTGAATCCTGGGAGTTGTCAGGGGTTCCCGGCAATTATTCTGTTATCAGCAATGGTTTTCTGGCGGGCAATGAATTGCCTGAGCTCATCGAGGTGTATATGGGCGATATGGTGGGGGAAAAAGTATTCGGATCTTTTGGTCCAGAATTTCCCCTGTTGATTAAGTTTCTCGATACCTCTGACGACCTGTCCATACAGGTCCATCCGGGCGATTCCCTTGCCCGTACCCGACACCAGAGCCGTGGCAAGGCCGAGATGTGGTACATTGTGCATGCAGACCCGGGGGCTGAACTGATCATGGGC
>PXAA01000099.1 GCA_003567205.1 Bacteroidales bacterium
TACGTAAAATTGGTGTGAAACATTTTTCTATGGGAAGCTTGATTCAGGTTTCAACAATGCGGATTTCAATTCTGTTTCTTAAATACGGCATAAAGGTAATAAAAAACATTGGTTTCATAATAAAAAAACATTTTTGTGAACAATTCGCCCAGGGTGATGGTGAAAAAACCAGGCCCTTAGATGGGAATGTCGGGTTTCCTCCTGCCCCTGCTTTTACTATCCGGTATATTGATGGATCATTCTGGTCAATGCATCAAGCTTAATGGGTTTGGCAATGTAATCATCGCAGCCGGCCTCGATGGCTTTTTCCCGGTCCCCGGCCAGGGCATGTGCGGTTTGTGCAATAATGGGTACCTCCTTGTTGAACTGTCGTATCTGCCGGGTGGCCTCCAAACCGTCAATACCAGGCATCTTGATATCTATCAGGATCAGGTCAAAATCAGAATTTTCCTTGAAAACCTTCACGGCTTCCTCGCCCGTTGTCACATGGTATAGTTCAAAGTCTTTTTTATCAAGCATATAGTAGATCAAATCAATAGAATCCTGGTCATCTTCCACTACCAGTATCTTCCGTTTTTTCTCTGCGTGTGCTTTTGTGTGGGCCCTGCAAGTGTTTTCCTCTTTTTTCCCCGGTTTTACCTGCACCTTTGCAGGCAAAGAAAAATAAAAAGCAGAACCCTTACCAGGCTTGCTTTCCACCCAAATCTCCCCACCCAGCAATTCAACAAAAGCCTTTGTAATTGACAAGCCCAGGCCAGTTCCTTCGTACCCGCTCGACAATGAACTATCAGCCTGAAAGAAACGCTTAAACACCTTAGCCTGTTTGTCTTTTGGAATACCAATGCCGGTGTCTTTCACAAAAAACTCCACCATATTCTCATCCCGGCAAAAACCAAACTCCACATAACCTGTATGGGTGAATTTCTCTGCGTTTTTGATCAGGTTTATCAAAATGGAGTGCAGCTTTTCTTTGTCTGTACTAATAATGGTTTGTTGCGCCGGTAGTTTGAGGCGCAACTGAACATCCGGCTTGTTTTTGTTAAACTCGGGTTTAAAAAAGTCCAGCAAAAACATCATTGAGTCATGAACATTAATCTCAGCATCAAAGACCTCCATCTGTCCTGATTCAATTTTTGAGATATCCACAATGTCGCTGATAAGGTTTAGCATGCGCTCGCCGCTTTTCTCAATGGTGGCGATGAAGCGTTGTTTTTGATCACCTGTTAATTGCGGGTTTTTTAATAGCTCTGAAAAGCCAAGTATGCTATTCATGGGGGTACGGATCTCGTGGCTCATATTTGCCAGGAAAGCGGTTTTCAGCCGGTCGCTTTCCTGGGCCTTTTCTTTTGCTATCACCAGGTCTTCTAACATATTGCGTCTTTCAATGAAAAGGCTTAGTTCACGTGCCACCATTTCGAGCAATCTGGCTGTATTTTCATCATATGCATTCTCATTGTCGTAACTTTGGATAACCACCACCCCTATGGCCTTATCATTAATCTTCATGGGAGTGCCAAGCCAGCACTTTGCAGGAGTGCCAAGAAGCTTAAGTCCAAGGTCTGCTGCCAACTGATCCCGTTGGGTTTTATTCAGCAGCAGTGTTTTGGCCTGCATAACAACCTGGCGGGATAAAGATTCCGATGTTTTCCACTCTATAAAATCATCTTTCTCATCGTCAAACACGAGTTGTTCCAGCGTATCGGACTCAGGCCGATACAATGCAACAAAAAAGTTAGTGGTATCAAAGAGCTGCTTCAGCTCATTTCGGACTTTTTTAAATAGCGCACCCAGTGTAGGGGTTTGCAAAACAAGATTGGAGATATTGTACAGGATTTGCTGAACGATTTGTTCCTTCTTAAGGTTGGTAATATCAATACATGTTGACATGGACCCAACAACTTTACCACTCTTTTCTTTAACCGGAGACGCATGCATTAACAATGTAATTTGTTCTCCCGATTTTTTTATCATGTCAATCTCGTACTGTTCTGATATACCCTTTTCCCGCGTCCGGTTTTTCTCTGCGATCAGTTTTTTTCCAGCCTCATTCAGCAACTTTTCATAACCCACCTTGCCAATTAACTCATTATCCTGGTAACCAAGCATTTCGCAAAATGCAGGATTTACAAATTGTATAATATCATCTTTATCTGCGACCACCAACCCTTCCAGCATTTGTTCTATGAGACCACGGTATTTTTCTTCGCTGTTGCGCAGGGCTTCCTCTACCCGCTTGCGGTCAGTAATATCCGTATGGGCTCCGATCATCCGCAAGGGGACGCCGTTTGCATCTCTTTCAACGATTTTACCTTTTCCCTGTATCCACATCCACGAGCCATCCTTCCGCTTAAACCGGAAGTCGGTGCCAAAGCTGTCGGTTTCGCCACTCAAATATGCTTTGATTGCGTTTTGAGACGCCTGAAGATCTTCCGGATGGACATTTTCAGCCCAGCCATCAAAATTTTGCGAAAACTCATTCGGCTGATAGCCAGCCATTGTGTAATAGCGGTCATCAAAAAATGTATTACCGGTAGTAAGATCCCAGTCCCACAAGCCCTCATTCTTGACCATCATGGCTAAATTGAGCCGCTCCTCGCTCACGCGCAATCTTTCCCTGAACGCATATTCAGTGGTTACATTGCTGAAAACCATCACCACTCCGGTAATGTCTCCTTTATGGTTTTTTATTGGTGCAGCACTGTCGGATATCTGGTACTTTGTGCCATCTTTCGAAATAAGCATCGTATGGTTTGCCATACCTGCTACCTGTCCATGTTCAAGCACTTTTTTTACAGGGTCATCTGCTACTTCTCCGGTATCAGAATTAATGATCTTAAAAATCTTTGCCAATGGTTTACCCAAAGCATCAGCCAATGTCCAGCCACAAAGATCTTCGGCTACGAGGTTCATATCGACTATCCGTCCGTATTTATCGGTAGATATTACGCCATCACCAATGGAATACAGGGTGGTTCTGAAGTGTTCTTCCCTTTCCCGCAAACCGTCTTCTACCTGCTTGCGTATATCTTGCTCCATCCGCTTTTCCTGACCTTTATCCTGAAGTTCTTTCATCGTATAAACCGGATTAAAAATTTTGAACTTGCAATTTAATTAATAAAATTAATAGTAAGAAATATTCCCGGCAAAGACGCGATTTCATGCAGGGTTGATAAATTAATAATCACATGTAAGTTTTTTAATATATTTGTGCCCGAACAATTCCAAGTATATTAAGTAATCCGTTTTATTATGCCTAGAATAGAGGTCGATGGAATAACAATTGAAGTTGGCGGGGATGGGTTTTTGTCCGACCCCGATATCTGGGATGAAGATATCGCCCGCCTGATCGCCAAATACGATGGCATAGAGGAAATGAATGAAAAACACTGGGCAATTGTAAATATCATCCGGGATAATTATGAAAAAAAGGGAATGGCGCCCATGATCAGGGTCATATGCAAAGAAACCGGCTTGAAGCTCCGCGAAATATATCAACTATTCCCTTTAGGCCCGGCCAGGGGGGCATGCCGGGTGGCTGGATTGCCCAAACCAGATGGTTGTGTTTAAAACCCCGCTTGCTATGCATTGGTACCAGTGGTTTGCTTTGGCCGCACTGGCGGTTTGCATGATAAGTTTTGCCTATCATTTTTTCAGGCTCATCAAATTGGGCAGGCCAAAAGACTATTCGGCCAGGGCTGGCAGCACCACAGGTGGTATTGTCTACTCCTTCACCACAGGGATGAACCCCAGGAATAAAGAATCCGCCTTTTTGCACCTGCCTACCTACACAGCGGGCGTTATTTTCCATATCGCGACTTTCTTGGCTATTGTCCTGTTTTTCCTGCCCTTGTCCGGGCTGGAAGCTGGCCGTTCAATCAGATTAATCCTGTCCCCGATTGCTTTTGCCGGGGCCATGGCCGGTTTTGGGATCCTTATCAAACGCCATACGGATAAAAAACTCAGGCTGCTGTCCAGCCCCGACGATTATATCTCCAATTTGCTGGTTACTTTTTTTCAGTTATTAACCGGGCTTGTGTTGCTGAACAATGAGCTATATCCGGCATACATGATCGTTTCCGCACTCTTGTTATTATACATGCCGGTCGGGAAACTCAAACATGCCATTTATTTCTTTGCGGCCCGCTACCACCTGGGGCTGTTTTATGGCTGGCGCAATGCCTGGCCAATGAAAAAGCTTTAATTCGACCGGAATGGAAAAGATTACAAAAGATAAGATTAAAGCCGGGCTTGAGGTACTCAAAGACCTTCAGGACAGCAAACTGATCAGCCATCTGAACAGTTGTGTACATTGTGGCCTGTGTGCCGATTCTTGCCTGTACTATTTGACTACCGGCGACGAACGTTTGATCCCTGCCAGCAAGGTCGACATGGTATCTTCCATATACCGGCGCTATTGCACCCTGACGGGGAAAGTATTTCCCGGACTTGTTGGTGCCCGCAAACTCGATGATGCAAACATCAGTGAGATGGTTGATCTGCTCTATGGTGCCTGCACCATGTGCGGCCGTTGCGTAGGGCATTGCTCAATTGGCGTGGATATTGAATATGTGATCAGGGCCGGGCGCGAAATGCTCGCCAAAATGGGCTATGTGCCGGCCTCCCTGCAAGCCACCGTGGATGCAGCGCTCGAATCAGGGAACAACATGGCCATTGCCGATGAAGATTTTCTGGACACCATTGAGTGGATGGAAGAAGAGCTGCAGGATGAACTGAACGATCCCGCTGCCAGCATCCCCATCAATCAGCCCGGTAAAAATGTACTGTATACCCTCAACCCCAGGGAACCCAAGTTTTTTCCCCTGTCTATTGTCGCTATGGCAAAGATCTTTTACGCGGCCAAAGAGACCTGGACCCTGTCGGCCAATATGTATGATGTGACCAATTATGCATATTTTTCGGGTCATCCCAAACATAGCCGGATCATCGCCCAACGCATGTTCGATGAAATGCAAAAGATG
Organism: Bacteroidales bacterium; assembly: GCA_003567205.1. Lineage (GTDB taxonomy): Bacteria > Bacteroidota > Bacteroidia > Bacteroidales > UBA7960 > PUPG01. Next base: position 4,980 of record PXAA01000099.1, read on the forward strand.
CAGGCAAAAAAGCTGGTATTGGCCGAGTGCGGACACGGATCAAGGGCAAGCCGCTGGGAAGGACCCAACTATATTGGCAAAGAATTCCCCGAAACACTGAACTCAGTGGAGCTCATTGCCGGATATATCAAATCAGGCAGAATAAAACCCGACAAGGAGCTGACCCAGGAAATCGTTACTTTGCACGATCCGTGCAACCTGGTCCGCAGCGGCGGCATTGTTGACGAGCAGCGATATATTCTGAAAAATACAGTGAAAAACTTTGTGGAAATGACCCCTTGCGGAGTGGATAACTTTTGTTGTGGAGGCGGGGGCGGGCAACTGGCCATGAGCGAATACAACGACAGAAGAATAAAAATAGCTGAAATTAAAGCGGAACAGATCAAGAAAACAGGCGCGGGCATTGTGGCCACGCCCTGTCATAATTGTGTCGACCAGCTTTCGCAGATCAATGTTGCCTATAGACTGAATGTGCAGATTAAAACGATGGCAGAAATTGTTGCCGATGCACTCATTATTGGATACCCTTAACATCAAAACCCTACATGAGCAAGATGATTTACCTGGACAATTCTGCCACCTCCTTCCCAAAACCAGAGGCGGTATATGATTTTATGCGTGAATTTTATTGTGAACACGGGGTAAGCCCGGGCCGTTCTGGTTTTGATGCGTCCATCCAGACAGAAGAGGTGGTTATTGAAACCCGGCGCATGCTGATGGAGTTATTTAACGGTGATGGGGATCCCAACCGCTTGACATTCAGTTATAATGCCAGTGACTCGCTGAATATGATCATTCAGGGGCTGGCAGAAAAAGGCGATCATGTGATCACCACCATGCTGGAACACAACTCGGTGCTACGCCCTTTGCATCACCTTATGCTTGATGGGACCATCGAAACAACCCATGTTCCTTTTGATGCACATGGCTATGTTGATCCGGACGATATAAAGAAGGCCATCCGGAAAAATACCAAAATGGTGGTTGTCAATCACAGTTCTAATATCATCGGCACGGTGCAGCCTGTAAAGGAAATCGGAAAGATCTGCAAGGAAGCCGGGGTCTTGTTCGTTGTGGACGGCTGCCAGAGCGCCGGCATCACAAAGGTGGATATGCAGTCCATGGGGATTGATGTCTTTGTATTTACCGGACACAAATGTTTAATGGGGCCAACCGGCATCGGGGGCTCTTATGTGATGAAAGACGTACCGGTTCGTTGCACCCGTTTTGGTGGAACGGGGGTGCGCTCCGCCCAGCTCACCCATCTGGATGAATACCCCTATCGCCTCGAATGCGGGACCCTAAACCTGCTTGGTGTAGCCGGCCTGTATGCCGGAGTTCAATGGATCCGGCAACAAGGCATACAGTGCCTGCACCAGCAGGAAATTGCCCTTTGGGACAAGCTCAGAAAAGGCTTGCAGCAAATTGACAATGTGACCACCTACTGCGCCGAAAGCACAGATAACCAGAACCCGGTACTGAGCTTTAATATAAACGGCGTGGAAGCCGGAGAGGTCGGCACCATGCTGGATGTTGACTACGATATAGCTTCACGCACAGGGCTCCAGTGTGCACCCAAAGTGCATGAGCGAATCGGCACCATCGATATTCATGGGACGGTAAGGCTGAGCATCGGACCTTTCAATACTGAAGAACACATCAATGCAGCCATCCAGGCGGTTAAGGAAACGGCAGAAATATTTATAAAATAATCTGTTTTCCCAATTGTGGAAAGACGCCAGGGGTCGACCATTTTTCTTCTGGTTAGATTTTGACATGCCAGCTTCTAAACAGCTTGCGTTGTTCCATTTAGGTGCCAGTAAAGCACTTGATTTCCTCGAGGGCTTTTCTTAGGAGAAATATAAAATCAGCCGTGCCAACTGATTACTATTCCTGTTGAAGGCTTTTAAGATAATCAACCAGCAGGATGAGATCATCGGGGGTATCGAAATCGATATCGAATTCCCTGATGTATGTCCTGAGTTCAGAGCGGTGTTCACTGAATTCGCGCAAAAACTGCCTCCGGTTGCCAACCTGGGTCAATTGGCCATCTTTCCTGATCAAAAAAGACTCCATATAACGCAGAGTGACCTCCATCTCCCTGCCACCGGGGTTATCCAATGAAACCACCCTGGAGTCTATCTGGTAATGGCCCACACCGTCAATGGCGGATGTTTGATCGGTTCCCCCATAGGCACCTCTTTTAATCGGTTGGGCCGTAACCCGTATACTGCGTTTATGGTAGAGTGAAATATCCCCATCCTTAAGTACCTCCAGGTAACCTTCACCGGCATCATATACAAAGGTTTTTCCGTCCAGTTCTATGGATTCAAAAACGGGACTGACCGAAATATTCTGTACTTGCCCACGGCGCGATACAAACTGCATCTGATCCACCAGAATATTGTACCTTAATTGTGTTTCATCGATCCTGCCCCCGGGAAAACGGATACGTGCCTGCACATAATCATCGTGCAGAAATACCAAAGCAGGGTCTGCCAGTTCTTCCACATTGATCTTTGCATCCGTAGTACGAATGGTCTGGCGGGTTTGCGAATGTACCCCACCCATCCATAACAGCAAAAATATAAACAAGATAAAGTGTGTTGCTTTCATAGGAATTAAGATTTGATCATTACAGATACAATATAGAAATCTTTTTTGTATCCGCAAAATTTGCCACCACCCAAAAAGCAGGCACCCGGATTGGGCATCATCAAAAGCAGGTTTTTATTACAGGATGGTAACACCACCGTATAGGCAGTCGTCCTGGTTGCTTTGCTTGAAAAACGGTTTAAAAATGGTTTCGAAATCACCGGCAGGGATGCCGATGCCAGTGTCTTCTATCTTAAATAGTGCGATGTCATAAAAAAGTTGGAAATTTGGGGAAGTAGAAAGCCTCTTAGAACGCTTCAGCCTAACCTTGGGTGTGTTGAACGAGCGACTGGAAGACTTGTTTAAATGATTTTTTCTTTTACGGCCTGTTTTTCCTCTTCGGTGGCGAGTTTTTCCATGTATTGACGGACAATATCAGGGGCTTTCCCGCCCAGGGGGACAAAAATCATGGCCGCGCTGTTCATGCAGTAACGTAGCCCGGTAGGTGGCGGGCCATCGTCAAATACATGTCCCAGATGAGATCCGCTCGACGAATCGATCACCTCGGTCCGTATCATCCCAAATGATTTGTCTGTTCGGTAATATACTGCATCCGGAGTGATGGGTTCAAAAAAACTGGGCCAACCACAACCACTGTCAAATTTAGTATCTGAGTAAAAAAGAGGCTGACCGGTGGCCGCAGAAAAATAAATACCCGCTTCATTGTGGTCATGATATTCGCCGATAAAAGGGCGCTCAGTTCCAGCCTGCCGAAGAATATTGAACTGCAGGGGGTTGAGCTGTTCTTTCCATTGGTCCTGGTTTTTCTGTATCCGGTAAGTTCCCGGGTCATTTGAGTTGATATCCACACGCATGTCTCTCTGGTTTTTTTCCTGCGGCGCCATGGCCAGTAAGGGCAATATGATCGCTATAAGAACGGTTGCTTTCATTTATTGTGTTTTATGCACCAATGTGTATAATGCATTGGCATTACATAAAACATCCGGGAAAGCCCAAAGGTTCATTAAAATGGGCTTGCCCGGAGTAATTGTCCGCAATAAACACGTGTCCGTGCTTAGAAAGCTACCGCAGCTTCAAGGATAAAGCCGCTGAAATTGCCACCATGGCGGTAATCCATTACATCAAAATCATGATAGTTCTGATTCACATATTCGAGTTTTACCAGCAGGTTCCTGGTGGTATACCATCCCAGGGATATTTGAACCCTGTCAATAGAAATATCACCATTTGCCCCGGGAAGTTCAGCCTTCACCTGGTTATAGCGGGCTCCCACAAAAAACTGTTCATCAGCCA
>PXAA01000033.1 GCA_003567205.1 Bacteroidales bacterium
TGGCTGTTGGCTTTTGGCTTTTGGCTTTTGGCTGTTGGCTTTTGGCTGTTGGCTTTTGGCTTTTGGCTTTTGGCTTTTGGCTGTTGGCTTTTGGCTTTTGGCGACTGGTAGCCTGTACTCAGTAGCTAAATCTGCAATTATGTCGCCCAACCACTAAATACTAAACACTAATTACTAATTACTAACTACTAATTACTACTGAGCACTTCCCATGTGTATTACAGTATCGCTCAGGCCGTCCTCCCGGGGTACACCTTGAGCGCTTTATCAATGCACTCCATGGCTTTGCGGAGGTTTTCCACATTCAGGACGTATGAAATGCGCACTTCGGTTTTTCCTGCCCCGGGTGTGGCATAAAAACCTGTGGCGGGGGCAAGCATTACGGTCTGATTTTCGTAATTGAAATCTTCCAGCAGCCACTGGCAGAATTTGTCGCTGTCGTCGATGGGTAAGCTTGGTGTTACGTAGAATGCACCTTTTGGCGTGGGGCAGACCACCCCCTTCATTTTACCCATGGCCTCAACCACAGTGTTTCTCCGGGCAAGGTATTCTTCAATAACTTCTTTGAAATAACTCTCCGGGGTATCCATGGCTGCTTCGGCAGCGATCTGTCCGAGCGAAGGCGGACTCAGCCGCGCCTGGGCAAATTTGAGGGCTGTTTGCATCACTTCTTTGTTGTGCGAAACCATGGCCCCGATACGGATGCCGCATGCACTGAATCGCTTGCTCACAGAGTCGAATAAAACCACATTATCTTCGATGCCCTCCAGGTTCATTACCGAGTAATGGGTGGTGCCATCGTAGCAGAATTCGCGATACACCTCATCGGCAAACAGGTAGAGGTCGTATTTTTTTACGATCTGGCGCAAGACCTCCAGCTCTTCTTTCGAATACAGGTAACCGGTGGGATTGTTCGGGTTGCAGATCATGATGGCTTTGGTCTTTCCGGTGATGGCCTTTTCGAAATCTTCAATTGGCGGCAGGGCAAAACCTGTTTCAATGCTCGATGGAATGGGCTTTACCTTGACGCCGGCACTGATGCAAAAGCCGTTGTAGTTTGCATAAAACGGTTCAGGGATGATGATTTCATCGCCCGGGTTCAGGCAGGTCTGCACGGCAAAGAGGATGGCCTCGGAGGCCCCGGCACCGATAATGATCTCTTCGGGGCTTACATGGATATTGTGTTTGGCATAGTAGTCGCACATTTTTTGCCGGCACGACAAAATGCCGGCCGAGTGGCTGTATTCTATGACCTTCACATCGAGCGTATGCATGGCATCGATCATCGACTGCGGGGTCGGGATATCGGGCTGTCCGATATTCAGGTGGTACACAGTGATGCCCCTTTTCTTGGCTTGTTCGGCATAGGGGACCAGTTTACGAATGGGGGAGGCGGGCATTTGCTGCCCTTTATCTGATATCTTCGGCATAATGATGGTGTATTATATGGTTTGAAAAATAAGTCTTCCTTCCCGGGCAAAGGTATCAATAATTAAGGCACCACTTCGCCCCTGATAGTGATCACAATTGTTTTCTGCCAGGCGTTGGTGTGGATGATCACCTTTCGTTCAAAAGGTCCCAGGCGGCTTGTATCATAGCGAAAATGTATATCCACCTCCTGGTCCTTGCCAATGGGTTGACCTGGCCAGGTAGGGATCATGAGCCCGCAGGAACTCCGCACTTTTGCAATGATCAGGTCTTTGGCGCCCGCATTGCCCAATTTGATCACGCCTGTGGCCCTGCTGCCATATTCGAGCAACCCCATGTCAATAGCCTGGCTTTTTAACACTGCATAGGGAAACTGCGATTTAATCTCCTGGTCGTCGTCCGCATGCAGCGGCAATGACAGAAAGGTCAAAAGCATTAATCCCCGGAATGAATGGCGTATTTGACGTCTCATAATTATATCAATCAACCTATCTCATCGCCCGTTCGATCTCCTCCACGGTGCGTGGCGCATTGCGCGACAAATTTTCGTTTCCGTCTTCGGTTATGCGTATGGTATCTTCAATGCGCACGCCGATGCCTTCGTATTGTTCATAAACAGGCCGTACTTCTTCCACAAACGCATTCAGTTCTTCTTCAGAAGCCAGGTGGCCGAACAATTCATGGATGCCGTCCAGGAGCCCTTTCATGAAATACAGGCCGGGCTCGTTCGACATCACCATACCCGGTTTCATTTCCCGCCCCCTGAGTTCCCGGGCAAGAATGTACTTGTCGCGGTCGGAAGTATCGTATCCGTAATCCCCGGCATCGTGTACCTGCAGTCCGATGTAATGGTTTATTCTGTGTTGTATGAAGAATCTTTTCTGCCACCATGAGGTGGTGTCGGGAATCAGGCCCATCTCATGCAGGCCGTCTACCATTGTTTGAACGGCCAGGTGATGGGCGTCGAGCATGTGGTAACCGGGTTTCATTATCTGCAAAGCTTCTTCACTGGCCTTGAGGACCAGTTCATAAATTTCACGCTGGGCTGGGTTGAAACGTCCGTTTACCGGGAGGGTCCGGGTTACATCGGCATTATACCCGCCAAAGCTGTTTGCACCTATATCCATCAGTAACAGATCGCCATCGCGGAGGATGCGGTCGCCCGGGCTGTGATGCAGCAGGCAGGTGTTTGGCCCGGTCCCTACAATTGAAGAAAAGCCCGGCGACATGCCATTTCGACGGAAGATGTATTCGATTTCAGCCTGTACATCATACTCGGCCTGCCCGGCCCGTATGGTTTGCAATACATATTGGTGGGCTTTCACGGTAACGTCTGCCGCTTGTTTTATTTGTTCAATTTCCCAGTCGTCTTTAAATACGCGGAGTTCATGAAGTACCGGTGCCATCTCCCTTATTTCTGCCTGTTGCGCCGAAACCTGCAATGCCGCTGATACCGCCTCCCTGATGCGGCGATCGTTTTGGTGCAAAGATATGGTACGCTTACCGGCAAGCAGCTGGGGCAGCATTTCTTCGAATTTATTTAAAGCATAAGCGGCATCGGCACCAAACTTCTTCCGGGCCCCTTCAATGCCGTATACATCGCCACTCCACATCACGGTGTATATCTCCCAGGGTGTGACAAAGAGCCGGTATGCTATTTCGTCTCCCGGTGTGATCACGGCAACGCCCTGTCGTTCGGGGAAGCCGGTCAGGTATCGAAAGTCATGCCGCGCCGCGGTACTCAGAATGATTATGTCTGCATCCAGCGATTGCAGTACTTTTTCCCGGCGGACTTCAAATGCATCGGGGTCAAAAACTGTTACCTGTGGATCATGTATAAATTGTCCGGAAAGTTCACCCGGCAGGTGTCTTGGTGTACGCATGGTGTAGAGGATAAAAATTGCGGCAATAACGATAACAAGTACAAGAATTCTGGTAATAACCAGGTACCTCTTGAGGTTCTTTACTTTTGGCATGGTATTTTTCTTATTGTTTTACGTTTTAAGGTTTTACGCCAGAAACGCGATCAGGACGCCGGCAGCAACGGCCGAGCCAATGACTCCTGAAATGTTGCTGGCCATACAGTATTGCAGCAGGTGATTAGAAGGATCATGTTTAACAGCAATTTCGCTGGCCACCCGCGATGCCATGGGAACGGCACTCAGGCCGGTGGCCCCGATCAGCGGGTTGATTTTCTTTTTGGCAAAAAGGTTATAGATCTTCACGGCGACAATGCCACCGGCCACGCTAATGGCAAAGGCCACGAGCCCCCCAAATATGATGCCCAGGGTGCGCACGTCCAGAAAGGTGGCCGAAGTCATGGTCGCCCCTATGGCCAGCCCAAGAAAGATGGTCGCGGTATTCATAATGGGCCCGGTGGCTGCTTCGGTAAGCCTGCCGGTAGCTACACCGATCTCCCGGATCAGGTTTCCGAACATGAGCATGCCCACAAGGGGCACGGCCGCAGGTACAAAAAATGCCACAACGATGCCCATTACAATGGGGAAGGCGATTTTTACGGCGGCAATGTTCTTGATCTGCCGTTTTGATGGAAACCGTTTATCCATGGCCTTCATATTGATGGCCAGCTCTTTATTTGTACACATGCCCCGGGCGATGGGCGGAATGATTACCGGTACCAGTGCCATGTAAGAATAAGCAGCTATGGCGATCGGGCCCAGCATATGGGGGGCAAGCACAATGGATATATAAATGGCCGTAGGACCGTCGCCACCTCCAATGATGCCCAGGGCACCGGCTTCCTGGGGGGTAAACCCTGCGGCAATGGCCACAAAGAAAACGGTAAAGATACCCAGTTGGGCTGCTGCGCCAAACAATGACAGGCGCAGGTTTCGTAACATGGGTCCGAAATCGGTCAGTGCACCGACGCCTAAAAAGATAATTGGCGGCAGGAACCCTGTCTTGATCAACATGTAATACAAGTAGTTCATGATGCCGTACTCGCCGGCGATCTCAATCAGGTTCATGTAACGGCCATCTTCAAACATCACCATCTCTTCTTCAACAATACCCATGCCCGCACCGGGCAAGTTGGCCAGGATGACCCCGAAACCTATTGGCACCAGCAACAGGGGTTCGTATCTTTTCCGGATCCCCAGGAACAATAGAAAAACCCCAATGGCCAGCATGAGGGCAGCTCCCGGCTGTGTTAACAATTCACCGAAAGCAGTGATGTCGTAAAGCTTTTCTAATGGGCCCATGGTGGGAGTGGTTGAGTGGTTGATTGCTTGATTTGGAGTGTTTAAGATTCAATCAGGAATAACACATCGTCTTCATAGACTTCGGTGCCGTTGTCGTGCATGATTTTAGAAATTTTGCCGGATTTGTCGCTGCGGATGGTGTTATAGGTCTTCATGGCCTCAATATATCCGAGCACATCCCCCTTGTTGACCGCATCACCCACTTTCAGCGGTTTTTCAGACAATTCTTTGGTAAGATAGAACGTACCCGAAAGCGGGGAGGGAATTTCCTGGGTTCCCTCTGAACCGGCAGATTGGGCTGTTTGGGTTGTGTCTTCGCCTTTTGTCATTTTGTCTGTTGCCGGGGCGCCCTCGCCGTATGAAACGCTCACCTTAAATTGCTCCCCGTTTACATCCACCCACATGGTGGTGGGTTGCGGCTCAGCCATCCCATGTCCTGACTCAACAGATGCCCCCGAAACAGGCTTTTTAATCTTTTGGTACAGGCCGCCGCCTTCCGCACGTCGCTTTGCCAGGTCTTTTTCAAAATCCTCGTGTGCCTTTCCGGACTTGTAGTTCCTGTATTGCTCCGGGTGCATGGCCAGCTGAAATAATTCTTCATCGTCCTGTCCATAATCCCACCCGTTGGCATCCATTTCTTTACGGAACTCGTCCAGTTTGTCCGGATAAAGTTCCCGGGGGTTGCCAGTAAAGAATTCCTTGCTTTCTTTTTTCGCCAGCTCTTTGATTTCCGGGGCTAATTTGCCGGGAAGCTTACCCAGTTTCCCCGTGACCATATCCCACACATTGTCCGGAATGATCTCCCAGCGTTCACCGCCCCTGACCATTTGGGATACGTTCAGAACAGCCAGGTTCTTGACGTATTGGCTGAAGGGGGTTACCAGTGGCGGATACCCCAATTTGGGCCAGATATATTCCACTTCCTGAAAAAGCTTCACCAGGAGTTTGTCTTCGTTGAGCAGCGGTTTTTCGTTTTTCTCCAACCATCTGTTGAGGTCTGTCAGGTTATTTTCCAGGTCGCTCATCAGCGAACCCATCATGCCGCCCGGTAAGCCTGAGGAAATAAGCAGAGAGTTCATCTGGCGGTTTGAAGGGGTAATAAAATACCCCAGGAAGTCTTCCATAAATTCCTGGTGCATGCTGCGCACTTTCATGTAGGCCTTCATGTTGACCTCAGGCACCTGGAAGCCGGCATCTTTCAGCATGGCCTGCACGGCCAGCACATCCACATGTCCCGTTCCCCATGAAAGGGGCTCCATGCCCACGTCGATGTATTCGGCACCGGCCCTGGCCACTTCGAGGATGGAAGCCATGGCAAAACCGGGGCCCGAATGGGAATGGTACTGGATGGGTACATCCGGGTATTTTTCCCTGATGCCGGCAACAATTTTTCCAAGCCAAACCGGGCGGCCAATACCGGCCATGTCTTTCAGGCATATCTCATCGGCGCCGCCTTCAATAACTTGCCCGGCCAGATCGATATAATACGCAACGGTATGTACCTCCGAAAACGTAATGCTCAGGGCAGCCTGGGCAAGCATCCCGGCGTCTTTTGCGAATTGGATGGAGTCGATGATGTTGCGCGGGTCGTTCATCCCGCAAAAAATCCTTGCAATCTCCGTACCCTGGGCCCGCTTAACCTTAAACATGAGTTTGCGCACGTCGGCAGGAACGGGTTGCATGCGAATGCCGTTTAGCGACCGGTCAAGCATATGGCATTGGATGCCTGCTTCACGAAATGGTTTTGTCCATTGGCGGAGCGCTTTGTTGGGGTTTTCGCCGAACAAAAGGTTGATCTGTTCAAATCCGCCGCCATTGGTTTCAATGCGGTCAAAACAACCCATGTCGATGATATGTGGTGCAATGGCCGTTAACTGATCAACACGCGGCACGTACTTGCCTGCCGACTGCCACATGTCTCTGTACACCAAAGAGAATTTTATTGTTTGCATATTTTAGGTAAACGTTTTAACCCCGCTTTTCAATTGTTGTCACCCTGCCTTTCCCCCCCGATACGGTCCTGACCGCTGCGGTGATGGCCGCAATGGTTTCAGGAGCCGGGCTTCTTGGGGAAGGTTTTGTTCTGGTGGCTGCTTCCCGGGTCGCAGTACTTATGTAACGGTTAACAAACCAGATGATGGCATTGCCTGTGCCTACCACCACCAGCAGAACCAAAAACACCGTCAAAAGGCCCAGTATGAATACCTGAAAAGGAAGTCCCATTTTTTTCTTGAATAATGGGCGCAAAGATACGAATTATTTAGAAATTGCGGGGGTCAGGGGGAACAGGGTAATGGCTTGTGGCACAAGCAACATTCTGTTTGTCTGGCTGTGTATGTTGCTTTGGCCGACCCGTTGATTTTCTGCTCAGATATATTTCTTAACCCGCTCCATGAAATAATCCAAGGAAATGGGTTTTGCTATATAGTCATCGCATCCAGCCGACAGGATCTTTTCCCTGTCGCCGGGCAGGGCGTATGCCGTGAGTGCCACCACAGGCAACTCAGGTCGCATGGCTTTGATCAGTTTAGTGGCTTCCAGTCCGCCCATTACCGGCATTTTTATGTCCATCAGCACCAGGGCGATGCCGGGATGGTTTTTGCACAGGTCAACAGCCTCCTGTCCATTTTTTGCATGGTGTACTTTGGCTTTGTTTAATGAAAAGATGGTATTTATCAGCTCAAAACTGGATTGTTCGTCTTCGGCCACCAGTACTTCTAAGGTCTTTTCGAGCCTGAGGCCATTATCTTTTTGTTTTTTCGAATCAGCCGGCTTTGCCGGTACATAGGGAATGGAAAAATGAAACGTGCTGCCTTTCCCCAATTCTGATTCTACCCACATTTTGCCGTTCATGAGTTCTATAAAGGATCTGGAAATGGCCAGCCCCAGGCCCATCCCTGACTTTTCGCCGCTGGGCTCATCCCCAACCTGTCTGAAGCGGTCAAAAACCATTTTTTGATCGGCTTCGGACAACCCCTTTCCTGTATCACTTATATAAAAGGTCAGGACATCGCCTGACCGTTTGCAACCAATATCTATATGCCCATTGCTTGTGAATTTAAGTGCATTTTGCAGCAGGTTCAAAAGCACCTGCGACAACTTGTTGCCATCGGCAATCACATGGGCTTCGGGGGCGGATAAAGATGTTTTAAGTCTGAGGTCCAAAGATTTTTTGTCGGCCATGGGTTTTACCTGGTGGTATGCCGTGTCGAGAATCTCCTTGATGTTGGTTGGTTTTGAATGCAACTTTGCAAGGCCGGCTTCGATGGTGGAAATATTGATGATGTCATCGATAATAGACAATAACTGGTCTCCGCTTTTAATGATGATCTCGCTTATGTGCTTTCGCTTTGGATCATTGAGTTTGCTTTGCACCAGTATATCGGAAAACCCCATGATGGCATTCAGGGGTGTGCGGATCTCGTGCGAAAGGTTGTTCAGGAATGAGGTTTTCAGGCGATCGCTTTCCTCGGCCTTATTTTTTGCGATCACCAGGTCTTGAAAGGATTTCTGCCGCTGGATGGCCAGGCTGATGTGATTGGAAACAAATTCCAGGATATCACGGCTGTCTTCACCGTATGCGCTGGGATCTTCATAGTCTTGCACTACGATTGCGCCAATTGCTTTGAAGCCGGAAAACAGAGGCACCCCAAGCCATACTTCGCACATGTATCCTATCTGGTTTATCTGGCCTGTTTCGATGAGTTTAACAATGTCTGGTTTTTTGAGCAACAGGGATTGTTTTTTGCGTACAACCACTCCCGTGAGAGATCTTGCGGCCGGCCAGGTTTCAATATTGTCTTTTTCATCACTCTCGTATGGGATGGTAAACATATCAGTTTTCGCATCATACAGGGCAATGTAAAAATTACTGGCATTGATAAGCTGGGCCAAATGCTCCCTGATGGTTCCGATCAGATCCTCCAGGTCGTTGGTGAGCATGGTGGCCCCGGCAATGCGGTATAATACCTGCTGCTTGATCTCCTGTTCTTTGCGTTCAGAAATATCCCTTACAAAGGCCAGGGCCTGATCCTGACCACATTTCACCAGCCGGCTTTCGAA
>PXAA01000003.1 GCA_003567205.1 Bacteroidales bacterium
CGCGCGGCTTGCCGTTGACTACAATATCGTATAGCACACCCTTCTCATTGACGTTAAATACAATTATGGGAAGGGTGTTTTCTTTACACAGGGTGAAGGCTGTGGCATCCATTACTTTCAGGTTTTGCCTGATGGCTTCTTCGAAGCTGAGTGTGTCGTAGCGTTTGGCATTGGGGTCCTTTTCGGGATCGGCCGAATAGACGCCGTTTACACGGGTGCCTTTCAGGATGACATCGGCCTGTATTTCCAGGGCGCGCAGGGCGGCCGCCGAATCGGTGGTAAAGTAGGGGTTGCCTGTGCCGCCGGCGATGATCACTACATGACCCTGTTTGAGCAGCCCGATGGCTTTTTTACGGCTCATCTTTTCACAGATACTCTCCACGGGGATGCCCGACAATATGGTGGCCGGCATGCCCAGGCTTTCGAGCGCAGACTGCAGGGCCATGCTGTTGATGATGGTGGCCAGCATGCCCATCTGGTCGCCATTTACACGGTCAAAGCCTTTTTCCGTACCCTGCAGGCCGCGAAATATATTGCCCCCGCCCAATACGATGGCTGTCTCTACACCCTTGCCGGTGAGGTCTTTGATCTGATGGGCATAGTTCAGTACGGCTTCGGGGTTAATCCCCAGGCGGTTGCCACCTGCCAGCGACTCTCCGCTGAGTTTTAACAATATGCGCTTGTATTTTCCCATAATGTGAACGGATTGGTGTAATAATGCAAGTTTACGGTTTTTTTTTAAATTTGTAGGGACCAAAAACCAATCAATATGAATGAAGAGTTGGATTTTTTATATGCCGAGGCAGAGGAGAAGATGGGCAAAGCCATCACCCACCTTGAAAAGGAATTAAGCAAGATCCGGGCCGGGAAAGCGAATCCGCAGATGCTCGATAGCGTTAAGGTGGATTATTACGGTGTGATGACGCCGCTGGCGCAGATGTCGAACATCAACACGCCCGATCCGCGCAACATCCTGGTGCAGCCCTGGGAAAAAAACATGCTGGAGCCCATCGAGCGGGCTATTCAGGCGGCCAACCTGGGGTTCAACCCCCAGAACGACGGCAGCCTCATCCGCATTTCCGTGCCGCCCCTTACTGAGGAAAGGCGCAAGGAGCTTGTTAAACGGGTCAAGGCCGAAGCGGAAAACACCAAGGTCAGCATGCGCAACGTGAGAAGGGAGGCCCTGGATGGGGCCAAAAAACTGGAAAAAGAAGGGGCTCCCGAAGACCTGGTTAAGGTGCTGGAGCATAACGTCCAGGAACTGACCAATGAGTTTACCGGCAAAATCGATAAGATGGTGGAGGGGAAGGAAGAGGATATTATGACGATTTAAGGCTGTTATCCGTCCGGATGGCCTGTGAACACGAAGTTGGCCGTTGTATTGGCGGGTGCCAGCCGGTCCAGTAGTTTCTTTGCCTTTATGCTGTCTTGCTGCAACTGCATTTTTAGCTGCGACAACGAATTGAAGCGCATCTCATCGCGTATGCGTCCCAAAAATGCGATGGTGATCCATTCCCCGTAAATATCTTTATCAAAATCAAACAGGTGGGCCTCGATGGTTACATGCTCCATGTCGAGTGTGGGCCGGATGCCGATGTTGGCCATGCTGTGGTACCATGTGTCGCCCGATTTGACCAGCGCCACGTACACACCTTGCCCGGGAAGCACTTTATGGCGGTCAGCCACCCGCAAATTGGCCGTGGGGTAACCCAGGGTGCGCCCGATCCGGTTGCCTTCCACCACAAGGCCCTCCAGGGGAAAGGCATAGCCCAGTGTTTTGGCGGCGGCTTCCACGTGGCCGTCTTCGATCAAGGATATGATTTCATGGTGCTGGTTTGTGGGCTTTTGCCGGAGGCGTTGGTCCACCCGGGGCTGGGGCTGATGGGGCGCATCCGGCCCGGCGCCCGTTTGTTTGCCGTGTGTGGCATCCAGCCCGGCGCCCGTTTGTTTGCCGTGTGTGGCATCCAGCCCGGCGCCCATTTGTTTGCCGTGTGTGGCATCCGGCCCGGCCTCCGGCGGTGTATCCACCCGGTCGTCGCGCGCGACGCCCGGCAGGCCGTCCAGCAGCTCCTGGAACGCCTTGTCCTGCCACACGTCGGCCCCGGGAATCATCCGTTTGGCTTTTTTGAACAAACGGCCGGCGATATGAATGTCCGGTACGGTACACGGAAAGATATGACCATATCCCATGTGATGTAACATACGCAGGCGCTCGCCGGGCGAGAGGATGGACGGGGCGGTGCCGGGGGGCGGTGCTTCCTCCCTGTGGTGGGTGCACAAAATTACCAGCAGGTCATCCGGGTTGCCTTCGCACATAGCTTTTCCGTGCGACAACAGCGCGCGGTGATGGTCGAGCATCCCATCGAAATAAGACACCGCAAAGGCTTTGAAGTCTTTGCCTCGCGCCAGTTGCGCTTCGGTAGTATACGGATCGGTGGGTTTTGTTGCCATTGCACGGTAAATATACAATGAATTGGGTTTTCAGCACGTTTTGTGAATGAGGAATTTGGGAAATATGTTGTACTTTCGTATGGACAATATCCAATATGATGGGAAAAGCAAAAGAGAACACCGGCAAGGTGGCGCAGGTGATCGGCCCGGTGGTGGATGTGATTTTTGAGGGGAGCAAGGCTTTGCCGGAAATATATGAGGCGATGGAGGTGTTCAACGAACTGGGGCGCCGCATTGTGCTCGAATGCCAGCAGCACCTGGGCGAGGACACGGTGCGCAGCATTGCCATGGATGGCACCGACGGCATTTCAAGGGGCATGCCGGTGTATCTTACCGGGGGGCCGATTACAATGCCTGCCGGCGAAGAGGTGCGTGGCCGGCTGTTCAATGTGATCGGCGAGCCCATCGACGGACTGGGCCCGGTAAAAACAGAAAAGCGCTATGATATCCACAGTGACCCGCCAAAATATGACCAGCTCAAAACCGGCGATGAGGTCCTTTTGACCGGTATCAAGGTGGTCGACTTGCTGACCCCCTATCCCAGGGGGGGTAAGATCGGCCTTTTTGGAGGCGCCGGTGTGGGCAAGACCATCCTGATCATGGAGCTGATCAACAATATTGCGAAGAGCTATAAGGGAAAGAGTGTTTTTGCCGGTGTGGGTGAGCGCACCCGCGAGGGCAATGACCTGCTCAGGGAGATGATCGAATCGGGTGTGATCAATTATGGGAAGAAGTTCAGGGAGGCCATGGAAAAGGGAAAGTGGGACCTGTCGCTGGTGGATCCGGTGGCCCTGGCTTCGTCGCATGCCACCCTGGTGTTTGGCCAGATGAATGAACCTCCCGGGGCCCGCGCGCGCGTGGCCTTGTCGGGCCTGGCCCTGGCGGAATATTTTCGTGACGGGGAAGGGGAGGACGCCGGCAGCGATATTTTGTTCTTTATTGATAATATTTTCCGTTTTACCCAGGCGGGCTCAGAGGTGTCGGCCCTTTTGGGACGCATGCCCTCGGCCGTGGGCTATCAGCCGACGCTGGCCACCGAGATGGGCCTGCTCCAGGAGCGGATCACTTCCACCAAAAGGGGGTCCATCACTTCGGTCCAGGCCATTTATGTGCCGGCCGACGACCTTACAGACCCGGCGCCTGCCACGACCTTTGCCCACCTGGATGCCACCACCGTGCTGAGCCGGAAGATCTTTGAGCTGGGCATCTACCCCTCGGTGGATCCGCTCGATTCCTCCTCGCGCCTGCTGTCGCCCGAAGTTGTGGGCGAAGAGCATTACCGGATTGCCCAGGAGGTGAAACGCATCCTGCAGCGCTATAAAGACCTGCAGGATATCATCGCCATCCTTGGTATCGAAGAACTCTCCGAAGAAGACCAGATGGTGGTAAAACGTGCCCGGAAGGTCCAGCGCTTTCTCAGCCAGCCGTTCTTTGTGGCGGAGCAGTACACGGGGCTGAAAGGGGCTTTTGTGCCGGTAGAAGAGACCATAAAAGGGTTTTCCCTGATCTTGAACGGCGACATGGACCAGTATCCGGAAACGGCCTTCAACCTGGCCGGCACCATCGAAGATGTAAAGAAAAAAAGCGATGCTTCTTAAGGTGATCGGGCCCAAAGAGATCCTTTACCAGGGGGAGGTGAGCCTCGTGCAGATGCCCGGGGAGATGGGCTCGTTCGAGGTGCTGCAAAACCATGCCCCCATTGTGGCTTTGCTGGGCAAGGGCCGGATGAAGATCATCGACCTGCAGCGCAACACCATTATGTTGGATATTACCAGCGGCGTGGTACACGTGCGCGACAACCATATTACCATCGTTACCGGAAAGGATTGAGCAAAACCACTGCTTTTTTTGTTATCTTTACAGAAAAAGAAAAAATCACATGTTAAAAAAACGGTGGGTGCTCAAAGATGAAGCCCATGAAGATGTCGTTGAGAAGCTTTCCACCACCCTGAAAATAAACCGCACGCTGGCCCGTTTACTTGCGCAACGGGGAATTGTCAGCTACGCGGAAGCGCGTGACTTTTTCCGGCCGTCGATGGACAACCTGCATGACCCGTTCCTGATGAAGGACATGGGGTTGGCTGTGGAACGCATCGAACAGGCGCTGGAGCGGAATGAGCGTATATTGGTGTATGGCGATTATGATGTGGACGGCACCACGGCCGTTGCCCTGGTGTATGATTTTCTGAAAGAATTCCATCAAAACCTCGATTATTATATCCCGGACCGCTACAAGGAAGGCTACGGTATTTCTTACCAAAGCATTGATTACGCCAAAGAAACAGGGGTGGGGCTGATCATCTCGCTCGACTGTGGCATCAAAGCACATAAGCAAATTCAGTATGCCCGCGACAAGGGCATTGATTTTATTGTGGTGGACCACCACCGGCCGGGCGATGAGCCCCTGCCGGCTGTGGCCGTGGTAGATCCCAAGCAGCATGATTGCCCGTATCCTTTTAAGGAGCTGTCGGGCTGCGGGCTGGGCTTTAAGCTGGCGCAGGCCTTCTATCAGAAAAGAAGGCTTCCGTTTGAAAACCTGGAACCATTTCTCGACCTGGTGGTGGTGAGCATTGCCGCCGATGTGGTGCCTATCGTCGGTGAAAACAGGATCCTGGCCTATTTTGGTATGAAGCGCCTGAATTTCCATCCCCGGCCGGGCCTGGAGTCTATCCTCTTTTACAGCAACGTGTTCCGCAAGGGCCAGGCCGATGATGTGTCTGCCTTTACCCGTGAGATCGGCATCAACGACCTGATGTTTTTGATCGGCCCGAAAATCAATGCCGCCGGCCGGATCGAAGAGGGCAAAAAGGCAGTAGATCTTTTGGTGTGTAAGCAGATGGGTGATACCCATACACTGACCATCAACATCAACGACAACAACACCGAACGCCGCAGCCTGGATACCGACATCACGCGCCAGGCCATGGAACGCATTGCAAACACGCCTGAGCTGAAAAACAGCAAGTCGACCGTATTGTTTGATCCCACATGGCACAAGGGGGTGATCGGTATCGTGGCTTCGCGCCTTATTGAAGCCTATTACCGCCCCACCATCATCTTTACTGAGTCGAACGGCCTGGTCACCGGTTCCGCCCGCTCGGTGAAGGATTTTGATGTATATGATGCTGTTGACGCCTGCAGCGATCTGCTGGAGCATTTCGGGGGGCACAAGTATGCGGCCGGGCTGAGCCTGCGGCCGGAGAACCTGGAAGCCTTTAAAAAGCGGTTTGCCCAGGTGGTGGAGGAAAGCATCACCGATGAGATGCTGATCCCCCAGATCGAGGTACACGCGGAGATCGGCCTGTCTTCCATTGCCGGTAAGTTTTTCCGGGTACTCAGGCAGTTTGCGCCTTTCGGCCCCGGCAACCCAAACCCTGTGTTTGTATCGCGCCACTGTACCGTCCAGGGCCATGGGCGTGTGGTGGGCAATAAACATCTGAAGTTCAAGGTGTCACAAATTGCCATGGGCCCTGGTGAGCTTCCTGCCATTGCCTTCCAGCAAGGCCATCACCTGAAAAAGCTGCAATCAGCCAGATACTTCGACCTGGCCTACCAGATCGAAGAGAACGAGTGGAACGGCCAGGTGAGCCTGCAGTTGAATGTGAAGGATATTAAGTTTACTGATTGACAGGGATTTTTATACTGAGCAAAGCGAAGATGCGGGCCTTTCGTGGGCTCGCCTCAGGCAATCTCACGGTTTACGGCCCTGGAGTCACTTTCGCCCAAAATCGGCCGGGATCTCTCCCCAGGCTTCGGTTTCCCACTTCAGGATCTTGTTTTTCCAGGTGTTGTTTTGCAGCCAGTGTTCGGCACGCTGAATGAGGTTGAACAATTTGCGGTTTTTTACGGTAGGCTCCACTTTTGTGCGGGCTTTTTTATTGCGCACCCACACCATGGCGGTATGCGAATCGGTGTAGATGGGCCAGTCAAACTTGTGTTTTTTGCACCATGCCAGGGCGTGCACGATGGCCAGAAATTCGCCGATGTTGTTTGATCCGCCGGCAAACGGGCCCATTTTGAAAAACTCCGCCCCGCTTTTGGTGTCCACACCACGGTATTCCATCTGCCCGTTGGTGCTGTTGCAGGCGGCATCCACCGAAATGCTGTCGAGGTTGGGTTTGCCAATGGCCTTGAGCTGCTCCGGGCTCAGGCGGCTTTTTTTATTGTTTTTGCCCATGTAATCGGCGTAATTGCCCTCAAACGCCTCCCAGGCCGTTTCCTCATCCGGAAAAGACTTGTAAATAGCCCCCTGGTAACCCTCCACCGCCTTACGGCACGCCTCCCACGAATCAAACACCCCCGTTTCATTCCCCCGCCAGACCGTATAAAATTTCTTTTCTACCATCGTGCCTGATAAAAATGATTTTCGACTTTCTCCTGCGAGTTATGCTGTTGCAGCCCTGTAACTCACTGATTACTAATTACTAACTACTAACTACTTCTTAAAACTATCCCACCCCTGCGCCACCAGTTCCACCACCTGCCCCGAACTGGTCACCATGTTGGCCCCCTGGCCGGCACCGGTGATATGCCCGATGGCGTGGATGCCTGCCAGATCCTTGATCTTTTCATAATCTTTCTGGTTGATGGCAAACAGCAGTTCATAGTCTTCGCCCCCGCTGAGGGCACAGGTGGTAGGATCTATGTTGAATTCGTGGGCCGTTTGCGCCATGCGCCGGTCTACGGGGATCTTTTCTTCGTAAATGGTGGCGCCCGTGCCGGAGCGTTTGCATATATGCAGGATCTCTGAAGCGAGCCCGTCGGAAATATCGATCATGGCAGTAGGTTGCACGCCGGCTTTTCGCAGCATCTCCATGATGTCTTTCCGCGCTTCGGGTTTGAGCTGGCGCTCTATTACATAGGCATACTTGCTGATGTCGGGCTGCAAGTCCGGGTTGGCTTTGTAGGCCTGTTTTTCGCGTTGCAGCACCAATTGGCCGCAATAGGCCGCGCCCAGATCGCCGCTGACAAAGAGCAGGTCGTTGGCCCGCGCCCCGCTCCGGTAGGTGATTTGTTCTTTTTTCGCCCGGCCCACCACACTGATGCTCAAAAACAATCCCGCGGCGCTGGTGGTGGTATCCCCGCCGGCCAAATCCACATTGTATTTTTCGCAGGCCAGCAGCATGCCGGCATATAGCTCTTCCAGGGCCTCCAGCGAATACCGGCGCGAAGCGGCCAGCCCGACAAAAGCCTGCTGTGGCTCTCCGTTCATCGCATACACATCCGACAGGTTCACCACTATGGCTTTGTATCCCAGGTGTTTCAACGGAGTATACACCATGTCAAAATGCACCCCCTCCACCAGCAGGTCCTTGGTCACAATGCCCACATGCGTCCCATGATCGATCACCGCCGCATCATCCCCAACCCCCATCAGCGTCTCCTTATGCCTGAGGGAAATATTCTTAGTCAAACGGTCAATCAACCCAAACTCCCCCAACGACGCGACGTCAGTCAATTTTGTTTTTTTATTCTTCTTATTCTCCTTATTGTCACCCATAACCACTCCGCTCCAATCTCTGTAACCCACTGATTACTAATTACTAAATACTAACTACTAACTACTTCTTCTTCGCTGCACTGCCACACTCTCCCCATGCAATAACTGCAACAACTTCTCCACAAACTCCCCCCTCAATCCCAGCTCCTTCCCACGTTTCCTGCGATCATCAAACAGGTCTTTCTGCCGCCCCGGCTGTACGATCCCTTCCCCTTGTTCTTTTTTCAGTTTACCCACCTGTTCCGACAATGACAGGCGCCGGGCCAGCAACTCCAGGATCCGGTGATCGTGATGGTCAATATCTTCGCGCAGGATTTGCAGGGCCCGGGCTGCATCGTCCGCCGTTAGCCACTGCTGTAATTGTGTGATGATCTCACCGAAAGTTTCCGGGGTGATCTGCTGGAATGGATCGGTAAGCGCTTTTTCGGGCTGGAAATGGGTTTCTATCATCAAACCGTCCATCTGCAGGGCCAAGGCTTTTTTGCTGACCTCCATCAGATACCGTTTGTTTCCGGCAATGTGGCTGGGGTCACACAAAACAGGCAGCCCGGGCAACTCTTTCCTGAGTGCCAGGGGGATGTCCCATAGCGGGATGTTGCGGTATATGCATTTTTCATGGGTGTGAAATCCCCGGTGAATGGCGGCGA
>PXAA01000040.1 GCA_003567205.1 Bacteroidales bacterium
ACCCCCTGGAGCTGATCGGTCATGGGCGCGGCGGCGGCATCAACGTCATTGACCTGGCCAATGTCCATTCATGTAGTTTTCTGGCCACACAAGACCTGGGCAAAACTTATCCGGATGGCCGCTTCGAGGTACTCGGCCGTTTTGACCAGAGCGATATGCGGGGGTGCAACCTGATGGCGGAAGGATTGTGAATCTTGCCTGCGCAAATTACAGTGCGGGTTCCGGCGCCCTGGCCCGGGGAATCTGGTGCCTTTCAGCCCGCTAAACCCTTCTTAACCCACCAGTTGCCAGAGAAAAATGGCAGCGGCCATCAGCATAAAAGCTCCGCCAAAATAGGCTGTACGGTGGGCATAGACCATCCCGAAATCTTTACCGGAGGCCATACCGGCCAGGGTCAGGATAAATACGGTAAAAGCGATCAGGGCACCGGCAAGATAAATCCTCAACCCGGTAATGCCCAGGGCGATGCCGGCCAAAAAAGCGTCCATGGCGGTAGCCAGTGACAACACAACGACCACCTGGGCCCGGTTGATATCAAATACTTTGCTTTTTGGGTGCCGCTTTCGGACTTCCATGATCATTTTCATCCCGATGATCGCCAGGATAATAAAAGCCACCAAGGCTTCAAGCCCCACAAACATCGAACCGATCACCTGGCCCAGCCAGTGGCCTGCAAACAAAAGGACCAGGTGGGCAAATGCAAAGGCAATGGCTGTTTTAAGGGGTATGCCTGGTTTCACCAGCCCGGAAATAGAACTATTGCTGATGGCGATGGTAAAACAATCCATGGCCAGCCCGAGTGCGATAATAAAAATGATCAGTGTTTCCATAAGACTTGCTTATAATACCCTTTCCAGTTCCAGGGTAAAGTGACGCATAATGGGCGCTTCTTTAATGATCCGAAACCCTTTGGTGATCTTGTTGCGCCGTTCATAAATGTTTCCCAGGCAGGCGGCCACATAGTCCATATGGTTGCTGGTATAGACCCTTCGCGGAATGGCCAGGCGCAACAACTCCAGGCTTGGGTAACGGTTTTTGCGTGTTTTTGGGTCCCGGTCGGCCAAAAGGGTGCCGATTTCCACTCCACGCACCCCGCCTTCAAGGTATAGCTCAATGGCCAGTGTTTGTGCCTGGTATTCTTCTTTTGGAATATGGGGCAACATCTTTTTGGCATCCACAAAAACCGCATGTCCGCCGAATGGCAGCTGACAGGGTATCCCATAATCTTTTAGCAAATGGCCCAGGTAGGCCACCTGCCCGATGCGCGATTCCAGGTAGTTGAACTCACAACCTTCGAGCAGCCCCTGTGCCACAGCGGCCAGATCACGGCCGGCCAATCCGCCATAGGTAAGATAGCCTTCATACAGGATGCAGAACATACTGATCTTGTCGAAAAGTTCTTTGTCGCGGCAGGCCAGAAAACCACCCATGTTCACGATGGCATCTTTTTTGCCGCTCATGGTGGCTCCGTCCACATAAGAAAACATCTCAAGGACGATCTCCCGGATGGAGTGGCCGGCATATTCTTTTTCCCTGGTTTTGATGAAATAGGCATTTTCTGCAAAACGGGCGGCGTCAAAAAAAACGGGGATGGTATATTTTTTGCACAATGCCGAGACCTCCCGGATATTTTGCATAGATACGGGCTGACCGCCGGAAGTGTTGCAGGTGATGGTGATCATGCACAAAGGGATCTTCTCTGCGGGATTGGATTTGAAGACCTCTTCGAGCTTGTTGAGGTCGATATTGCCTTTAAAAGGATGGTAGAGGGTGGTGTCGGATGCTTCATCGATGGTACAATCGACGGGTGTGGCGCGACGAAACTCAATATGCCCTTTGGTGGTATCGAAATGGGCATTGCCGGGGATCAGGTCCCCCTGGCCGGTGGTGGCGGAGAACAGCAGGTTCTCGGCCGCGCGGCCCTGATGTGTGGGCACAAAATAGGGTATGTCGAGCAGATCTTCGATCACCCCTTTGAGTTTGAAATAGCTTGCCGATCCGGCGTAACTTTCGTCGCCCAGCATCATCTCCGACCACTGGTGGTGGCTCATAGCCCCGGTGCCTGAATCGGTAAGCAGGTCGATAAATACCTGCTCGCTGCGCAATTTGAATAAATTGTATCTGGCATCCTGTATCCATTGGATGCGTTCCTGTGGTGTGCTTGGGCGTAAGGGTTCTACAACCTTGATCTTATAGGGTTCCGCAAATGGTAATTCCATGATAAAAAATATCTGATGGGTTATTGAAAAGACTTTAGATAATAATGGTGCCGGTGCACCATACAAGGGAACTTAAAAAGGGTAGGTGTCCCGTCTTTTCAGGTTGCGGTAGATCTGTTTGGGTGTGCACGGGCCTTCCATAGCCATAGCGGATTGTGATTAACAAATATACACAATAGTATTGATATTTAAATCCAAATTTCTACGGGAGATTATGTGAATGCATTCTGTTTTCATGTAAATTTGCGGAGGGCGCAACCCAGGGTGTCGTCCGGAAAATTTAAAAAATCATGAGCCAGATTGCACGGATCATTCTAAGGTTATTGGGATGGAATATTTATTACAGGGTGCCACTTAATGAAACTCCCAAAGCAGTCATTATCATGGCCCCCCATACCAGCAACCTGGATTTTGTTATCGGCAGGCTTGGTTTTTATCTTCATGGGATCCGGCCAAAAATTCTGATCAAAAAAGAGGCCTTTAAGCATGTGTTGGGTTTTTTGCTCCGTTGGATGGGAGGGATCCCCGTTGATCGTGGGCACAGCCAGAACACGGTAAAGAAAATCACGACAGAGTTTAACAACAACAAAAGTTTTTACCTGTTGATCACGCCCGAAGGGACCCGTCGCCGTGTGGAAAAATGGAAAAAGGGTTTTTATTTCATTGCCCTCACCGCAAAAGTGCCTATTTTCCTGGGCTTTCTGGATTACAGGAAGAAGGAAGGGGGTATTGGGATGATGCTTCATCCCAGTGGTGATTTTGAAGCCGATTTGAAGATCATACAGGATTTTTACCGCGACAAGCAAGCACGCCATCCATCGAAGTTTAACCTTTCACCCGACGTTGCCTGAACAGGTTCTCAAAGTAGGCATCAAGCAACTTGCTGGCTGCCTGGAATGAGGTGATCTTTTGCCGGGCGAGCAAGCTTTCCACTTCAGATATTTTTTTGATGATCACCGGATCGTTATAAAAATGCGCCTGCAGGGTTTCGTTGATGGTTTCATGCAGCCGGAACTGCTGCTGCTTGTTCCTTTTCTCCCCGAAAAAGCCACTTTCCTTTGTTTTATGTTCGAAGGCCCGGATCATTTCCCATACTTCGGCGATGCCGGTTTTTTGAACAGCTGAGCAGATGGTCACCCTTGGGGTCCAACCCGAGGCAGGCGGGGGGAACAGGTGGAGGGCATTCTCATATTGTGAGCGGGCGGTTTTGGCCTTATTGATGTTGTCGCCGTCGGCTTTGTTAATGGCCATGCCGTCGCACATTTCAATGATGCCTCGTTTGATGCCCTGGAGTTCGTCTCCGGCACCTGCCAGCATCAGCAGGAGGAAGAAGTCTACCATGCTGTGCACGGCCACTTCAGACTGCCCAACGCCCACTGTTTCTACCAGCACGACATCATAACCGGCGGCTTCACAAAGGATGATGATCTCACGGGTTTTCCTTGCCACGCCGCCCAGTGACCCGGCCGACGGGGAAGGCCGTACAAAGGCATTTTCCTTCACGGCCAGTGTTTCCATACGGGTCTTGTCGCCCAGGATACTGCCCTTCGAAATCTCACTGCTGGGGTCAACGGCCAGCACCGCAATCCGGTGCCCGTGTCCGGTCAGGTAGTTCCCGAAGACCTCAATGAATGTGCTTTTGCCTACCCCCGGAACCCCCGTGATGCCCACGCGCAAAGAGTTCCCCGCATGGGGGATGCACTGTTCGATGACTTGCTGCGCCAGGGCATAATGGTTCGGCAGGGCACTTTCTATCAGGGTGATGGCACGGCTGAGCAAAACCCTGTCGCCAGCCAGGATGCCCCGCACATATTCTGCAGGCTCCAGGATTTGTCTTTTCCTGAGCTTATAGCTGCTGGCTGCCTGTTCATTCAGCGACGAAGGCTGCGGGATGCCTTTGTTCACTTTCAGTGCCGACTGAATTTTCTGATTCTTTTTACCGGCCTTTTCGTCCATAATAAAAATGCATCAGGGTTTACACAAAGGTAATAAAAAGAAAATCCAAAGGGCAGGGCCCAAATTACCCGGTCAGCCACTTATCCGGTCAACCAGTCTCCCGATTGAACGCTCATCAAAGTGCTCAGCGCCCAACCCGGACTGCCGAAAGCTTAAACGGCGCGATCTTCGAATAGGGATCCAGTTCGTCGCGGGTAAGCCTGTTGACGGGTGCTTCGGAATAATGGAAGGGCATGAACAACTCCCCCTGCAACACGCCATCGCTGATCTGTACCCGGATATTGCTGATCTCGCCGCGGCGTGAAGCGATATGTACTTTTTGCCCGTCTGAAAAACCATATTTCAGGGCATCTCCGGGATGCATCAGTACATAAGCTTCGTTGGCAAAGTCTGTTAGTGACTTATTGCGGCGCGACATGGTGGATGAGTGGTATTGATAAAGGATGCGGCCGGTGTTCAGGATGAAGGGATAGTCCTTATCGGCTTTTTCACTTTGCCCGGCATATTCGACCGGATGTAACTTACCCAGGCCATTGGGGGTGTTGAACCGTTCTTCGAACAAAGTGGCTGTGCCCGGATGCCCTTTGGCAGGACAGGGCCACTGGATGCCATGGTACTCGAGCCGGTCGTATGAAATACCGGCAAAGATCGGGGCCGTTTGTGCGATCTCATCCCAGATGTCGCTTTCGTGCTGGTAATTGCCCAGGGGTTTGCCCATGCGTTTGGCGATTTCTGCAATAATTTCCCAGTCCTGGCGGGCCTGTCCGGGAGGGTCAACGGCTTTGCGCACCCGCAACACCCGCCGGTCGCTGTTTACATAGGTGCCTTCCGATTCGGCAAAGGCGGTGGCTGGTAAAATTACATCGGCGAAAGGGGTGGTCTCGGTGTGGAAGATGTCCTGGACAACCAGGAATTCAAGTTTTTTGATGGCTTCTTCAGTATGGTTCAGGTTTGGGTCGGTGAGCATGGGGTTCTCGCCCATGATATACATGCCCCTGATCTCCCTTTCATAAGCGGCCTGCATGATCTCTACAGTCGACAAGCCTTTTTCACCGTCCAGCTCCCCGAAAGGCAGTCCCCAAATACCGGCTACGCGCCTCCGGTTTTCGGCATCTTCAACAGAAATATAGCCCGGATAAGTAAACGGGGATGCGCCCACATCGGAAACACCCTGCACATTATTCTGGCCCCTGGGCGGGTTTAGTCCGGCACCTGGCCGCCCTATCTGACCGGTGATAAGCATCATATTGATCAGACAGAAGACGTTGTGCGTGCCGGTTACCTGCTGGCTGCAACCCATGCCGGTGGCGATCAGCGGACGTTCCGCCCCGGCATAAATGCGGGCGGCTTCTTCCATCAGGGGGGCGGCCACTCCGGTTACTTCCTCCACATATTCCGGTGTGTATTTCTCCGCAAGGGCCTTCAATGACTCAAAGGCTTTCATCCCTCCATCAACCCGCTTTTCAATAAAATCCTTTTTGATCAGCCCTTCACTGATGATTACACGGATCATCCCGTTGAGCAGGGCCACATCCGTGCCCAGCCTGGGTTGCAGCCATATGTGCGCATCCTTTACCAGTGGGGTCCACCGGGGATCGATGATGATGATCTTTGATCCGTGGCGCTGGACGGCATATTTCACGTAGGTGGCGGTTACCGGGTGGGTTTCTATCATATTGTTGCCCGTCACCAGCATGCAGTCGCTGTGTGCATAATCTTCGATGGAATTGCTGCCGGCACCGTCGCCCAGTGAGCGAAGCATGGCCGTAACGGTAGATGCATGGCACAAGCGTGTACAATAATCCACGTTGTTGTTTCCGAATACGGTCCGCACCAGCTTCATAAAGAGGTAGTTGTCTTCGTTGGTGGTTTTTGCCGAGGCATAGCCTGCAAGGGCTTTGCGGCCGTATGTTTCTTTGATCTCTGTAAACTTGCGGGCAACCAGGTCCAGGGCTTCATCCCAGGAGGCTTCCACAAACTTTCCGTCTTTTTTGATCAGGGGGGTGGTGAGCCGGTCGGGGTGCTGCACATAATCGTAACCAAAGCGGCCTTTTACACAGAGACGGCCGTCGTTGGGACTCACGCCTTCCACACCATTGCTACGGACGATCTTGCCGTTACGCACCATCAGTTCTAACTGGCAACCTACGCCACAGTATGGGCAGGTAGTGCGCACCCTGCAAATGCCATTTTCTATTTTGATCTCGCTGCGATGTGGTTTCTCAACGATGGCCCCGGTAGGGCAAAGCTGGATACATTCGCCGCAACCGTCGCATTCGCTCTCTCCCCATTTGTCGAACCCGCCGACAATATATGAAATGATTCCGCGGTTGGTGAATGAAAGGACATTTTTTCCCTGTACTTCGTCGCAAGCCTTGATGCATCGGAAACATTTGATGCATTTGGCTGCATCATAGCTGAGCACCGGTGAACTCTCGTCTTTTGGGTATCCCAGTTCCTTCCAGATAGACGGGAACAGGCGGTTTTCTTTTTTGTCGAGCCCGTATCGGAATATTAATTCCCGGAATTCGTCCGGATGGCTTCCGTCGTAAGACTCGTCGTGTTCGCAGAGCAGGTAATCGAGCAGGTATTTACGGGCCTCTTCCAGTTCATCGTCGAAAGCGGTGACCTCCATGCCCTCACTGACCTGTACTGCACAGGAAGCCAGCAGCCCGCGTTGGCCTTTGATCTTGACAATACACAACCGGCAGGCACCCGTAGGGCTCAGTTTTTTGTGATAGCAAAGATGTGGGATGGCCATGCCGTTATCTTTGGCCACCTGCAGGAGGTTGGCGCCCTCCGGCGCACTGATCTTTTTATCGTCTATGGTAAGGTTTACTAACTTGCTCATTTTACTTCTTTAAAATATCTTGCAAAAGATTCCAGCGGCAAAACGGGTGATTGTCCCAGTGGGCAGAGCGAGGTACTGGCCATGATCTCTGCTTCGCGGACCATTTGTTTCAGCAGGGCTGCTTTGCCGGGCTGGCCGTTGCGCAACTGATCGGCTTTTTTCACCAGCTGTGTGGTACCTACCCGGCAGGGTACGCATTTGCCGCACGATTCATGTTTGAAAAAGCGCAGGCAGTTGTGCAGGATGTCTAATACAGCATCGCCTTCAGCCATTACTATAACAGCCCCGCTTCCGAGGGTAGCACCCTTTTCCCTCAGGTTGTCGTAGGTCATCCGTTCGCTGAGCATCGTGGCGTCAACGAATGTGCCGGCAGCACCGCCCAGCAGGGCTGCCTTGAATGCTTTGCCGTCGCGCATGCCCCCGGCAAGGTCTATCAGTTCCTGCAATGTAACGCCCATGGGCAGTTCATAATAACCTGGTTTTGCCACCTGTCCGCTGATGGTAAAGATCTTGGTTCCCGGCGAACGCTCCGTGCCCAGCTTCCGGTACCAGTCCTTGCCATGGGCAATGATCCGGGGAAGGTTGGCCAGGGTTTCCACATTGTTGACCAGGGTGGGCATGCCAAATACCCCCTTTTCAGCAGGGAAGGGCGGCTTGATGCGCGGGTGGCCGCGTTTGCCTTCGAGAGATTCGAGCATGGTCAGCTCTTCGCCGCAAAGGTATGAACCTGCCCCCAGCTTGATCCCCACATCAAAATCAAAGCCCGATCCCATGATATTCTTACCCAAAAAACCTTTTTTACGGGCATCTTTGATGGCTTTTTCGGTTTTCCGGATCGATTCGTGGTATTCGCCGCGGATATAGATAAAGCCTTTGGTGGCCTGGATGGCGTAAGCGGCAATGATGGTACCCTCCAGGTATAAATGGGGGTCCTGCTCCATAATGACCCTGTCTTTAAAGGTGCCGGGCTCCCCTTCGTCGGCATTAACCACCACGTAACGCTGCGGGCATTTCAAACAGGATTCGCTGGTGAATTTTTGTTTCATGCCGGTAGAAAAACCCGCCCCGCCCCGGCCACGCAGGCCGGCCTCCGTCAATTCACCGATCACCATTGCAGGCTCCATCTTCAGGGCTTTTTTCAAGCCCTCATACCCCCCGGCCCGAATGGCATCGTCAATACACCCCGGATCAATGACCCCAACGTTTTTCAATAAAATTCTTTTCTCTCCCATCATACTAATATGCAATTAACCTCCGACCAAATAATAATTTTAATCTATAAACCCCCAAATACTAAATACTAAATACTAATTACTAACTACTTCTTCTTCCTTCTCCGCATTCTCACCAAAACCCTCTGCACCTCTTCCTCACCCAATCCATTATACACCTCGTTGTTCACCATCATAGACGGCGCTTCCTGGCACTGTCCAAGGCATTCCGATAATTCAAGGGTAAATAGCCCGTCGGACGTGGTTTCCCCGGCCCTGATGCCCAGGTTTTTTTCAAGCACGGCCATGATCTGGTTGGCCTTCAGTAATTCACAAACGGGCGAGACACACAGGCGAATGATATACCGGCCGCGGGGTTCCAGGCTGAACATGGTATAGTATTTCGCCACGCCATACACCGAGCTTTTGGTCAGCTTCAGGTAACGGGCCGTTTCGTCCAGTGCCTGTTCCGTCAGACAGTTTTGCGGGTGCCTGTCTTGCAGGGCATGCAGAATATTGAGCAAATTGTGCTGTACCGGTTCAAATTGTTTAATGATTTCTTCTATAGACATATATATGCTTATTTGTCAGTCTTTCAGTCTCCTGGTTCCCTTCGTATGTTTTTTATTCACGCTGCAGCCGCGAACAATGCCTTCATCAAGATAGAGCAGGACTTTCTTTACGGTGGGATACCCCATTTTTTTGAGGATACCGGCATAGGTGTTCATCTGGTCTTCATGTTTGCGATAGCGTTTGCCGGTTTTGTAATCGATGATGACGCATTCGTCTTTGAGAAAGACCACACGGTCGGGGCGGTAAAACGCACCATCCTGGTCGAACAGCCCGGCTTCGGTTTTGATCTGTGCGTCTTCAGAAAAATAAGGCGCAATTTGGGCATCTGAAAGCATGTGACGGATTTTTCCGGACCACTCTGTCATTTTTTCTGTGTCGATTTCCCCGTTGTCATGCATCTGTTCTAAAACCGGATCGATATCGCCTGTGTGGCGGATGTTTTCCATGGCCCGGTGCAACAGGTTGCCCCGTTCGAGTGGATCCTTGCTGTCGAACAACAGCTTTCTCTCGGCCTGATGTGATCTCATCCTTAATGCCTTGCTCCATGGAGACGACATCAGCCGGCGCAGCGGTGACCCGGACGCCGGAAGCGGGCCTTTTTTCTCGTCGGGCGGTCCAAAATCACCGAAATGATAATTGTCTTTCCCGTCGTGCCAAAGTCCTTCGTTTTTAAGAAAATGGTGTAAAAGCCCTTGAACGTTTTCCGTTTTGTATTCTTTCGGTTCTTTTTTTGACAGGATGAATAATTTCTGGGAAGGCCTGGTAAATGCCACATAGGTGGCATTGAGCATATCCAGGAATGTTTTTTGTTGCTCCCGTTCAAAGTCCTGTTCAAAAGGGGTGCCCGACAGGCTGGTACGACTCATTTGCAGGTAAATGACCGGCAAATCGGGCACACCCGCTTTTTCCCCTTCTGTCCACAGGCCCGGTTTGGTAGGTTTATCGGCTTTCTGTTTGGCAAAGGGGTGAATGACCACGGGAAACTGCAGGCCCTTTGACTTATGCACGGTCATTACCTGAACGGCTTCAACCCCTTCGGGCACAACGATGGAATACTTGTGGCCGTTTTCTTCCCACCAGGATATGAAGTCGGCATAGGACAGGGTATGCTTTTCTGAAAAATCATATGCGGCATCCATAAAGAAGGCCACAAATGGACTTGGGGGGCTCTGGCCGGCAAAAAAATGCCTGAGGATGCTTTCGCAGGTGTCGTAGATGTTCAGGTGGGCAAAATCGCGGAATGAAAACCCGAGGCCATTGCGTTGCATGAGCCTTTCGAGGGGGGTGTGCAGGAAAGCAGGGGGTGCCTTTTGCCTGAACAGGACATTCGGTCCGAAGGCTTGTGGGGCTTCGCGAGGCGCCTTTTTCCCAGACGGGGCATACAGCCCGGATGCCTTCAGGGTCTCGTGCAATGATGATGGTTGTGTGATATGCCCGTATTTGTGGAGAAATTCCAGCATTTCTACGGCGGCAATTTTATCATGCGGATTGGCCAGCAGTTTGATGATGGCCAGAAAAAAGTTCACTTCGTCCGACTGCGAAAGCAGCAGCGATTCGGCCGATATTACAGGAATTTGCTGTGCCAGCAGTTCCCGGGCCACCAGGCTTGCCTCGTCGTTGGCACGACACAAAATGGTGATGTCGCGCAAAGGGTGCCCGGCCTGTTGGCAATCGTTGATAACATGCATGATGGCTTCCAGGGTGTTTTCTGTCCTGCTTTGATTGTCAGCTCCGTCTATAAAGCGAATGTTCACATAACCCGTCGCTTTTTTTAGCAAATGTTTTTGTTTAACATCCTGGTAAATGCTTTGCAGGCTTTCATTCAGCGTTTGACTGGCAAAACGGAAAAAGCGGTTGTTGAAATCCACGACGGCCTTAGACGAACGCCAGTTGGTATCGAGCGAACGTTCAAGGTAGTTGTTGAGCAAAACCACCTCCCATTCGGGTTTGGCCACCGCCCGGATGCCTTCTGTAAGATGGGGCAGTTTGGCAAACTGTTCCACATCGCCGTTCCGGAAACGGTATATTGCCTGTTTCCCATCGCCCACCACCAGGCTCATATATCCTTCCGATAAGGCGTTTTCCACCAGTGGCAACAGATTTTGCCACTGCAGCAGGGAGGTGTCCTGGAACTCATCGATCATGTAATGGTGGTATCGTTCCCCCAGCCGCTCATAAATGAAAGGCACGGGTTGTTTGGATACCTCATCGGCAATTCGCTTATTAAAATCGGAGATGTGCAGCATCACCTGTTCCGATTTGATCTCTTCCATCATCTTCTCCACCTCGTTAAGAAGGGCCAGCGGAAAGATGGTCCTGAGCACAGTCAGCTCACACAGATATTGCACAAAACCTTCACGGACCGTGTCCTGGATATTGTTATAATGCCGGATGAGCAACGGCCGGATCTCCATGATGCCTGCCTGCTGACCTTCGGTGCACTTTCCTGAAACCCACTTGTCTTCTTCTACGGTGCTTGCTGCATAGATGCCGGGGATGGCTTTTTCGCGGATCTTGCCTGCAGCCAGGTGATGAAAATAAGCGAAGATGCCTTGCTTACCTCTGTAAAATGCTTCGGGCGGCAGGTTTTTTTCACGGATCAGGTTTATCGCCGCTTCGGCCTCTGTGCGAATGCCCTGTTCGAAAATATGCACTGACTTTCTGAGGCGCCCGGCCACTTGTTGAAATTTTTCCAGGCCAATGTCTTTGAGCTTCCTGATATGGATGATGCTGTCTTCTTCGGTGAGCGTCTTGGCCAAACCGGCGATTTTTTGTTCAACGCGTATGTCCTGGTCATCGTCGGCCTGGTTGATAATGTATGAAACCAGCAGTTCTGTGAGGGCTTTGTCTTTGCCTACCCGGTTTATCAGCAG
Organism: Bacteroidales bacterium; assembly: GCA_003567205.1. Classification (GTDB taxonomy): domain Bacteria; phylum Bacteroidota; class Bacteroidia; order Bacteroidales; family UBA7960; genus PUPG01. The sequence continues at coordinate 11,684 of PXAA01000040.1, forward strand.
GTCCACTGCCTGGTTGAGCAATGCCTCTGTGTCGAGTTCTACCGTAAAGTTAAAGGGTATATGCAGGTCAAAGGAAAAGGTGCGGATAACGCGGTGCACAAAACTGTCGATGGTGCTGACGCTGAAGTCGGAATAATCGTGCAGGATATAGGAAATGACCGTCCGCGCATTGTCAATGACCTGCTCCCGGGCGGGGGCATCAATACCTGCTGCCTTCCATTCTCCGGTGATTTGGTCGAAAAGAGAACGCGCTTTTTTGTTTCCGGGATCACGGCCCAGCGAAGCAAGCTGTCCGAGGGCTTCGATGATGCGCTCCTTCATTTCGGCGGCGGCTGCATTGGTGAATGTAATGGCCAGGATGTGCCTTACCGCACCGGGCTGGAGCAATACAATCTTCAGGTATTCCTTAACCAGGGTGTAGGTTTTTCCGCTGCCGGCCGATGACTTATATACGTGGAATTTTTTTTGCACCTTGATTGTAATATTAACGCAGATGATACGATCAGGGATAATGCGTTATGGTGTATTTAAATCCATGTAAAGTTATGTTTTTCTTTTATATTTGTCCGGATCGTGATTGTCCGCTTAACAATGAACGCATGAAGCAAAAAATACGGGTAAAGAAACAATCCGGTGAAAAGGAAGTCTTTGATCCGGACAAGCTGCATGACTCTTTGCGGCGTGCAGGGGCCTCCCCGCAACTGGCACGTAAAGTGGAGGAAGGCCTGCGCCCCTTCCTTGCTGACGGGATTACCACAAATGCCGTGTATCGCAAGGCGTTTCAGTTGTTGCGGAAATTGCAGCGTTCCGCGGCAGCACGCTACAGTCTGAAAAGGGCCATTATGGAGCTGGGCCCCTCGGGCTACCCCTTCGAACATTTCGTCGGATCATTGCTCGAAAGCATGGGTTATGCCGTGGAGGTGGGCCAGGTGGTGAAGGGTCAGTGCGTAAAACATGAGGTGGATGTGGTGGCACACAATGAACATCAGCAGTTCATGGTGGAGTGTAAATACTATAACAACCAGGGGAAATACTGCAATGTGCGGGTTCCGTTGTACATACAGGCCCGTTTTCAGGATATTCAGCAACGGTGGAAATCGACCCCGGGGCTTCAAAAACGGACCTTCCATGGGTTTGTGGTCACCAATACCCGTTTTACCAGGGATGCCATGGATTATGGCCGGTGTGTGGGCCTGCGGATGGTTGGCTGGGACTATCCTGAAAAAGAAGGACTGAAAGAGCTGATAGAACGCTCCGGATTATTTCCGGTTACCGTAGTCACCCTGCTGAACAAGAAACAAAAGCAGGCCCTGCTTAAACAAGAGGTGGTATTGTGTCGCCAGCTGCTGGAGAAGCCTGGTATACTTGATCAGTTGGGGCTTACCAGGTCAAAAAAAGAAAAAGTGCTGCAAGAAATTCACGATTTGATCGGCTCCGGTTGATCGTTACGGCCAGACAGGATCATCAATAATCGTCAGGCGATGGCTTTTTTGTATTTTTGCCATGCGTGCTCACTTATACCTTTATCCTATGAAATTACCAGCGATCCCTCACCAATCAAGATATTGGAAACACAGTTTGCTAATCCTGGCATTTGTTTTCCTGGCTGCCGCCCTGCATGCGGGCCGTACTCCCGAAAGGGTGGAACCCCCGTTCTGGTGGGCAGATATGATGCATACCGGCTTACAGCTGATGGTGTATGGCGAAAATATTGGCAGCACCCGCGTGGAGATCAACCATCCGGGCATCTCCCTGAAGGAAGTTGTGGCCGTGGAAAGTCCGAATTATCTGTTTATTTACCTTGATATTGCAGACGCTGCGCCTGGGATTTTTCCCATCCATTTTATATCGGATGAAGAAATGGTGTATTCCTATGATTATGTCCTGAGGCCCCGCAATCCGGAGTCAAGATACCGCGAAGGGATCAATGTGTCAGACGCCATATACCTGCTGATGCCCGACCGCTTTGCCAATGGCGACCCTTCGCTCGACGATCAGCCGGGCATGCTCGAACAAAGCGACCGAAACAATCCCTCCGGACGGCATGGCGGGGATATCCCCGGCATTATCCGGCATCTGGACCACATCGCCGGTATGGGGTTCTCGGCCATCTGGCTGAACCCGGTGCTGGAAAACAACCAGCCCCGCTACAGCTATCACGGTTATGCAATCACCGATTTTTATAAGGTTGACCCACGCCTGGGCAGCAATGAAGATTACCGCCTGCTGGTGGCTGAAGCAGAAAAAAAGGGAATCAAGATCATCAAAGACCTGATCCTGAACCATTGCGGGCACCATCACTGGTGGATGGACGATTTGCCCACTCCGGACTGGCTGAACCAATGGGACAGCTTTACCCGAACATCCTATCGAATGACCACCATTGTTGACCCCCATGCTTCCCAATATGATTATGACCGCATGCTTAAGGGCTGGTTTGATACCAATATGCCCGATCTGAACCAGAGAAACCGCCTCCTGGCCCGCTACCTGAAGCAAAACAGCGTGTGGTGGATAGAATATGCAGGATTGCGCGGTATCCGCATGGACACCCAGCCCTATGCCGACCGGTTCTTTATGTCGGACTGGGCCCGGTATATTCTTTACGAATACCCCTATTTCATGATCATTGGCGAAGCCTGGATGGGTATTCCGGCCATGGTAAGCTATTACCAGGGCGGCAAGATGAACCACGATGGCTATGATTCCTGCTTTCCTTCGGTTTTTGATTTTGCTTTGTATGATGATATCGGTTTGGCTTTTAATGAGGAACAGGGGTGGGCAACGGGCCTCATGCGACTTTACAACACCCTGGCCCAGGACTTCCTGTATCCCGATCCCTATAACCTGGTGATCTTTGGCGACAACCACGATACCAACCGCATCTTTACCCGGGTGGGAGAGGACCTGGATAAGCTGAAAATGGCCCTGACATTCCTTTTTACCACGCGTGGAATTCCCCAGGTGTATACCGGAACCGAACTTCTGGAATCGGCCTATGAACATCACGGGCACGGGGAGCTGCGTTCCAACTTTCCCGGGGGATGGCCGGATGACCCGGTAAACAAGTTCACCAGGGAAGAACGCAGTGAGGAACAGAATATGGTGGTGGATCATATAACCACATTGCTGAATTTCAGGAAAAACACCCCCGCCCTATATAATGGCTGGCTGCTGCAATTTGTTCCGGAAGACAATAGCTATGTGTATTTCCGCTATGATGACCAGGATACCATTATGGTCATCCTCAACAACAATGACACAAACATAACACTTGAAATGGAGCGGTTCAGGGAAGGCTGGGTCGGCTATTCCCGCGCCGAAGAGGTCCTTACAGGAAAAGTCTATGAAGGTTTCGGTGCATGGACCATTCCCGGTAATACGGCCATGGTCCTGCAGCTGTTCTGATCGTTGGCGGTCAGGGGGAGAACACCATTTCCAGCACAGCCTGTGACTTTACTTCCGGCATGCCGGCCACATGATGCCTGTAATAGTCGATGGTCTTACTCAATAAGTCTTTTCTTTGCGTTTTCGGGATTCGTAGCTTGTCGAGTCCGCGAAGTTCTGTAACAGAAATGTTGTGGAACGCACTGCTGAGTTCTTTGTCGAGGCATAGTGTGGCATCCTCAACCAATGGCTGATAAAGACCCTCCCGGAGATTGAAGTATGGGTTGCGGCGACTGTGGTTGTTGCGTGGCTGAAACCCCAGGAAACGGCTCATCTGCAATAAAACCACCAGGTGGAAGTCTGCGATCCGTCCGTTTGTCTGGTCTAAATAGAGCAGGGTATCGTGCAGAAAATCAAAAAGCCGGCTGTTGCTTTCCTGGTTTTTAAGGGCATATGAAAAAATTTCGGCCAGGAAAATGGCCAGGCTGGTTTTCTGAATGTCGTGAGGGATGGATTGAAAGGTTTCCTTCAGGTTGATTTCTTTGATGTTCTGAAGACCGTCTTTCTCTTTGTGATAGGCCACCATACTGACCAGGGTCAGTGGCTGAAACAGCAATTGTTTGGTTTTAGATTTTGCTTTGCGTACGCCACGCACCAGGTACGACTGCATGCCCAGCTCCCTGGTGAATATACGGGCGATGATGCTTGTTTCTCCGTATTTCAGGCTGTGTATGACAATGCCGTCTGTTTTGCAGATCATTTGGGCTTGGCGTTCAGCATTAATTAAAAAACATAATCTTGGTCACCATGGTTTCTTCCCCGTCGTCATCGGTAGAAAACACCAGATATACGCCTGTTGAAGGCCTTCGGCCGTGCAAATCCTGGCCGTTCCAAACGGCTTGTCCGCCTTCGGCAATGGTTTCCCAGATCAGGTTGCCGTTGATGTCGGTGATCTTGACCCTGGCATTTCTTACCAGGCCCCTGACAGCAATGTAGCCTTCGTAGCCGTGCCGGACCGGATTTGGATAGGCGTATACATTGGAATGCTTTGCCCTGGCCTCAGTGGCGAAGGCCCTGTAAGATGCCAGCCCCAGGTCTGTGGCAAAAAACACTTCGCCGGTTTCTCCGTTGATGGCTATATCAAAGATGTAGTTGGAAGGTAAGGGGCTGTTGTCTTTGGTGAAATGCAGAATGGTTTCGCGGCCGTCGGCCGATAACAGGAAGGCACCAGAACGTTCTGTCCCGAACCATTTCTTGTTGGATCCGTCAACAGTGATGCTCGTAACGGTTTCAGTTTCCAGCAGATAGCCGGCAAAGCCATCGTCCTGCTCCACGATAATGCGATGGGCATCGAATGGTTCCCCGGTAAGAGCGCGGCTTGGGGCGTAAAAAACACCCACACCCTGGTCTGTTCCCACCCATACGTAGCCGTTGTGATCAAGTGCCATGCTGTGCACCCTGCTGCTTGGCAGGCCCCCGTTTCCTGTTTGGGTGGTCAGGCGGCGGGCATGGAAATCACCGGTATGCTCCAGGCTGTTTTCTTTGAACAGGAAGATGCCGTTGGTTGGCAGGTTGACCCACTTCTGGTCGTGGTTGTCTATGATGATATCGCCCACAATGGCCTGTGGTCCGAAAGTACCGCCGCTGGTAAAGGCCATCCAGTCGCCATTGGATTTTTTGACCGAAAGAGGCCTGTCGGCTTCGGAGTTTGTCACCCACAGGTTGCCATGGCGGTCCATCGCGCTGCCGCCTACCCGGAGCCTGTCGCCGATGCCGGCACGAAGCTGCAGGGTACTGTTGTTCTCGTTGTATACTTCCAGCACCCCTTCGGTACTGATGACGGCCAGGCCGCCATACCAGGCCGAAGCATAAGCCCGTTCCGGATTGCCCGGATCTATTGTGATCCGTATGACATCGGCTACATCAACAAGCAAGGGAAAATCGGCCCTGCTGTACCTGGTCCATTTACCATCCTTATAAAAAAAGTATCCGTTCTGGTTCCAGCTGTTGCTTCCCCCGTAAGTAACGGATCCGGGCGCCACCCATAACCGTCCGTCGGCAATGGCCAGGCCGAAGGCGTTTGGATAGTCAGGGCCTGAAAGAACAATGCGGTCGTAATCATGCGGACTGCGTTCGCGGACCAGCCCGTGGCGGTTGTCGGCAATCCATAGCGACTGTTGTTGGTCGTACAGGGCGTCATTGGGGGTGGGGGTGCCTGAAAAATAATTTTCGACCTGTTGCACCAGCTCCATCCCCGGACCAAAAATATCCAGGCGGTTGCCGCTGGCAAGCAGCAAACGGTTGTTGCTTGTTCGCATGAACCGGTGCCTGGGGCCGTGGAACCCACCCGGTGGTAAAAACCCCTGCCAGCTTTGCCCGTCAAAAACGTAGAGGCTGTCGGTTTCCCCATCGTTGCGGCTGATAACCAATTGGTTGTTGTGTGATACCACAAAACCAAAGCGTTCACCAGCCTGGTCACTGACCATTGCCCTGTGCCAGTGGTTGAAGTCTGCCAGGTTAGGGGCATCGGCATGGGCGTACAGCAAACCGGCATTGGTGGCAGCAAACAGCATGGTGTCGGTCAGCAAAAGGTCGTTTACATTGACCATGCTGCCGTGTGGCCCGATATTCCAGGTGTCGCGTATGAGCCGTTCGGCAATGTCCAGAACCACAATGCCAAAATCGCAGGCAAGCAGGGTATTGCTTCCGTTAAATACGATGCGGTTGATGCGCTTGCTCCCAAGAATGCTTGCCTGCAAAATGTCAGGAATGTTCAGAAAACCCTGGTCCGTCATTATGTCGAAGTTGCCGTTCTCATATCCGATGAGCAATGCATTGTGCTGTTCAGACCAGGCAATTGTGGAAATCCCGAAATCATTCAATCCGTCCACTTTATTGATACGCTCCATGCTGTTGTCTGCCTTGTTGAAAACAACCAGTCCGTAAGGGGTGGCGCCGATGATCCGTTCAGGGGTTTCGGCCAGCTGAATGACGGTGTTGTTTGGGAGGTGGTGCCTCCATTGGCCGATCGACATTTCGCCGGCACCGGCGTCAAAAAACAAGAAAATAAAGAAGATGGCCCACAACTGGCTAAGCATGCGGCGGTGCGGTATTGTATGCATTGTCCGGTTTTTCAATATTCGTAAACTGTGCTTGGCAAACGGATCAGAACACCTCACGTATGAAATAATCCCTGGGGGTTTCCCTTTGCTCTACTTTGGAGCAGTCTGTTTCTATGGATGGGGGATGCATTGGTGGTTCAAAGTCTTCTTTGTTGATGCCAAGGTTTTGGTCATTGTAAATTTTGTTCATAAAATTGGCCCAGATGGGAAGGGCGGTATTGGCCCCCTGGCCGAGACGGAGTTCGCGGAAACGGATGCCCCGGTCTTCGCCGCCTACCCACGTGGCAGCAACCAGGTCGGGGGTGATGCCTACAAACCATCCGTCGGAGTTGCTTTGGGTGGTCCCTGTTTTGCCGGCAATGGGATGGTTAAATCCATACCGCCAGGTCAGGCGCCGTCCCGTTCCTTCAGACACAACGCCCTTCATCAACTCCAGCATGAGCCAGGCTGTTTCTTCATTCATGGCTTCTTCGCGGTGAGGTATGAAGGCTTCGATAAGGTTCCCGCTCTGATCCTCTATCCTGGTGATGTAAGTGGGCTGGATGTACACGCCTTTGTTGGCATAGGTGGCATTTGCCCCCGCAATCTCATATACAGACAGGTCGGGGGTGCCCAGTGAAATGGCGGGATAGGGGGGGATGGGGCTTTCAACGCCCATCCTTCGCACCAGTCTGATCAATGCCTCTGGCGAATACCGTTTAATTAAAAACGCAGAAACGTAATTCACCGAATTGGCCAGTGCCCACTGCAACGTGACCATCTCTCCTTCGCGTTCATCGCTTGAGTTGCTTGGTGTCCACAGGGTTCCGTCCCATAATTCAAAAGTGACCGGGGTATTGGGAACCCTGGTACAAGGCCCGAATTCCCCTTCCTGCATGGCCAGGGTATATAAAAACGGTTTAAAAACCGAACCCACCTGACGTCGGCTGCCGGTTACATGATCAAATTTAAAGTGCCGGAAATCAATGCCGCCCACATAGGCTTTCACGTGCCCTGTATGGGGTTCAACGGCCATCATGCCTGCCTGCAGAAAATGTTTGTAATACCAGATTGAGTCGAGGGGCGACATAATGGTATCGATGTCTCCCTCGTATGAGAACACCTGCATGCGGCGGGGCTCATTGAAGTTGGCCATGATGGAGTCTTCCGACAACCCCATCCGGCGAAGGCTTCGATACCTGTCGGAGCGCCTGATGGTCCTGTTGATGTTTTCTTGTACCTGGTCTTCAGTCAGGTCTGTGTCGTAAGGGGCGTGTTCATATTCTTCCCCTGCCCAATGCCTGAAAAATTCAGGTTGAATGTCATAGGCCATATGTTCCCGCACAGCCTCTTCGGCATAGGTTTGCATGCGCGAGTCGATGGTGGTGTAAATTTTCAGGCCATCCCGGTAAATGTTATAGGGGGTCCCGTCGGGCTTGTACTTTGTCTGACTCCAATTCCTCAGCTCGGTGCGCAGGTGTTCGCGAAAATAGGTGGCGATTCCTGTATGCTGGTCCTGGATATGGAAGTTCGACATATCCAGCGGAAGGGTGCGCAGGGAATCAAATTCTTCGGGAGTTATAAACTGATAGCGCGCCATTTGGGTGAGTACCACCTGCCGGCGGTTAAACGCCCTTTCCGGGTTCCTTACCGGATGATACCATGAAGGGGCTTTCAGCAAACCAATCAGCAGGGCAGCTTCTTCAACCTTCAGCTCGTCGGGGTTTACATTGAAATAGGTTTTTGCAGCCGACTTGATGCCAAATGCATGACTTCCGAAATCAACAGTGTTGAGATACATGGCAATGATCTCATCTTTGGTGTAGTTGCGTTCGAGACGGGCGGCCGTTACCCATTCTTTGAGCTTGATAATGAAAATCTGTGCAAAAGAGGGGTTGTCTTGCCTGGGAAAAAGGTTTTTTGTCAGCTGCTGGGTCAATGTACTGCCCCCGCCGGCGCTGCGCTGCCCACCAATGATATTCCGTACCAATACCCTGAATATGCTGCGGATGTCCACTCCTGAATGATAACGGAAACGGATATCTTCTGTGGCCAGCAGGGTGTTTACCAGGTTGGGCGAAAGCTCATCAAACTGTACATTGGACCGGTTGTGGATATAAAAGGTGCCCAGCAGCTCCCCGTCGGCTGAGTAAATTTCACTGGCCAGGTTGCTTTTTGGGTTCTCCAGCTCTTCAAAAGAGGGCATAAAACCCCACAACCCTATGGATATTGTGAAAAAAAGCAAGAATGCCAGAACCATCGGCGTTGAAAACAACAGCCAGAATGCCAGGGTATATTTGCGTATTTTTTTCTTTTTCTTATGCATATAAGCGATGATTTGTAAAAAAACGTTTTACCGCCCTTTTTATTATTTTTTTTCAATGCGGATGCCTACATTCGAGAGCCCCTCCAGTTGCTCATGCCGCATGCCATGATAAACCCTGAACTGATAGGAACCGTCTGCGGGAAACCATACGTCGTCGCGGAACAAAAAACGATTGGAGCGGACGCTTCCAAAGCCTTTTCCTGTCCACTGCCCCCTTCTGTCTGCCAGTATACATTCTATGGTGTCGCGGAGCACCCTGTTGTCGGGGAACTCAATCTCCATGAACAGGAACAGATTGCTGTATGCATAATCAGTAGTATTACGGATATCCAGATAGAGTTCATGCAATGACAAGGTATCCTCTATGGACACATCAAAAAGGATACCATCCCGGTAATGCCATCCCTCAGAAGAGATGTTCTGGTGTTTCTGATAGACCACTCCCGGTTGACATGCCCAGAACAAGGGGATGCACAGGCAGCAAAAGATTATCCGTTGCAATTTGGCTGATTTCATGGCAAGCTGTGGCAATTATTCAGAGGCCGGTTTCCTGTGGCCTTTCGCTTTCTTTCTCCGGCGTTTGTTTTTTCTGCTTTTTTGGGGCTTGTCAAAGCGGGTCAGGCTGTCTTCCAGGTTGTTGTTTTCTGACGGAAATCCTGACTGCGGGCTTGTGTCGGGCATTGTTTCCTCCCCGGTCAAATCATCGGGTTGTTTGTTTTCTGCATTCATTTCAAGGATTTCCCGGACCCTTTCGACAGGTATCATGACAACATATCCGGGATTGTCTTTGTAAGAATAACCCATTAGCCGTTTGAGCACATCCATTTTCTGGAATACAGCGGTCCCTTTATTGGTCACCAGCCCCTTTTCTGTATCGGGAAAGTCTTTCAGAATATCCAGGTAACAGCTGTTTTCGTAGTTGATGCAGCATTTGAGCTTGCTGCACTGGCCTGCCAGTTTTTGCGGATTAAGGGAAAGCTGCTGGGTCCTGGCGCTGTTGGTAGATACAGATTTAAATTTGGTCAGCCAGCTGGCACAGCACAATTCACGGCCACATGAGCCGATACCTCCCAGCCGGCTGGCTTCCTGCCTCATGCCGATTTGCCGCATTTCAATCCGCACCCCGAAGGCATCGGCCAATACCCGGATCAACTCCCGGAAATCCACCCTGTCGTCGGCAGTATAATAAAAAGTGGCCTTTGTCCGGTCTCCCTGGTATTCTACATCGCTGATCTTCATTTCCAGGTTGAGCGAAGAAGCGATCTCCCTGGACTGGTGCATGGTGGCGTCTTCCTGTTTGACTGCGGTGACCCACTTTTCAATGTCCGACACCTTGGCCTTCCGGTAAACCTTTTTGAGCTCTTCATCGCCCGGGTCTGCCTGCTTGGTTTTCATCTGCAGCCGGACCACTTCCCCTGTAAGCGTAACGATGCCGATATCGTGCCCGGGCGAAGCCTCAACGGCTACAATATCGCCGGTTTTCAGTTCCAGTTCGGGAGGTGCCCTGAAAAAATCCTTTCGGCTGTTCTTAAAACGGACTTCCACAACCTCAGAGCTTTCATTGCCCCCGGGTGCCCGGATGTTTTGCAGCCAGTCAAAGGCATCCAGTTTATTGCAGCCGTGCCTGAACACATCAAGTTGTTGTGTATGCGGTTGAGGGGCACAATAACAGCCCCTCGATAAAAATGCTTGTTGGTTGTTCTTATCCAAAGTGCCCGTGTTTATTATGCAAAGTTAGCAAAATATATGATGCTGTCAGGACCCCGCCTGCATCATTTTGTGCATCTGCAACGACAGGTCGGTAAACAGTATCCTGGGATTGGCATTTCTTTCCAGATGCAGGATGGCCTCGTTGAATGCCTCCACAATCTGCAGGGTGTTCCGGTGGTTTACAACCGTGGCAAACTTTTGTATGAAATCCTGTTCTTCCCCTTCGAGGCGTATGAGCTGCTCCAATTGATAGTTTTGCAGAAGGCAGAGTCGAAAAATCTTTAACCCGTATTGAAAAAACGACTTTTGTTTTTCACGTCCTGCCTGAACAGTCTGGTCAACCCATTTCAGGATCCTGGCCACATCCCTGGTATAGCAGTAGCGCATCCACTCTCTGAAAGAAGCAAAATCAGCCAATTGCTCCTCGTCGTGGTGGCAAAGCTTCAGGGCCTCTGTAATGCGGCCCCCGGAAAGAAAAGCGATTTGTTTTGCCCGTACGGGTTCTATTCCGTACCTGCCGGTCAATGCCTTATACACATCCTCTTCTCCGGGCAGGGGCAGCTTTTGGATCTGGGTGCGCGAAAGAATGGTATTCAGTATGCGCTCCTTGTTTTCGGATACCATCAGAAACAGCGTGTTTTCCGGGGGTTCTTCGAGCACCTTCAGCAATTTCGGGGCAGCGGCATAAAAAAGTTTTTCCAGCATATAGATCACCACCACCCGGTAGGGGCTTTCGTATGATTTCATACCCAGGTTACGGATGATGTCGTTGCAGTCTTCTGCATTGATGATGGCTTGCTTATTTTCCACCCCCAGTTTTTGTAGCCACTGGAAATAGGTAAAATAGGGGTTTTCAAGCAGCAACTCCCGCCAATTATTCATAAACAGCTTACTACTTACATCCTTTTTGTGTTCCTGGTTGGGGGCCGAAGGAAAGAAAAAGTGCAGGTCGGGATGTGCCAGTTTGTCAAGTTTTATGCACGATGAACAGCTGCCACACGCATCTTCGGCCCCCCTGTTGCGGCACTGGATAAAACGGGCAAAAGCTACTGCCAGGGGCAGTGCGCCGGTATCCTCATTTCCGAGGAATAATTGGGCATGCCCGGTGCGTTGCTGCCCCACATTCCGGATGAGCAACTGCTTAATCCGGTCCTGCCCGATCACGTCTTTGAACATCATGGCATCAAACCTAAGTATTTTTTTGAACAGTACAAAAACAGGGTTTGGCTTGATTTTTGATAGTGGTTCGTCGTCATTGCAACATATAAAAAATTTTTGTTGTATGAAACATATTGATGAACAATCACGTACAATTGAATGTTCTATCAAATCCACAACATATGAACATCATTGTGGACTATTTATGCACGAATTGTAAAATTCATGAACAAACAACGAAAAAGAAGCCTTCTCTTCGTTGCAATCCCCCTCCTGATCTTCGCTGTAACAATTACAATCCGCGGATTTAAAGCGGAGGAAGTGTTGCATGTGCACGAGGAGAAAAGCGGATTTGATCTGGCAGAAATTGTTGACCGGGGTGTTCTCCGGGCCACCACTGATTATAATTCCACCAATTATTTCATTTACCGTGGTGAACCCATGGGCTTTCATCTGGAGTTATTGAAGCAATTTGCTGCCCATATTGGCGTAGACCTTGAACTGTCGGTGACCAATGATCTGCAGAAGAGCATTGACCGCCTTATGGAAGAAGACGGCTACGATATTATCGCGCAGAACCTGACGGTAATCAAAGCCAGGCGTCAAACACTTGCATTTACCATACCGCACAGCCAGACCAGACAGGTACTGGTGCAGCGCAAACCCGAACATTGGTATGCCATGCGTTCTTCCGACATTGAAGACTATTTGGTACGTAGCCAATTGGACCTGGCCGGCAAAACCGTCCATGTTCAGAAAAACGCTGCTTATGTTTCGCGTCTGACGCATCTTATGGATGAGATCGGCGACAGCATACATATCGTGGAACGTGAAGAAAGTGTGGAAAAACTAATAGAAATGGTCGCCCGGGGGGAGATTGATTACACGGTGAGTGATGACCAACTGGCCCGCCTCAACGAAGTCTATTTTGCCAATATTGATACCCGGACACCCCTGAGCTTCCAGCAGAACCTTTCATGGGCAGTGCGCCATGAATCTGTTGAATTGCTGGAGGCCATCAATGAATGGTTGGCCGAATTCAGGGCGAGCCGCCAATACACCGAGATTTACAACAAGTATTACAACAACCCCCGCAGTGTATTCATTGCCAAAACAGAGCTGCATTCATTGGGTGGCGGAAAGATCTCTGTTTTTGATGATTATTTCAAGCACTATGCGGATATTATCGGATGGGACTGGCGCCTGATTGCGTCTTTGTCTTACCAGGAGTCGCGCTTCAATCCGTCGGCGGTATCATGGGCGGGCGCTTTTGGAATCATGCAGTTGATGCCCGGCACGGCTGATTTTTTAAATATTGACCAGGATGCCAGTATTCCGGAACATATTTATGCCGGCATCAGGTACCTGCGTTGGATTGATCAGCGATTTTCAGACGAGATCCGGGACAAACAGGAGCGCAAAAAGTTTGTGCTGGCTTCCTATAACGTGGGCCTTGGCCATGTGCTGGATGCGCGAAGGCTGGCCGAAAAATACGGCAGGGACCCCAATGTATGGAAAAACAATGTGGATTATTTCCTGCTCAACAAGTCCGACCCCAAATACTATCTTGACCCTGTGGTACGTCACGGGTATGCGCGCGGTTCGGAGCCTTATCACTATGTAAGCGAAGTACTGGAAAGGTACAGGCACTACAAGAATGCGCTGGAAGGCTGACAGCAGGCGTTCTCCGGAACGCCTTAATGCGCCTCCAGCCAGTTTTTTCCGGTGTTGATCTCCACCACCACGGGCACATCAAGTACAAGTGCTGTTTTCATATTTTCTTCTACCAGTGGTTTGAGTTGTTCCACTTCGTTGTTTGCGGCATCGAACACCAGTTCGTCATGCACCTGGAGCACCATTTTGCTTTTCATTTTTTTCTCTTCCATGACTTTATGAATGCGGATCATGGCGATCTTGATCATATCGGCTGCGGTACCCTGTACCGGGGCATTGATGGCGTTGCGTTCGGCATAGCCCCTGACCACATTGTTGGCGCTGTTAATGTCCCTGACATATCTCCTGCGCCCGAGCATGGTTTGTACATAACCATGTTTGCGGGCAAACGCAATGTTTTGATCCATATAGGCCTTGATGCCCGGGTATTTATGGAAATATTGGCTGATGATACCGGCGGCTTCCTGTCGTGAGATACCCAGGCGTTCCGACAGCCCGAAAGCTGAAATGCCGTATACAATGCCAAAATTGACCGTTTTGGCATTGCGGCGCATTTCTTTGGTGACCTTTTCCAGGGATACTTCATATACTTTGGATGCAGTAGCCGTATGAATGTCCAGTTCATCGCGAAATGCCTCCATCATGGCCTGGTCTTTGCTCAGCGACGCAATGATGCGCAATTCTATCTGGCTGTAGTCCGCCGCCAATAAGGTGTGTTTGTTGTCTCTTGGCACAAAGGCCTGGCGGATTAACCGCCCTTCCCCGGTCCGTATTGGAATGTTCTGCAGGTTGGGGTTGTTCGACGACAACCTGCCTGTGGCAGCAATGGCCTGGTTGAAAGAAGTATGTATGCGCCCCGTTTTTTCAGAGATTAATTTAGGCAGGGCTTCCACATAGGTGGATTTTAGTTTTGTCAGCGAGCGGTACTCCAGGATCTTTTCAATGACCGGATGCTTGTCTTTGAGTTTTGACAACACCTCTTCGCTGGTGCTGTATTGCCTGGTTTTTGTCCTTTTGGCATTGACGCTGATTTTCAGCTTGTCGAACAGTATTTCCCCCAGTTGTTTCGGCGAAGCAATATTGAAGGCTGTTCCTGCCATGTCGAAGATCTCTTTTTCTGCCTTTTCAATGCCTGCTGTCAGCACTTTGGCGTATTCGCCGAGGGCTTTTTTATCGATGCGCACCCCTTCGTTTTCCATGTCGGCAAGCACAGGCACCAGCTGGGTTTCCACCTCGTCGAACAATTTGGTCAGGTCCTGCTCCTGCAGCAAGGGCTCAAATACCCCACGCAGCTGCAGGGTGATGTCGGCGTCTTCGCAGGCGTAAGGGGTGATCATTTCAAGGGGGATATCGCGCATGCTTTTTTGCAATTTGCCTTTTTTGCCGATAAGGTGTTCGATTGGTACCGGCCGGTAATCGAGATAGTTTTCGGCAAGGATGTCCATGTTGTGGCGCATGTCGGGCTGAAGGAGGTAGTGGGCCAGCATGGTATCGAAAAACTTGCCCCGCACCCGGATGCCGTAAGACCTTAACACGCCTATGTCGAACTTAAGGTTCTGGCCGGTTTTTTCGATATCCGCCCTGGCAAATACTTCCATAAAACCTGCGGCCAGCTTCCCGGCTTTTTTCTGGTCTTCCGGTAATGGAACGTAAAATGCTTCACCGGCTTTCATGCAAAAGGCGATACCCACCAGTTCGTTGTCGCTGCTGTCCAGTCCGGTGGTTTCGGTGTCGAAACAAAACATTTTGGATGCCGCCAGTTTACCGATCAGGCTTTGTATGTCGTCGCTGGTGGTAAGGGCTTTGTAATTTTTTTCTTTTGAAAGCACTTCAAGGCGTTTGGCAGCCTCTTCTGAGGGATCGGCAAAGGCATTGACATCATCAAACAGACCCATTTGCCCGCTTTTTTGAATGGCTTTTTTGGTGATTTCTTCGGGAATGATTTCGGTGTCGGAAAACACCCTTTTGGCAAAATTCCTGAACTCAAGTTCTTCAAACAATGGGATGAGCTTTTCAGGGTCGGGTGTTTTGCGTTCCAGATCGTCTATGGTGGTATCCAAGGGTACATCCAGCATGATGGTGGCCAGGCTTTTCGACATCAGGGCCTGCTCCTTGTGTTCTTTAAGGCTTTCCCGGCTGCGTGCTTCTTTTACCCTGTCGAGGTTTTCCAGGAGGTTTTCTATGGAACCGAATTCCCTGATCAGATTTTTGGCCTTTTTTTCGCCAATGCCCGGCACCCCGGGGATGTTGTCGGACGAATCGCCCCACAGCCCCAGGATATCAATTAGTTGCCTTGGATTTTCGATGCCAAAACGTTCGCACACTTCACTGATGCCCCATATTTCTGCATCATTGCCCCTGTGGGCGGGTTTAAGCATGAAGACGTTTTCCGACACCAGCTGTCCGAAGTCTTTGTCGGAAGTCATCATAAAGACTTTATAACCTTCTTTCTCGGCCTGTTTGGACAGGGTGCCGATGATGTCGTCGGCTTCATAGCCTTCGCTGATCAACAGAGGGATGCGAAATCCTTCAAGCAATTGTTGTATGTAGGGCAGGGAGGTGGCAATGTCTTCGGGCATCTCTTCCCTGTTGGCCTTGTATGCGTCAAAATCTGTTTTCCGGAGCGTGGGTGCGATGGAATCAATGGCCACGGCAATATGGGTGGGGTCTTCCTTTTTCAGAACCTCGGTCAGGGTGTTGGCAAATCCGAGGATGGCAGAGGTGTTTTGTCCTTTGGAATTGATGCGTGGATTTCTGTTCAGCGCATAATAGGCCCGGTAAATCAGGGCCATGGCATCGAGCAGCAATAGTTTCTTATGTTGTGGCATGGCAGGTGTTTTTTCTGCAAAGATAGTCAATAAGGGAGCTTCTGCCACCAAAAACAAAGCCCGGCTTTGAGTAACCGGGCTTCATCCATTAACCAAAACAACATGAAGAGTACCTATGGATAGGTATTAAATAATTCCAATTCAGGAATAAATTGTCAAATTCCATGCCAAACTTTTAAAAGTACCAGCGGTAAGCCAGGCTGATATTCCTTCCGGGCATGGAAATATTCCTGTCCTCGATACGCGACAAATGATCCCTGTATGCTGTGTCCAGCAGGTTGTCGCCGCGGAGAATGATCACATGCCGTCCGGACAGATCCAAGCGGTAGCCGGCTTGAAATCCCAACAGGGTATACCCGTCGGTGATCTCTTCATCGGGGGCTATGCGGTTTTGTGTTGATACGACCATAACATTGCCGCCTACCCAAAATGAGCCAAAATCATATTCTGCATCCGCCATAAAACGGAACGGGGGGATAAAGGGCAGAAAATCATCTCCGTTGCCCTGTCGCTTTCCGTTCACATAATCTGCTCCCAGGCCCAAAGATAATTTGTCTGTAGGCATGAATTTCAAGCTGACCTCACCGCCAAAGAGTTTGGCTTCGTCCCCTTCATAACGGAATATGGGATAGCCGGTCTGATCATGTACATCACCCGTTGGCCGGAATATGATAAAATTGAAAAAATGGTTCACGTAACCTGCTACCTCAAACAGAAAACGCTTATTCCGGAAGTTAATGAAGATATCAACACCTTGCCCGATTTCATCCTTTAAGCCGGGGTCTCCGATCTCATACACCCCGGCACCCAGATGCGGACCGTCGGCATAGAGCTCATCAATTACCGGATTCCGGTGCGAACGGGCAAATTGCCCGCCAATTTCCCATCCTTCACTGGGCCTGTAGTTAAGGCCAATGGATCCCGAATAGTTGAAGGCATGCCTGGAAGTATTAATGTCCGGGAAAAGATCATTTGCGATGGCTGCAGTATGCTGATAATCCAGTCTGAGGCCACCCTGTAGTCTGAATCTGTTTGTCAACGGAATTTCCTGGAAGGTGAACACGGCCATGGATATTCTTTGTTCACCAGGGGTAAAGGCATCGTCTCCGCCCACATCCATATGGTGTCCGTACAGATTAAATCCGAGGGCACCCCTGTCGAGGGTCCCTACAGGATGATGCTGTAGCGTCATTGTGGAACTGAAGGTATATTTCGTGTACTCCAATTCCACGTCTTCATCCCACGAACCGTTTTCTTCGAGTTCCATATCAATTTCCTGCTGAAACATCCTGGAGGCGTGAAACCGGAGCTGCGCCCTGTCGAATAAGCCTTCTCTCCGGCGAAACAGATTCCCCTGGATGCTCTGGCGTTGCATGCGGATCTCCACCCTTTTGTTGTCGTCGATCGATTCAGGGATTTGAAAAGTTTGTCCGGTAAGGGCGGCGCTTAATCCCCCGGTCCCCTCCCCGCCTCTGAACCCCATACCTAAAGAACCATCGTAATTCTGCATGGAGGTACCGGTAATCAGTCCTTCAGGTGTATTGATATCGCCCGACTGACGGAAAGAAAATCTGCCTGTGGCAGCCCTGTTTTCGGTTCCGTATGTCAGTTTACCAAATCCTGCACCCATTTCATTGACGGTTGCTCCTTGTGCTGAAAGTATACCCGAAGTGCCCGGATCCCAGTCTTCAGGGATATCTGTGGTAATCAGGTTGATCACTCCCCCAAGCGCACTTGATCCGTACAACAGGCTGGCTGGTCCCCTGACTACTTCCACACGGCTGGCCGCCAGGGGGTCAAGTGATATGCTATGGTCAGCAGATGTTTCTGATACATCTCCCATTCGCTCACCATTCTGAAGGATCAGGATACGGTCTCCGTCAAGGCCCCGGATTACCGGACGGGAGGGTGCCGATCCGAAAGATCGCATGTTCACCCCGGGCTCCGCTTTGAGCATCTCTCCAAAGGAGGCTTCGCTGCGTCGCTGCAAGGCTTCTCCGATAAAAGCCTGGTCGGGCTGATAGCGAAACCCGCTTCTGGTGGGAGAGGAGGTGAAAACAACCTCTGCCAGGTCAATGGCCGTGGGCTGGATCTCTACATCTACCTCTATACTTACGTCAGCTTCTGCAAAAAATGTTTTATAGGTGGCTTCGTACCCCAGTCTTTGTACAACCAGGCGGTGCTCTCCTACAGGCAGGTTGGTCAGGAGGTAATGACCCGAGGCATCGGTGATGGTGCCAATCCGTGTACCTTCAACAAGTATGGTGATAAAAGGGATGTGTTCACCGGTTTCTGCATCGATGATATGTCCGAACACATTGGCATCGGTACCCGGCCGTGGTTGTTCGGCAGCAGAAACAATGAACGGCAGGTTCAAAAAAATCAAAACAGAATATATAAATATTTTCATCATA
>PXAA01000064.1 GCA_003567205.1 Bacteroidales bacterium
ATTAAAATATTGACAACTGACTTATTGTCTGTCTTTTAAATATAACAGTTGTCAACATTTTAACTCGAAGAAGATGAAAAAATGAAACATTAAATTTGGTTTTCAACATAGAAGTAGTTATGGTTTGTCCTTTCTTATTCAAGAATAATATATTCCACATGTTCGGGCCTGAGATAGAGAATCTCCACAAAGGATGGATAAGCCTCCAGGGCCACGGAAAGCCTTCCGTCTGTATTACCAATAGCCTGTGGGCACATGACGGTGGCATGGAACATTTGTTCGCTCACCGCATGATAATCCCTGAGGGCCACCAGATACCCCACCCTGACATGATCGGGGAAAAGACGTAAATCCTTTTGTGGCAATTCCTCCGGGCAAACAATGTTTATTGGCAATTCTTTGAAAGCTTCGGTAAATTCTTCCACGGGTACCATCACGGATACCACTGTTTCTTCCATTTCAAGCGATGGCAGATTAACTGGCAATTGTACCCGCAACTCCCGCCGGGTGGTTCTTCGGAGACTCCCGGCCTCCCAGTATTCTGTATACAAGTATTCCAGAGTGTCAAGCACGTTTTGCGGACCTGACAGATTGATGCTGTCGGGCCATAATGCAATATCACCGTATTGATCGAAACGCCTTTCGAATGAAATATCGGCATGCAACAAAACCGGAAGTCGTTTCTTGCCCGAAGGGGCCGTCTGGAGAAATATGGTATCCGTGTTTACATCGACCACCCTGGCCCGGCCTTCCATGATCCTTTCCAGGCCCTCAACAAGCATGCTTTTTGTCAGATAATGATACTTCTGGCCGGAACGGTTCAGAGAAGGCAATGACCCCACCTCATAACGCATGGTTTCATCCGGAGAAAAAAAACGTTCAATAATCAGCCTGAGGCCAGTTGACTCCAGGGTGAAAGACACCAGGCTGTCGCTTTGGGTTACGCCAACTTCGCCTTCCGGGAAATTATAAAATAAAACCATCCTGTCGAAGCCGGCCTGATTTTCCTGTGAAAGCTTTGTAAACAACCAAAAGAGGGCGCTGCAAACCAGGCAAACAACAAACACATACACCCTGCGTTTGTTAGCAGCCTCTGTGGGAGTCAATACATCTTTTTTACGCCATAAAAGTTTCCAGTTCATTTAACGCTTGTCCCCGAGCTGTTCTGATGCCCCGTCCATGGCAATGGCTGATTTTTCCACGCGCAGCTTGTTGCCGCCTTCCACTTCGATGGTAAATGACCGCTCCTGCTCCTCTACAATCTTGCCATGAATGCCGCCAATAGTAATAATTTTATCCCCCTTCTTAAGGCTTTCCCTGTATTTGCGGGCTTGTTTCTGTTTGCGCATCTGCGGCCGGATAAAAAACATATAAAACACCAGGATGATAAGGATCAAAGGCAGGAATGCGCCCAAGCCACCACCACCGTTTTCAGCGGGAGCCATCAAAAAAACATACAGCAAATTCATTGGATCATTCTTTTGTTATACAATACGGTTATCTGTTGGCAAAGGTAATAAATCATTCCAAAGCCCCGCCATAAAAGCCGGAAGCATGTCCACTGATCTTTTTCTCCCTGATAAATTCCTCCACCAGTTTATCCAATACTCCGTTTACAAAAACTTTGCTCTTGGGCGTACTGTACATCTTCGACAGTTCGATGTATTCGTTCAGGCTGACCTTGACCGGAATTTCAGGAAACTTCAAAATCTCTGTCAGTGCCATTTCCATAATGATCATGTCCATCATGGCAATGCGGTCCACATCCCAGTTCATGGTTTTTGCCGAAATGATCTGGTTAAAATCCTGCTGGTTTAAAATGGCTTTTTTAAACAATTCCCTGGCAAAGTCACGGTCAGTAGGATCTTTAAACAAGTTCATCAACGCAAGCTGGTTTCCGGCATCCGCTGACTCTTTCAGGGTCTTGATGAGCATCTTATTTACCAGTTCCCAGTCATCAATCCAGTAAATGCTTTTTTCCTCATAGAAAGAATGCAGGGCTTCAAAGGGTAATATGCTTTTTTGCAATACCTTGAGCACAAAGCGCAGGTCCTCTTGCATGCCGGTGCTCTCCCCTTCCATATATGCAGCATAATATTTCTGTTGTTTGATATGCTGTATCAGCTTCCGGACCAGTTCCCGTTCATCGCGCCAATGGATCCCCCTGTCAACGGAAAATTTTTGCAGGGCCCGGTTATCAAAGATCATGCGCAAACATTTGTTTTCGACAAAACGAC
Organism: Bacteroidales bacterium; assembly: GCA_003567205.1. Lineage (GTDB taxonomy): Bacteria > Bacteroidota > Bacteroidia > Bacteroidales > UBA7960 > PUPG01. Next base: position 2,238 of record PXAA01000064.1, read on the forward strand.
GGTTGGGGTGCAGGTCATTGTGTGAGGGAAGATGTTTCAGTGAATTTTCTTCGATGATGCGCTCTTCCTGGACCACAAGTTCAGTCAAAAGGGTCAGTTGATGGATATAAAGATCAAAAATCTTTTCGATCCCGTGCAGCAGTTCTTTCTCTCCCGAAACCAGGTCCTGATTGTGCGACTGATAATAGGCGTACAGGCTCTGCAAAACCTTTACACGAAGATGTCTTCTGTTGAGCATATATTAGCGTTCAGTGTTACGTAACCGACAAGCCTGCAAAAATCAATGCAAAAGTAAGTTATTTTTTTTCTATATTTGACCGCATTTAGTAAATTTGTTCCAGGCCGTGTGATGGCCTGTGGTTTTTTTATTTTTGCCAAAAAATTTTAGAAAAGAAAGAAAACAGGAGTACTACCATGGATGAATTTGGCACCAATGTTCCCCGGGACGATATTTATTCAAAAGCAGTCAGGGCAGGGAAACGAACCTACTTCTTTGATGTAAAATCGACACGTTCCAATGAGTTGTATCTTACCATAACAGAGAGTAAGAGAAGGTTTAACCAGCAAACAAGCAAGTTTTTTTACGAGAAACACAAGCTTTTCCTTTACAGGGAGGACTTCGAAAAGTTTAAGGAAACTTTGGAAGAAGTGTATAAGGCCATAGATGATCTCCAGGGGGAGATTATCAGGGAGGAGCAGCCTGAAAAAAGGGAAAAACCCGAAAAAGAGGAAACAGACATCTCTTTTGAAGACCTTGGAAAAAAAGAAGATGCCGGGGATGCTGCAGAAGAAAAGGATGAGGGAAAAAAGACGGATGAAGTAGAAGAAAAGATGGAAGAAGAGGAGGAAGAAAAGAAGGAGGAACAGGAGCAGGAGGAGGAGCAGGAAGATACCACCAGAGAGGACAAGAAGAAAGACTGACCTGTTAATCCTTGTATTTGCCCAGCTGTTTATTGATCTTTTTTTGGTGCAAGCGCCGTTGATGGTGTTCCACGGTGTGGTATTGCATGCTGCGAAACACCTTCTCCTGATCAAGACCGGATATGCCTGCATATTCGTCGCTCATGATCCGCAACATATCTTCTGTAGCCGATAAGCGGGCAAAATTTTTCATCCTGTCTTCGAATCCCATCCGGGCGTTCAGCTTCATCCTGTTAAGATCCACGAGATAAAATGCATATTTACCATCCCCTTGTTTTTTTATCAGTGTATTGCCGGGCGAGTGGTCCAGGAACCGAATGCGCTCCTGCTGAAGGCGATGGGTAAAGCGCGTAAACTGCCTCAATATTTCTTCCCTGCCTGGATAATCAGGTTGGTCAATCAGGGTCCTGAACGTCAGGTCCTCTTTTACATGAATGCTCACATAATAGCTTTTCCCCAGTAACAAGGGTCCTTTGTATTCAATATAAGCAACCGGTGGCGGAGTGCCGATATCCCTTGCAAGCAAATACAAAGTATATTCATATGATCTTTGCGCCTTCGATTTGCGAAAAAACCTGTAAATAAACTTATTCAACACATTTGGCACCTTAAAGAATTTTATATTCAGGTGCAGGCCATCCACAACAATGTGTTTCACCATATTTCTTTTGCCCTTACCCACTTTGTGCCCCAGCTGATCAAAATGCCGGATGGCATGATAGACCGGGGGTTTATACTCCGCGAATTCCGGTGAAAATACCTCCTTTTGCTGTTGTGATAATTTTTTCAAGAGTACTGGCACGGTATCAGGTTTGGCACTTGGCGTTTTTATGGTTGAATCAGACTTTGTTTTATTTTCCGGGGCGCTTTTTTGTTTTTCGACGGGCAAAATGTTTGCGTCTGTCCTTATCCTGGCTTCGCTGTTCCGGTTTATATACCGGGGTCTTACCCATGTTGCCCGGCAGAGGGATCTTGTCAACACTCCGGCCCAGCAAACGTTCTATGGAAGCAAACTGTCTTTGCTCGTCCGGCCCTATCAGCGTACATGCCTTTCCATGTGCTCCCGCCCTGGCTGTCCGGCCAATGCGGTGCACATAGTCTTCGGCATCGTGGGGCACATCGTAATTGATTACCATGTCGATGTCTTCCACGTCAATACCCCTTGAAATGATATTTGTGGCCACCAGGATACGAACCTGCCTGCTCTTGAACCGGTTCATTACGGCCTCCCTTTCACTCTGGGCCAGGTCAGAGTGGATCTCTTCAACAGATAGGCCTTGGTTTTTGAGGCTTCTGCTTAATTGTTTGACCCCGACCTTTGTGTCGCCGAAAATCAATATACTCTTCATCCGGTCGTCCTGAATGAGGGATTTCACCATGTCTGTTTTCTGATCTGCGAACAACACATAGGCTTCTTGCCGGATCTGTTCAGGAGGTGTCGAAAGACCAATATTTATCTCCACGGGCTTATGCAATATCTTCCGGCTCAACTCCCTGATTTTTGGGGGCATGGTGGCTGAAAACAACAGGCTCTGCCTTTTTTGGGGCACAAAAGAAATGATCTTCATAATGTCATCAAAAAAACCCATATCCAGCATTCTGTCAGCTTCATCCAAAACCAGAAACTTTAATTCACTCAGGTCTGTATATCCCAGGTTAAGGTGACTGATCATGCGCCCGGGTGTACATACCACCATATCTGCACCACTTGTAAGTGCACGTTTTTCATTGGAAAACACCTCGCCGGTGCCCCCGCCATAAACCGCCAGTGAACTGACAGAGGTAAAATATCCAAACCCCTCCATTTGCTGGGATATCTGTATGGCCAGTTCCCTGGTGGGAACGATTACCAGGGCACTGATCTTTTCCTTCCGCGGACCGCTTATGATGCGGTGAATGATGGGAAGCAGAAAGGCAGCTGTCTTGCCAGTACCGGTCTGGGCACAGGCAATCAGGTCACTGCCCTTGAGTATTTCCGGAATTACCCGTTCCTGAACCGGGGTAGCCTCTTCAAATTGCATGGCTTCCAGGCCATCTTTTAAACGGCTATCCAGATCAAATGATGAAAATTTCAAAATAATTATTTTATTTGTTAGTCTTTTGTTTTCAGAATATGCGCCATTTGCTGATGAAGCGCTTTTGCAGCCATTCTTGCCGCTGTGTCAAAATCCCGGCCGGATGATGCATAAATAATGTTTCTCGAACTATTTACAATGATGCCAACATCCTTGTTCATGGCCATACGGGCTATTTCTTCCAGTTTGCCCCCCTGGGCCCCCACCCCGGGTATCAGCAAGAAGTGATCGGGAACAATCTCCCGTATCGAAGACAGAAAATCCAGATGTGTTGCCCCTGCCACGAACATCATGTTTTCCGGGGTTCCCCATTGCTGGCATTCTTCCATCACCAGTTCAAACAGTTTTTTCCAATAACACGTTTTGATCCCGAACTTTTCGAGCAACAAAGGCAACTGGGGTTGAAGCACCTGGAAATCCATAGCCCCGGGATTTGATGTCAGGGCCAAAATTATGGCCCACTTCCCAGGATAAGATAAAAAGGGTTCCACGGAGTCACGACCCAGGTATGGATTAACGGTAAGCGCATCAAAAGGCATATGTTCGAAAAATGCACGCGCATATTGCGCGGATGTATTGCCAATATCGCCACGTTTGGCATCCGCAATGGTGAACACAGGGCCTTTGGGATGATCTGCCAGGTAATGCATTGTTTTCTCCAGGCTTTCCCAACCCTTACTCCCATGTGATTCATAAAAAGCCAGATTGGGTTTATAAGCTGCAGTAAGATCAATGGTTGCATCAATGATACGCCGGTTGAATTCAAACACAGGATCATCGGCAATATCTTTCAGAAAAGAAGGGATGGTGTTCAAACAGGTATCCAGCCCAATACATAAAAACGATTGCTTTTTAAGGATCAGGTCCCTTAATTCATGCCTGTTCATAAATAAAAACTTTAGGAAACACCCTCTTTTAGTTTCTCGGCATTTTCCGCTACTTGCAATGCATCAATGATCTCCTGGATGGCACCGCCCATAACGGCCGACAAATTGTACATTGTCAGTCCGATGCGATGGTCTGTTACCCTGCCCTGGGGGTAGTTGTAGGTACGGATCTTGGCAGAACGGTCTCCTGTCGACACCATGGTCTTGCGCTTGGAGGCAACTTCATCGAGATATTTTTTATATTCCATGTCAAATAACCTTGTGCGAAGCACATTCATGGCTTTATCCAGGTTTTTAATCTGTGATTTCTGATCCTGGCACGATACCACGATGCCCGATGGTATGTGCGTCAGTCGAACAGCCGAATACGTGGTATTCACCGATTGTCCGCCCGGCCCCGATGAGCAGAACGTTTCTTTTTTGATATCGCTGGATTTTAATTCGATATCGAATTCATCGGCTTCCGGTAAAACCGCCACAGTAGCTGCCGAGGTATGCACCCGTCCTTGTGTTTCTGTTTGCGGCACTCTTTGTACCCTGTGTACGCCCGACTCATATTTCAGTACACCGTATACCCCTTCGCCTGATACATTGAAAATGATTTCCTTAAAACCACCTGAAGTACCTTCGTTCATGTCGACCAATTCGGTCTTCCAGCCACTGTCCTCACAAAATTTGATATACATCCGGTACAGGTCACCGGCAAATATGGCGGCCTCATCTCCGCCTGTTCCGGCACGGATCTCCACAATGGCGTTCTTGTCATCCTGCGGGTCTGATGGGATAAGCATTATCCGGACCTCTTCCTCCAGTTGCTCTTGTCTTTGCTGTAAAGCATCCAGTTCCACCCTGGCCATTTCCTTGAATTCCGGATCTTTTTCCTTATTAAGTATCTCTTTGGAAGACTCAATATTGTCAAGTACGTTCTTGTATTCTTTATAGGCATACGCAATGGGTTGCAGGTCTTTGTATTCCTTGCTCAGTTTGATATAACGCTTCATGTCGGCAATAACTTCCGGGTTAGTGATCAACTGTCCAACCTCTTCATGACGGTCCTTGATTGCCTGTAATTTTTCCAATAGCATGGCTTGTCTCCTTTAAGCTTGCAAAGATACAAAAATAGAGGCAAAGAAAATCAGTGATAGACATATGACCCCTCAGGCCCGGAGATGGTTACTTTTTTGGTTTTTGAAGAAAGAACCTTGCCAATGATACGGGCATCCAGGCTGAATTCGGCACACAGATCAATCAACTCGCCGGCGACACTTTCGCCGGTATATAACTCCATGCGGTGGCCCATATTAAATACCTGGTACATTTCCCTCCAGGGGGTGTTCGACTGGTGTTGGATGTGGCGAAAAACGGGCGGAGGGTTAAACAATTGGTCCTTTAGCACATGCAAATCATCAATAAAATGCAGCACCTTGCATTGGCCACCCCCGGTGCAATGGATCATCCCCTTAATGTGGCCCTTGAAATGCCGGAATATGTTTTTAATGACAGGGGCATAGGTACGGGTTGGGCTCAGCATCAGCCGGCCAATGTCCAGAGGCACTCCTTCCAGGCGATCGGCGAGAAGACTATTCCCGGTATATACCACTTTATCGTCCAGGTCCTTATCGTAGCTTTCCGGATATTTTTCTGCATACAACCGCCCGAAAACATCATGCCGTGCAGAAGTCAGGCCATTGCTGCCAATGCCGCTGTTGTAAACGTCCTCGTAACTGGTCTGCCCGCAGGAAGATAGCCCGACTACTACCTGGCCCGCTTGTATGCCTTTATTGGTAATGATTTCCGATCTGCGTGACCGTGCAATCACTGTAGAGTCTACAATCACGGTTTGGACCAGGTCACCCACATCGGCTGTTTCCCCGCCGGTCAACACCATGTGTATGCCCAGGCCCCGCATTTTTTCAAGAAAGGATTCGGTGCCCCTGATGATGGCCGCAATCACTTCGCCGGGAATGCGTTTTTTGTTTCTTCCGATGGTGGATGATACCAGCATGTCATCCGTCACCCCGGCACAGAGGATATCATCCAGGTTCATGACCACCGCATCCTGGGCAATGCCTTCCCATACAGACAGATCGCCGGTTTCTTTCCAGTACATATATGCAAGGGAAGATTTGGTGCCGGCCCCGTCGGCATGCATGATGTTACAATACGCCGGATCCCCCCCCAGGTAATCAGGGACCACCTTGCAAAATGCATTGGGAAACAAGCCCTTGTCCAAACCCCGGATCGCCTCGTGCACATCTTCTTTTCCGGAAGACACCCCTCTTTGTGTATATTTTTTCATCGTTTACGGATCGGTTGGAGATGCCCGCTCCCTTTGATCAGAAGGATCAGGCGGCTCGTAGTCTTCGGCA
>PXAA01000074.1 GCA_003567205.1 Bacteroidales bacterium
AGGTTCCGGAGATTGACACAAAGCGTTGTACTTATTGTGGCAAATGTCATGAATATTGTAATTACAATGCGGTGTTTATAATTCCTCCAGCGAGGGTAATCCGTGTTCTGGAAGAAATGTGTCATGGATGTGGGGCATGCCTTTATGCTTGCAATGAAGAGGCAATCAATGAAAAAGAAATATGTTTGGGACAGGTAAGCCGTTTTGACTTGTCTTTGGATGCTTCTATGATTGTAACCCAAATGTGTGTAGGGGTGTATTCTCCGGTTAAGGTGATTCAGGCAGGTGTCCGGGAAGCCAGCAATGATCCGCTGGTGATCATGGACTCACCCCCGGGTACTTCCTGTCCATTCATACAAACGGTGGCACATGCCGATTATGTACTGCTGGTAACTGAACCAACTCCTTTTGGATTGAGCGATTTGAAGCAATCAATAACAACACTGAAAGGCCTGAACAAATTATACGGAGTGATCATTAACCGTGCCGGGATGGGAGACCGCGCCGTATATGACTTCTTGCACCAGGAGCAAATTCCCCTGTTGATGGAAATTCCCTTTGAAAAATCGATAGCCGCTTCTTATGCCAAAGGTGAACTGGTAGCTATGTGGGATAAAGTATGGTACGCAAAATTAATTTCGATGTATCATTTAATTGCAGCTAATGGAAACAGCTATCATCAGTGGTAAGGGAGGAACCGGTAAATCATCTGTGGCTGCGGCTTTTGCCACGCTGGCCAAAGAAGTGGTGGTGGCGGATTGTGATGTGGATGCCGCCAACCTGTATATACTTTTTCAACCTAAAAACCCAGATTTTCAGGCATTTACGGGCAGCCGGGAGGCAGTGGTTGATGTGGTGGTTTGTGATGGCTGTGGGTTATGTGTGGAATATTGCCGTTTTGATGCCCTTTCGATGGCTAATGGGCATGTAACTGTTTCAGGTGTATTTTGTGACGGTTGTGGATTATGTGCCAGGGTATGTCCTCATAATGCCATCGTCATGAAAGAAAACAAGGAAAGTGTTTTGTGCTCAGCCGACTTCCGGTATGGTCAATTGGTATATGGACGGTTGGCCCCGGGTGAAGAAAATTCAGGCAAACTGGTAAGTCTTGTAAGGGAAAGGGCCAGACAAAATGCGAGAGATCGCAAAATAAATACTGTTATTATTGATGGTCCACCCGGTATAGGTTGTCCTGTCATTGCATCCATCACCGGAGTAGATCAGGTGGTTATTGTTACCGAACCTTCTATGTCTGGTATGCTTGACTTGAAAAGAATATGGTCTTTATGTAAATCTTTCGGGCTGCCTACCTGGGTGCTGATCAATAAATATGATCTCCATAGTGCTCAAAGTGAGGAAATTGAAACATTTTGTACGGTAAATGGTATCCGTTTTGCCGGTAAGCTTTCTTTTGATTCCATAATCGTTGATGCCATGGTCCACTGCAAAACTGTGGCTGAATGGGTTCCGGGCGCAGACATCGTTACTGAAATAAAAACAGCTTACAATAAGATATTCCAAAGGGGCCGGTAAATCCTTTATGCGGGTAATTTAGTTGTAATTTGTTTGGTCAGATCTTCAAAAGCCTTGATAATGCCATTGTGTTTCAGATTGAATACACTTTGGCCGTGTTCGGCTGACTGTCCCGCATCAATCACCAGGGGGATCTGTGCCAATAAGGGCACGTGCAGCTCCTGGGCCAGTATCTTTCCTCCATCCTTGCCAAAAATGTAGTATCGCTCGTCGGGATGTTGCTCGGGACTAAACCACGACATGTTTTCCACAACACCGGCGATGGGCACGATAATGCCTTTGTTATTGAACAAGCTGGCTGCTTTGCGGGCATCGTTCAGTGCAATTTCCTGCGGGGTGGTAACAATCAGTGCACCAGAAATATTTAGTTTCTGGGCGGTGGTGAGTTGGATGTCGCTGGTACCCGGTGGAAAATCAACAATCATATAATCGATTATGCCCCAGTGTGTTTCTTCAAAAAGTTGGATCAGTGTCTTGGCTGCCATAGGTCCACGCCAGATCAGCCCTTGATGTGTGCCTGCAAAAAATCCCACAGAAAGCAGTTTTACCCCATACTTTTCGAGCGGGATAATCATTTTCTCACCTTTTACCAGTTCAACTTGTGGTTTGCCATTTTCTACACCGAACATCCTTGGGATAGAAGGGCCAAAGATGTCTGCATCCACCAGGGCCGTCCGGTATCCGTTACGTGCTAATGCGACAGCCAGGTTGGCTGACACCGTTGATTTTCCTACGCCCCCCTTTCCCGAAGCGACCACTATAATATGCTTTACCCCTTGCATGGGTATTTTATCAAACAAAGCACTCATACTATTTTGTCAATTTTTTTTAACATTTCAATTACTTCCTTTATACGCATCTCTGGTTCTTTCAGGATGATCATCTGTATTCCCAGGCTGTCGAGCAAGGATTTAATCTTGAAACCGAATTCACCGGATATGATTTTTTTTACCCCATGTCCGGCCACCAGTTGCACGGCGGCAGGGCCAACACCCTCTCTGCCATCTTTGTGGGGATTGGTAATCATTTCAATGCTTTCGGTTACTGTGTCGTAAATAGCAAAGGCGGTACAACGTCCGAAACGCTGGTCCAATTTGCTGTCGGGGCTATTGCCGGTACTGCTTATTGCAATTTTCATGATCTTATGTTTTTATGATGTTTTCGTTTTCGGTGGGCTTTGCCGCAACCACGAATTTCGTCAAAGCCTTCCGGTTCGGTTTCGCACGGAGAAACATTGTTGTTGCCGCAAAGGGCGCAGTGTTCCACATCAAATTGTTTGTCTGGATGATTAAAAAAACAACCACAACTTTTGCAGGAATACCAATCGCTGTCGAAATACACCTTTCCGCCTTCAATGATGATTTGTTTTCCTTCAACCAGGGCCCCAGCAATTTTTTGCCTCGCATGTGCATAAATACGTGTAAGTGTTGGCCGGGACACATCCATTTGTATAGAGGCATGATGATGGTTCATGCCTTCGTAATCGCACAAACGGAGGGCTTCATATTCTTCGAACTGAAGGAAAATGGTCTTTGGTTTTCCGGCAGGCAGTTTGCTGCCATAAGGCTTCATACCGGACACCATGGGTGGGTCGCTGACTTTTCGTGGACGTAAATGTCTTGGGGACATAGATGCTTATTTTTTTGTTTGCCACAAATATAGTGAACAATAGTTCAAATCACAATATTTCGTTATATTTATTAACTTGCCAATGTTTTTGAACACCATTACATCGGGGATGATCGTTAAAAAGTGTTTAGATGGATCTTGTTTTAAAAGAAGTTTCTACGCGCACCGACCTGGTTTCTTTTGTACGCTTTCCTGATAAGCTTTACAAAGGTTCCCGGTATTATGTTCCGGCGATTCATAAAAACCAGTTGTCCACCCTTTCTGAAGACCAAAACCCTGCATTTGTACATTGCAAAGCGCGTTATTGGCTGGTGTATTCGGGCAGGGAAGTGGTGGGGCGCATTGCCGGCATTATCAACCGCCGCTATAACCAGGAACGCGGTATTAAGTTTATGCGCTTTGGCTGGCTCGATTTTGTCGAGGACGAAGAAGTTCTCCGGCTTTTGCTGGATGCCGTGGAGGCTTGGGCCAGGCAGGAGGGAATGGAATATGTGCACGGTCCGCTGGGTTTTACTTCCTTTGATGCTTCGGGAGTACTGGTGGAAGGTTTTGAAGAGTTGCCCACTCCCTGGGGGCGCTATAACTACCCTTATTATGACCCGATGCTAAAAAAAACTGGCTATACAAAAGACATCGACTGGGTGGAACAGAAAATCAAAGTCCCGTCCAAAAAGCCAAAACGTGAGATCAAAGTAGCCCAGCTGGTGAAAAAGCGATATTCACTGCGCAATGCCACCTTTCGCAATAAGAATGATATCAGAAAATATGCACACCAGACGTTCGGGTTGGTCAATGGCGCGTACAGCGGACTTTACGGGTTTTCCAGCCTCAGCAAAGAACAAATAGAACACCTGACCGATGAATTTTTACCCATAATCCATCCTGATTTTGTTTCCATGGTTCTCAACGACTCCGATGAAGTGGTTGCTTTCGGACTGGTAATGCCTTCGTTATCAAAGGCCCTGCAAAAGGCCAGGGGCCGGTTGTTTCCTTTTGGCTTGCTGCATATACTTTGGGCACTTCGTTACAACGATAACATCGACATGCTTTTGATTGGCGTTAGTCCTGAATACCAAAACAAGGGAGCATTTACCCTGGTTTTTGAGAAGGTCATCAATACTTTGTACAAAAGGGGTATTAAAGAGGTGGAAACCACCCGCGAATTAGAGGATAATTTGAAGGTTCAACAACTATGGGCCGGCTATGACATGCGTCTGCATAAGCGCGCCCGCTGTTATATCAAAGCACTTCAATGTTGATCTTACGACTGATTTTGATGTTCGACCTTTGATAATTAAAAAAGCCATTTGGTGAGTTTTTCACAGAGGAGGCTGGCTATAACCATTGACAGCCTCTTCTGTGTATTGTTTGCCTGCACATAGTTCACCACGGGCAAGACCCATTCCAGCAATGCAATGGTATAAGGGACCGGGTCAGGATTATTCCCACTACTTGTAAAGGCATATTTTCGCATTAGTCCGGAAAGGTGTAAGTTTCGTTTAATGGCTTCGTTTTGGACCCCGGGGACCTCCGGAAATTGATTGAGTTGGTCTGTATTATGTAATATACTGATTATACGGACCATATTTGATAAATCCTCAGCTGAATCCAACGGCGAGAATTCCAGCATAAATACGGCTTCCAGGCGTGCGAAGTCAGAAACAACGGAACGTGGCCGGGTTTCAGAAAAGTCGATCAGATATACATTCATTTGTTCGTCAAGCAAAATATTTTGCATGTTTAAATCACCGTGACAAATGGCTGTCGGGTAATCCATGGCCATACCGTATTGTTTTGGGTATGTATGCTTTAAAAACCAATATGGGTTAATCATTTCCCGCCCTGTTTCTTCCAGGTATATCATCTGTTCATCGGCTGATATGCCAAACAGGCTGGCTGCTTTATCAAAAATGTCCGGAAAGAAGGTCTTTGTTGGATCATGATCCCGAAAGGGGTAAATGGCCTGTTTGACGGTTTGCCCGTACCAGGGATTGAGTATCTCCAAAAAAATCTTATCAAAAAGTGGTTTGAGTTTTTCTGCGGGCCACTCCAAAAAGTAATGGGTGAGCCATTTCAGCTTGCTTTGTTCCCCTCCGATTCCTACGAAATTATAGCGCAGGGCACCTGTGTTTCCAAAGAATTCCGTGCCCAAAATTATCGCGCTGTTGTTCAAAATATATGGCATGGCATATTCCTGGCAGCGGCTTGCCTCACGGGTGATCATCTGGCGATCTGCAAGTTTCAGTACTGTCGGACGAAGCTTTCTGCCATCGCGGTCGTACGAGGTGACCTGGTAAGTTTGCGCTGAAAATCCTCCCTGCAGTTGTTTCAGGATAAGCGTTGATGAATCCTGGTAGAGCCGGCGTGTAAGAAAAGCTTTCTTTGGTGAGGATAAAAAATCTCCGGGTGCCTCGATCTGAATGCGTTGTGTGGCGGCATTTTCTGCACTGTTTGTAAGAAACAGCCAGAGTATGGGTTGGGTCAGAGTGGATTTCTTATCCACCGCAGAAAAGTCCGTGATATTCTCCAGGCGAATATTGTCGTCAAGAAAAACATCAAGCAAAGGAGCCTGCGATTGTTTATACAATTTGTCCAGCATAAAAGAGCTTCCCAAAAAGCCTGGCTGGCCTTCTTCATCGTCATTAACAGCAATGAAAGGTATTGATTTGGCCATGGGGGATGTCAATAACCCGGGTTCCGAAATCAGGCCTACTGATATTGAAGGTGTTTCCGGGTGCTGGTCGGCCAGCACAAAGCCGGTAACGGCAATGTCGCTATGTGTTTTCAGTGATACCTCCCTGATGGCGGTTATCATGTCGTGCCAGCTGATCTTGCGGGTATTTTTGAGCTGTAACATGGCATTGGGCTGTTTGCTGAAAGAAATAGCTTCTTCAACAAAAATGCCTGCCCTGGATGGCTCCATGCTAATCCGGAAATCGGGCGCTGATGACGTGTCATAAGGAATAAATCCCGCGCATTTCCTGGTGGTGAAAAAGAGTCCTGCATGCTGAGCATCTGCAGCCGTTGTTTCGGCCGGCATACCCTTTCCTAAAGAAAACCCGAGTTCATCATAGCTGGCTATGCCCCGGTCTTTCCAGATCAATGCCGGTTCGATATGTTCTGCTACAACATGGTGATCAAAGAGCCAGTTCCCGGCTTCAATCTCCTGGATGGGCCGGGATATTTCCATGGCACTTAAGACCAGTTCAATGGCTTCTTCCAGGCTTCGGGCAACAGTAAACATGCTTTGAAGCCCGGCCATTTCCAGAACATGCGCTACCTCTACCGAAACATCCGCCAGCACAAATTGACCATTTTCACGGGACCCGATCTTTTTCGAAATAGAGATCAGCGAACGCAGGCCGCTGCTGGAAAGATACGTGCATTTGCTAAAATTGATCACAAGGTGGTTTTCTTGTGCCAGCAGGGGTGCTATTGCTTTGTCAAGGTCAGGGCTGCTCAGGGTGTCGAGTCGACCCTCAACGGTTAGAATGGGGACATTATTTACGGATTCTGCGTGTAGGTTTGCCATGACATAAAGTATGACGGATGAATGTATAAAGTTACGATTTTATGGAGGTAGACACAGGCAGAAAAAAATTTACCTGAATGTATGGGCTTAAATTGTATTTTTACAAGGTGGATATCCACGTTTTACCTGGAGTGGCATTACACCCTGTCCAATGAGACAATTCCGGATGCCTATTTTGATTTTGATGTACAATAACACTGCCTATGATCATAGAACGGATAGAGGTCTACCAGGCACCGATAAAACTCAAAGAACCCTTTGTAATTGCTTTGGGTCCGGTGGAATATGCTAACAATGTGCTGGTAGTGATCAGCACCGGCAATGGCATGAAAGGATACGGGGAGTGCAGCCCGTTTATGACCATTAACGGCGAAAGTATGGAAACGGCATTTTATGTCGGGCAATACCTTGCCAGGGTACTCTTGACAATGGACCCGCTGAACATTGCAAGCTGTTCTGTTGCCATGGACAAGGTGATCTATGGAAATTCAAGCATCAAAAGTGCCTTTGATATGGCTCTTTACGATATTGCTGCCCAGGAAGCCGGGTTGCCACTGTATGCCTATTTGGGGGGAAATAACCGGAAAACGCTGTATACTGATTATACGGTAAGCCTTGGCAAGCCGGGAAAAATGGCTAAGGATGCGCTGAAAATCAAGGAAGCCGGCTTTCAAAGTATTAAGGTCAAATTGGGGGAATCAAAAGATGCAGATGTGGAGAGAATAAAACACATCAGAGAGGCCGTAGGACTAGACATTCCCCTGCGGATTGATGCCAACCAGGGGTGGGATACGAACGAGGCGGTTGAAACCCTCAAAGCCCTCGGGCCATACAATATTCAGTATTGCGAGGAACCCATTCCACGATGGAATTATACGGAACTTGGCAGGGTGAGCAAGGAGAGCCCGGTTCCGGTCATGGCCGATGAGTCATGTGCCGACCATCATGATGCAAAACGCCTGATCGCCTTGAATGCCTGCCCGCTATTTAACCTGAAGCTCGGAAAATCATCGGGAATATTCAAGGCATTGAAAATTATCCGGCTTGCCGAACAAGCCGGTATTAAAATGCAGGTTGGTGGCTTTCTTGAGTCAAAGCTGGCTTTCACGGCCTCGGCCCATCTTGCCCTGGCAAGCGAAAATATCGAATACTGCGACTTTGATTCTCCCTTATTACTCAATGAAGACCCTGTAATCGGTGGGTTGACTTATCATGAAAAGGGCCGTGTTAGTTTGCCGGAAACACCCGGACTGGGTGCCAGGCTCGATGAGTATTATTTACAGGGATTGACAATGTGCTGTGTATTGCCATAACCTAAACACCTGATTCATATGAAAACGCTGAGTTATTTACAAATTGATCTGCCGGCAATGATTGGCATGAATCCGAAATTGGTAACCTATGTGTTGGTGCCGCTGGCAATCCTTTTGCTGGCAGGTATCGTTACCAGGATATTCAGAAGCTTGATGAATCGCTATTTTGAGAGGAGTTCAAGCGCACTGAAAGTTGACCTCACCCGGTATCATTTTTTCAAAAATGCGATAAGCTTTTTTATCTTCCTGGTGGCTTTTATCATTATCTTTTACTCCATTCCTGAACTTCGAAGTCTTGGACTTTCATTGTTTGCCGGTGCCGGGATCCTGGCCATCATCATCGGCTTTGCCTCGCAGGCGGCATTTGCCAATATCATCTCCGGGATATTTATC
>PXAA01000142.1 GCA_003567205.1 Bacteroidales bacterium
CATGTCAAATAAAAAGTTGTCCAGAATGGGCAAGGTATTGTTGGCGCTGAGCACCCCGCTAATGGCCTGCAATTGCTTTAGCAATAATGAGCTGGATACAATAAACTTCATAGGTTTCCTGGTTTTGAAATGAATAGCAAATATAGCTTTTTATTAAAAATGAATCCCAATTTACAATAGAAATTTCCTTGTTTGGCAAAAAATCCAATACTTATGGCCGTTGATTATTCGGTGAACCAGGATAATGGGCGCATGACAGGCTGAAACACATAATATTTGGCCAGGGCAAAATCACCATCATTGATCCGGAGATAAAAACGGTTGGGATCAAACGGGCGCTTTTCTGAAACCAGCGAACCATCTTTCGGCGGAAAACGTTTATAAAAAGCCAGGGTGGTCTTCCTTCCGTCTGCATCCAAAATTTCCATCTCCATGAAAGCCTCATCCGAAAATATATCTTCGGGGGGGGTCCCGGAAGACAAAGGAAGCATGCGCTCATAATGCAACCGCAAAAAAGCGTTAATATATCGTTCCAGGCGTTCTTCCCGGATAAGCACCTCTGCCGGTGGCTGATCATAACGATCATACAGTCGGTATTCTTGCTCTGAATCAAAATATATGCTGAAAGATTCATGGGGTTTATTGCGGCACCGAAGTTCAATGACTTTTATCTGGCCAGGTGCAAGCGAGAGTACCAGCGGGTCTCTCCAGATATATTCTTTTGGGATAAAGACTTCCCTGATACCGCTGCGGACACCGGGTAAATAAATTTCAAAAGGTATCTGGGCATGCATCCCCTGCATATACGTGCCCTCACCGGTTTCCAGATCTGCACCCACAAGAAAATCCCTTATTTTCTTATTTCGGGGCAACCAGCGGATATTGCCCGGCAAACGGATCCGGTAACGGACAGCATACACTTCTACCCTGATGCCTTCTGAGTTAAGGTGCTCTTTCACAAATTCGCTTCTGTCAAGGGATACAGGGCGGCGCACATCCATGCGACGTAAGGTGGATAAAAGATCCCTGATGGCCGGCATATTGGCAAGGTATTCTTCGTTCAGTATCCATACCCCTTCGTTTGTTTTTTCAAGAAATACTATATTGCCGGTATGGTCCTGCAGCCTTACCCTGCTGATTTCTTCATTTGAATCCACACGAAACTCCCCCTGGCGTATGGCATCGCTTGTGCTTTGTGTAAAGAAGACCCGCAGGGCGACGACCAATATGAAGAGTGACAACAATAAAAGTAACCAGTATTTTAACTTTTGCATAGCTCGGCTTATCTTGTATAATATCTTTTTCTCCAAGCCAACCTGAAGGCGCCAAAGGCAATGATCAGTATAGCAGGCAATATGGTATTCAGAACCTGAATACTAAGTTGATGCGCTTTAACCCGTTGGTTATCCAATAGGCGTATACGTATGTCACGGGCCCTGGCCTCAATAATACCGGAATCATCGCTCAGGTAATTCACGGCATTCAGAATAAAATCCTCATTGCCAAAGGTGTGGCCGGTATACCTGTCGTAACCCAGGGGCAGTGGCCTACCATCACCATCAAACTGATTTTTGATTATATCACCATCTGCCACAACAATCATGGCGGCCGGCAAACCCTTATCCATTCTTTGAAAATCTTCAGGCAGATTTACATCAGGCATCAGGCGGTTTTTGAACAAGGATTCAAAGCGTCCTTCCAGCAAAACAGCCACTGTTTCAGGCGGACCGGCATACATGGATTCATCTGCAGGGCGCTGCAGAATATCAAGGCTGATCTGCACCGGCACGGGCATCACCCGGGTATAGCGCGATGTTTCCAGCAGTATATGCTTATCAATATCCGGGACATCGACCGTATCAATGCTGCTGATAAATTCCGTCCTGATGACGTTGAGGTTCTTAACAATTTCATGATCTGATGTTGGCGTGATCACCGGGAAAAAATACCATGGAAGCAGGTTAATCTGTGGCCTGCCTGCCACAAAGCCCGTGGTGAAAGGATGTGGTGCTGCATTAAGGTCTTTGATCAGGACAGGGTTCAGGCGTACTCCATACTTAAAAAAGAAATCATTCATATTGATATCCCAGGCTATGCCTATAGTTTCGGAGGAACCTGCCAGGCTATCCATTTCAGCATACACCGGGTCTACCAACCACAACATAGATCCTCCCTGCATCAGGAATTGGTCCAGTAAAAACTTTTCCTGTTCAGAGAATGCTTTCCGGGGTTTGGCAGAAATAAGCGTCCGGAAATGGCAAATATTTTCAAAGCTGTTACCTGTTTCCACCCGCTTCACTTCGTAATATGTTTCGAGGGATTCCGTGATGGAAGCTACATGGCGCGGAGATAACTCACCATGGCCTTCCAGAAAAGCAATCCGTTCCTTTTCTTCGGTGGTAAGCCGGCGAATGGCAGAAGCCAGCTTGTATTCAAGCGCCATGGATGAATTGTGCAGAACCTCACGAATGGATAGCCCCAGGTGATCATCCAGGAAATGCACGGGAATTTCCCTGTCTCTGTAGGAAACCAAAGCACCTGGAAATATAACCCGCTGGGAGGTGCCATCGCCGGCACGCATCTGAATCTGGGTTGGTTCCAGGCCTTTGTTGGCAAGTATGCGGTAAAAACGCTGAAGATCCTCAGGATGATCACCCGCTTCCTGCGACGGAGCGACAAAGTCAAATTGAATATGATCAGACCAGGCACTGAATTCATCCAGCATTTCACGGGCATCATTTCGCAACCGGCGAAACTCCGCAGGCAGGTTGCCTTCAAGATAGACCCTGAAATAAATGATATCGTCTGTTTCACGAAGCATGTTGCGGGTGGCCAGGGTAAGTGTATACCGCTGATCACTGGTAAGGTCCAGGCGTACAAAACGTACCATACCCATCGCATTGATGGCAATGACAAAAAACAACACTGTCAGTAAACGAAAGGTTGCCGTACGCCAGGTATATTTTCGGCCGGCCCGCAACTGGGTAAGGATCAGAAACAGGGCAATCAGACCCAGAAAATAAAAAACATTACGGCTATCGATCACACCCCGACCCATCGACGAATAATGGGAAAACAAGCCAAGGTCCCTGACAAACAAATCCATCCGTTCGAAAAAATGCAAGGAATGGATCATCTCGAAACCAATGAACAGGAAACCACAAAGAAACAAAGCAATAATAAATGCAATGATTTGATTCTCCGTAAGGGAGGAAGCATAAAGCCCGATGGCCACAAAAACCATTCCCAGAAAAAACAACCCGAGGTATGAACCCCAGATACCGCCCATATCCACCCCTGCTGTGTCGGCAAACAAATACACCGTGAGCAGGTATAACAAGGTGGGTAAGAGTGACACCAGAACCAGGGCCACTCCGGCAAGGTATTTGGCCAGCACCACCTGAAAATCGGTAACCGGCTTGGTCATCAATATCTCCAGCGTGCCTGTCCGGCTCTCTTCAGCAAAAAAACGCATGGTAATGGCCGGCACCAGGAAAATAAAAACAAAAGGGGCAAGAACAAAAAGACCATCCAGGTTGGCGTATCCCGATTCTATAATATTAAAATCGGTCGGAAAAACCCACAAAAACAAAGCCGTGATCAGCAGGAAAACCGCCACGACAACATAGGCAATCAGGCTGTTGAAGAAACCGTTCAGCTCTCTTTTGAATAATGCCCACATAATCCGCTATTCATTCATAAATTCAACCGTGATGGCATCGTTCATCTGCAAGCCAAGCAGTGATGAAGCCTTCCCCTGGTTGATGGCGATCTCCAGAAAACCTGTGGTGCCAAACAATGCCACTTTCTCACCCGGCATCACGTCGGAATAGGATTGGTGTAAACTTGATATGCCATCTCCCGGTGCACGGAAACTGATCAGAAAAGCCTTTCCTTTTCCAACCTCCCTGAAAATTTCCTGATCAATGTTCACAAATACATTGCCATAATTATCAATAAAAATCACTTTTGCAACAATCCTTCCGGGATACACCACCGGTTTAAACATAAAGCGTTCATTCAGGGAGGAATAAGCTTGTCCGACATCAGTTAACGACTTACCGGAGGCTATCATCGCCGCAGCCTTTACAAACACATCACGGGTAGAGAACGTAAAAAAGTCGGAATCTTGTATGATGTCCAGTTCAACGGCCTCAAAAGGATTGTCATCAAACAGAAGTGAAAAGATGCCGTTATCGGCACCAATGAAATAATGTCCCTGGTACTTAACGGCAATATGAGGGCTGTCAATGCCACCTTCTGTTTGCATGCCGATCAGGTGAATACTGTTTTCGGGGAAATTGGGATATGTATTTTTTAACACAAAACTGGCCTGCATGATATCAAAACAAGGAACCTGGTGGGTAATGTCGATGATTTTTGCTTCGGGCAGTTGTTTCAGCAATGCCCCTTTGACCGAACCCGCATAATGGTTTCCGCTGCCCCAGTCGCTGGTGAGGGTAATGATTGTCATAGGTTATTTGTTCTGATACCGCATTATTTGACAAAAATATTGTTATTTTGCATTCTATTCAAAAGTAATGAATTAATGGGCGAAAAAATAATCAAAATGGGGGGAATACACCCTCCGGATATTTTTGGGTTGCGTGAAGGGAAGCTACAACTTCTGAAGAATATTTTTCCAAAACTTAAGATGATTGCCCGCGGAGAAGAACTGATCGTAATCGGCGACCAGGAAGAAACAGTTTTTTTTGAGGGCAAATTTGAACTGATGCTTGCACATTTTGAGCGCTTTGGAAAACTCACCGAAGAGAATATTTTGGAAATCATGGCCCACGACAATGGGTGTGTCGCAGAAGTTTTTACAGATGAAAAAAACGGAGAGTTGTTGCTTTACGGACGCAATGGGATGGCCATCAAGGCCCGTTCCCCAAACCAAAAGCGAATGGTGGCCAGTTTTAAAAAGCATGACATGCTTTTTGCCATCGGCCCGGCAGGCACAGGGAAAACCTATACGGCAGTGGCATTGGCCGTCAGGGCTTTAAAGAACAAGGAAGTTAAGCGCATCATCCTTGCCCGCCCCGCTGTGGAGGCCGGTGAAAACCTGGGTTTTTTGCCGGGTGACCTCAAAGACAAACTGGACCCCTATCTGAGACCCCTCTACGATGCCCTGCGCGATATGATCCCGCCGGCAAGGCTGGCTACCTATCTGGAAGACGGCACCATTGAAATTGCCCCTCTTGCATTCATGCGGGGCAGGACACTTGATAATGCATTTGCCATACTGGACGAAGCACAAAATGCAACCGAAAGCCAGCTGAAAATGTTTCTGACACGCATGGGGAAATCTGCGCGTTTTATCATTACCGGCGACATTACCCAAATCGACCTGCCACGCCATCAGGTTTGCGGATTACTAAACGCAGTAAAAATCCTGAATCACATCAAAGGCATTGAATTTATCTTTCTGAACGAGAAAGATGTTATACGCCACGAACTGGTGACAAGGATTATTGAGGCGTATGAACACAGGGGGAAGGGGGAGGAGAGGTAAGAAGTCAGTATTTAGTAATTAGTAATTAGTAATTAGTAGATAAATTATTTAAGTTAGTGGAAATGAGTGCGATTGTTAAAACAGATTATCATTTTCCGGGGCAAACGGATTTTTACAAAGGCAAGATCAGGGACGTATATACCATCAATGGGCAGCTTATGCTGATGGTGGTTACAGACAGAATTTCTGCATTTGATGTGGTGCTGCCCAGAGGCATTCCCTATAAGGGACAGGTTCTTAACCAGATTGCTGCCAAATTCCTGGATGCCACCACCGACATTGTGCCCAACTGGAAAACGGCTGCCCCCGACCCCATGGTCACCGCCGGCATATATTGCGAGCCATTTAAGGTTGAAATGGTCATCAGGGGCTATCTGTGCGGACATGCATGGCGTGAATATAAAAAAGGCAGGCGCAGTTTGTGTGGGGTACCCTTGCCTGAGGGCATGAAAGAAAACGAGGCCTTCCCGGAGCCCATCATCACCCCCACTACCAAAGCCACAATAGGTCATGATGAGGACATTTCCAAAGAAGAGATCCTGAAGCAAGACTTGCTAAATCCATCCGACTACGAAGCGCTTGAATCATATACCCGTGCGCTCTTTAAACGCGGTAGTGAAATGGCCAGAGAGAGGGGCCTGATCCTGGTGGACACCAAATATGAGTTCGGTAAATCCGATGATAAAATTTACCTGATTGATGAAATTCACACCCCGGATTCTTCCCGTTATTTTTACCTGGACGGTTACCGGGAAAGACTTCAGGCCGGTAAACCCCAGAAACAACTTTCCAAGGAATTTGTCAGGGAATGGCTGATGGACAAAGGGTTTAACGGAGAGAAAGGGCAAACAGTGCCGGATATGCACGACAACTTCATACAGCAGGTCTCCGACCGTTATATTGAACTATTCGAAAAGATTACCGGTGAAAAATTCATCAAAACGCCCACTGAGAATATTCGCCGGCGCATCGAAGACAACTGCCTTCGTTTCCTGAAAGGAGTATAGGTTTCAGGCTGACAATTTCACACTTATTTTTTGTATGTTTGCCCCGCAAATAGTATTATCCATATAAATATATAGATCGTGTGTGCAGCAATCGGTATCAGACATGAGGACAAATACATGATGGAACGACGGACACCCATCACCCCCATCCATGCTAAGCAGTTAACAGAAAAGGAGGGGCTTGAAATCGTGGCCGAAACATCACCCAAAAGGGTATTTCCCGACACCGCTTACCTGGAAGCAGGGGCGCAGGTCGAAAAAGACCTTAAAGTGTGTGATGTTATTTTCGGGGTGAAAGAGATCCCTGCAGAATCTTTCGAACAGGGCAAAACCTATGTATTCTTCAGCCATGTGATCAAGGGGCAGCCTTATAACATGCCGATGTTGAAGAGGATGATGGAAAAGGCCTGCAACCTGATCGACTATGAATGCATTGTGGACGACCAGAACAAACGCCTGATCTTTTTTGGCAAATATGCCGGCCTCGCGGGGATGATCAACTCACTCTGGAGCATGGGCCAACGGCTTAAAGAATACGGGTATAACGACAATGCCTTCCTGAAGATTAAACAGGCACAGCACTATGCTTCACTGAATGAAGCCAGGCAAGCCATATCTGCCGCAGGCCGTCACATTGCTGAGAATGGCCTGCCGGATGATCTGCAACCCCTGACCATTGGTTTTACCGGATATGGTAACGTATCCCTGGGTGCCCAGGAGATTGTCAACCTGCTTCCATCCAAAGAGATCACCCCGGGGCAATTGCTCGAACTTAAAGACCGGAAGAAATTGCCAAACAACATCATCTATAAAGTCATCTTCAAAGAAGAGCATATTTCCAGACGCAAGAATGGCAGCGCTTTTGACCTGCAAGACTATTATGCCAACCCGGGCCTCTACGAGAACGACTTTGAACAATACATTCCACACCTGTCCATATTAATGAATTGCATGTATTGGGACAACCGTTATCCCCGCATTGTCACAAAAAAATATCTGAATGAACTATACAGTAAAGGCAGGCCGAAGCTTACCGTTATTGGCGATGTGACCTGCGATCCCGACGGGTCAATCGAGTGCACCCATAAGGGAACGGCCATTGAGGACCCGGTATTCGTATATGACCCCGAAACCGGCAAACCCGCTATGGGCTTTAAAGGACACGGTATTTTGGTGATGGCGGTAGACATCCTGCCCAGTGAATTGCCCCTGGACGCTTCCATGACCTTTGCAAACGCTCTTTTCCCCTTTGTTAAAGCCATTGCCAAAGCAGATTATTCAGCATCCTATGAAGCGCTAAATCTGCCTGCAGCCATCAAAAAAGCACTGATACTACACAAGGGAAAGCTGACACCCAGATACGAGTACATCAATCAATATCTCATAGACCCATTTCACAATATTCACCCGTAAAGAAGTTTAGATTATGAAGAAAGTTTTGATCCTTGGAGCAGGGATGGTGGTAAAACCCATTGTTACCTATTTGTTAGAAAAAGAAGTGCTTCTTACTGTAGCAAGCCGGACCAGGTCGAAAGCCGAAGCCATGATTGATGGCCATCCAAATGGTACAGCCCTGGAATGGACAGTGGACGATACAGAGCGCCTGGATAAAATGATCAGGGAAAATGACTTAACAGTCAGCTTGTTACCATGGATTCATCACATTATGGTGGCCAAACATTGTATCAAACACAAAAAGAACATGGTCACCACCTCCTATGTGAAACCGGAAATGAAGGCCCTGGACCAGGAAGCCAAAGATGCCGGGATCATCATCCTGAACGAACTTGGTCTGGATCCCGGCATCGACCACATGTCGGCCATGCGCATTATTGACCACGTACACAACAAAGGGGGCAAGATAG
>PXAA01000077.1 GCA_003567205.1 Bacteroidales bacterium
AATACATATGGGGGCACCTGAACCAGATGGGCCTTGAGCTGACAAAGCCCCTGCACCTCGACTGGGGCCCGATCCGGCCAGTGGACATTCTGTTTGGCAGTTATGCCCCGGGGGCTCATCTGGCAGAAGATTTTTATAAAAACAAGATTGCCTTTCTGACCATTTTGAATTTCCCCTTTTACTTACTGGAAGAAAAAAATGAAATGGGCGAAAACTGGGATCGCCTTCAGTGGGCTTATGCCCGGATGGGCGACATCTTTACATCACGGGTGCCGGCCGCCATCAACCAGAAAATATCGCGTGTAAGCACCGATGCCGACAATTATGTATCGGAATACAATGTCATCATGGGTCAACTGCTCAATGATCAGGGCGAACGTATCTTCCCTGAACACCTGCGGCTGATCACCCATTGGGGGTTACGTGACGAGCTGAAAGCCAATTACGACGGCACACCAGAGGGGCTGGAAAAGCAGCGCATGATCTATCAGGTGATGCAGCGCATCATCAACCAGAGCATCCCGGAAAAGGTGATCAATAATCAGGATGTACAATGGAATCCATATTCCAATGCGGTATACAAGGAAGGTGAAGCAATTCAGGTGAGCCCTGAACCACTGACCCGTTACCAGCATCTGCTGAACAATTACAAGGCGCGCAGCGAAGCCGATCCTTATTCACCAAATTACCCCACCTATATTGAACGGGCTTTTGAGCAGGGTCTGGAACTCAGCATGGACGAAGTGGAAGTCCTGTTTACAGACCTGGTGAGCGCCCCTGTATTAAAGGACGTGGGCGCGCTGATCTCCAGGCGACTCGGACGCGGTCTGGAACCTTTCGACATATGGTATGATGGATTCAAGGCACGCAGTGGGATTCCGGAATCGGAGCTGGACCGTATCACCAGGGAAAAATATCCCGACGCAGAAGCCCTTGAAAAAGACCTGCCCAATCTTTTGGTCACCCTGGGATATAACAGGGCCCGCGCCCGTGAGATTACAGACAAGATCGTGGTAGAAGGCGCCCGTGGCGCCGGGCATGCCTGGGGCGCACAGATGCGTTCACAGTATTCTCATCTGCGCACACGCATTGCCGGAGACGGCATGACCTATAACGGGTTTAATATAGCGGCCCATGAGTTCGGGCACAATGTAGAGCAGACCATCAGCCTGCACGACGTGGATTACTATATAATGAACGGTGTGCCCAATACAGCCTTCACCGAAGCCCTGGCTTTCATCTTCCAGGTACGCGATCTGAAATTGCTCGGCATTGATGCCGAAGACCCCATGCGCGACCACCTCAATGCACTGGACATCCTCTGGGGCACCTATGAGATCATGGGGGTTTCGCTGGTAGACATGGCCGTATGGCGCTGGATGTATGACAACCCGAATGCCACCCCAAAGCAGCTGAAAGAGGAAACCATGAAGATCGCGGTAAACGTGTGGAACAATTATTTTGCACCGGTATTTGGGGTAAAAGACTCGCCCATCCTGGCGGTGTATTCGCATATGATCAGCTATCCGCTCTACCTGAGCGCCTACCCCCTGGGGCATCTCATTGAGTTTCAGATCGAACAGCAGATGCGCGGAAAGAATATGGCCGCAGAGATCGACCGTATCTTTTCACTGGGCCGGCTGACTCCCCGCCAGTGGATGAAAGAAGCAGTGGGGGGAACTTTATCCAGTGAACCGCTTTTGGAGGCATCGTGGGAAGCTGTGGGGGTCGTGGGGAGTGTTGGGAAGCAAGGAAGAAGTAATTAGTAATTAGTAATTAGTAATTAGTATACATTTATTACTTGTTGGTCGTTGGTTACACAGGTGTGTGGTTTTTGAGTAAGTGGTTTTCCACGGTTTTGGGGTAATGTTTGTGTTCCAGCTTTTGCACTTTGGTGGCCAGGGTTTCGGGTGTATCTTCGGGTTGCACTTCCAAAGTGGCCTGAAACAGGATGGGGCCTTCGTCATAGCGTTCGTTTACCAGGTGAATGGTGATGCCGCTCCGGGTTACGCCAGCGTTGATCACTGCGCGGTGCACGTGCATGCCGTACATGCCCTTGCCGCCAAAATCCGGGAGCAAAGCCGGATGAATATTGAATATGCGGTTTGGGTATTTCCTGATAAAATAGGGTGGCAGCAGGCGCATATAACCGGCAAGCACAATGGCGGTTACCCTATGGCGGTCAAACAAAGACAACACCGCCCGGCTGTCTTCCCACATCGGCCCGGGCAAAACGGCAGTGGGAATACCAGCTTCCCTGGCCCGCTCCAAAACATATGCCGAAGCATTGTTGCTCACCACCAGCGACACACTGATGCAGGGATGGTCGCGATAATATGCCATAAAGTTGGCAGCATTGCTACCGCTTCCGGAAGCCAAAATGGCCAAATTATGTGTTTTTGAATGATTTTTCATTATATTTGTTGAGAGACAGCCCCGTAACGAAGGCTAAAATTAACCAAAAAGCATGAAAACGGCTTGTTTATCAGCCGGATGATCCAAAAACAACTATGGTTTTAGTTGATGTTTTTTCTTTGATTTTTAAATTGTTACACCGTTTAAAACAAAAATCAAAGCAAAAAAGTTGCGTATAACGAATTTAATATTTTTCTTTGCAGCCTGTTTAACAAAAAAAGGAGAAATCATGTCTGACATTACAACAAGAGTAAAAGCTATCATCGTGGATAAGCTTGGTGTAGATGAAAAAGAAGTAACCCCCGAAGCCAGTTTTACAAATGATTTGGGTGCAGATTCCCTGGACACTGTTGAGCTCATCATGGAGTTCGAAAAAGAGTTCAATCTTGCCATTCCTGACGACCAGGCCGAGAAAATCAGCACGGTAGGGGAAGCGATTGCTTATATTGAAAAAGAGGGCAAGTAAGAAGGAATTTACTTGTATAATGGAGCCCACATGCAAGGTTATATTCTCTATTAACTGATGAATAAGCCCATGTGGGCTTCATGTTAATCATGTTGAACAAATTCTATTGGAATGGAACTTAAACGAGTTGTCGTTACCGGGCTTGGCGCTCTTACCCCCATCGGTAATAATACCCCTGATTACTGGAATGCCTTGTTGAAAGGCGTAAGTGGCGCAGGACCCATCACAAAATTTGACGTATCCGATTTCAAGACCCGCTTTGCCTGCCAACTGAAAGACTATGATGCAGCCAATCATTTTGATCGCAAGGAAGTCCGTAAGTTCGACCCCTTTACCCAATATGCCCTGGTTTCGACCGAAGAAGCCATTCAGGATGCAGGTATCGAACCCGGAAAAGTTGATCCGGACCGTGTCGGGGTGATCTGGGGCAGCGGGGTCGGCGGCCTGGAAACCTTTTATAATGAAGTTAAAGAGCATGGCAAAAGAGGAGGGGCACCCCGTTTCAGCCCGTTTTTTATTCCGAAAATGATTGCCGACATTGCAGCAGGCCACATTTCCATTAAATACGGATTTCGCGGACCCAACTATACCACAACTTCCGCTTGTGCATCATCAGCCAATGCCCTGATCGACTGTTATAATCTGATCAGATTGGGAAAGGCCGACATCTTTATCGGTGGAGGCTCTGAAGCAGCAGTGAATGAAGCCGGGTTGGGCGGGTTCAGTGCCATGCATGCCATTTCGGTACGCAACGATGACCCAAAAACCGCTTCCCGTCCTTTTGACAAAGACCGCGACGGTTTCGTGCTGGGCGAAGGCAGCGGCACCATCATATTAGAAGAGCTGGAACATGCCCGCAAACGCGGCGCCAAAATATATGCAGAAGTGGTCGGCGGCGGCATGTCGGCCGATGCATACCACATGACCAGCCCCCACCCGGATGGCCTGGGCGCAATCAAGGTGATGGAATACGCACTGGAAGATGCTGGCCTGAACATAAAAGATGTAGACCACATCAACACACATGGCACCTCTACCCCACTGGGGGACATTGCAGAACCAAAGGCCATCGTGACCTTATTTGGCGAACACGCCTATACGATCAGCATCAATTCGACCAAGTCAATGACCGGTCATTTACTTGGTGCAGCTGGTGCAGCAGAATCCATTGCAACCATTCTGGCCGTACAAAACGACATCATACCCCCCACCATTAATCATTTTACCGACGATCCCGATATCGACAACAAGATTGACTTCACCTTCCATAAAGCAAAAGAGCGCAAGGTGAATGTAGCTCTGTCGAATACCTTCGGCTTTGGTGGACACAACGCATGTTTGGCATTCAAGAAGTTTGAACAATAGCAATAGTATTGGGTTTTTTGTTTTCTTTCCGTCACAAACGCAAGGCTACAGACCGGGCGTTATCTGAAGCCATCCAAAATATTTTCGGGTACCGCCCAAAAAACGTATCCATATATGAGCTGGCTTTCCGGCACAAGTCGGCGGCAACCCATGTCAGCAATGGGGTGAAACATTGCAACGAACGATTGGAGTACCTTGGGGATGCTGTGCTGGGATCTGTGGTTGCTGATTTCCTGTTTAAAAAATTTCCGTTTAAAGACGAAGGCTTCCTTACTGAGATGCGTTCACGCATTGTCAGCCGAAGCAACCTGAACATGCTTTCACGCAAACTTGGTTTGAACAAGCTGGTGCGGTCAGGCAAAGAAAGTGGCATCCAGGGTTCCAGCATTCATGGGGATGCCTTTGAGGCCTTTGTCGGCGCCGTATACCTCGATAAGGGTTATCAGTTCACCAAAAACATGATCATCCGGCAAATTATCCAAACTCATTTGGATATTGACGAACTGATGCTTCGTGAAATCAATTTCAAGAGCAAGGTGATCGAATGGGCACAGAAAGAAAAAAAGAATGTGGAATATAAGCTGGTGCATGAAGCAGAAAATGGCAAGAACGGCAAGCTCTATACCATAGAGTTGGAAATTGAAAATGAGGTGGCCGGTCGCGGACAGGACTATTCCATTAAAAAGGCTGAACAGCATGCATCGCGTAAGGCCTGGGAAGAGACCATCCGGGATTTGGAGGGGAATAATGTTTAGTTATTGAAGGGGGTTTTCGTGTATGGCAAAGAAATTAAAACTGGAAGTATCCTACAGGCCCGAATTCAGGGCCACAGGACTGTTTACTGCCCAAAAAGATTACCGGCTTTGCTGGCTGCTGAATCAGCACCTGCACATTGACCTCCAGCGGCTTCCTGATTTTGAATACCTTTGCCTGAACCAATCAACACCCGGACACTTTGCCGTATATCATTATGAATTGCCGGAACTGATGATGCGCTATTTTCTTGTTTGTAACAAAAGTAGCGAAGGCGTACTGTTTGGTGAACCCAAAAACCTGGATTATCTCTTACTGTTAAAACAACCCAGCGACCAGCTGCAATTGGATAATCTGATCACAAAAATCCGTAAGGTGCCCATGATGCAGGCTGTATTTGACCTCGACGAAAAGCTGGGCAAAAGGGGGAATGCTTTCTTCTATGATTTTGAGATGTATCTGGGCGAAGCACTGAAATAATGGTTTTATATCCCATTATTGTTCGCTGTCCCTTTCCATATCCTTCGCTTCATTCCAGAATACATCCATTTCGGAAAGATTCATACGCCTCATATCTTTCCCGGCCTGCTTTGCCTCTTTTTCGAGGTGTTCAAAGCGTTTTATAAATTTTTTATTGGTGCGTTCAAGGGCGTTTTCCGGATTTACATTGATAAAGCGCGCATAGTTGATCATGGCAAACAGAAAGTCGCCAAACTCTTCGTCAATCTTTTTTTGCGCAGCTCTGTTTTCCACTTCATTTCTGAGTTCATTCAGCTCTTCCTGCACCTTATCCCATACCTGTTCGGTTTTTTCCCAATCAAACCCAACGCCCTTCACCTTATCCTGGATGCGATAGGCTTTGATCATGGCAGGAAGTGATTTGGGAACGCCTGACAACACGCGTTTTTTTCCCGTCCTGAGTTTGATCTTTTCCCAGTTGTCCTTCACCTGTTCGGCGGTTTCAGCCTTTACATCACCATATATATGGGGGTGTCGCTTAATCAGTTTTTTGTTAATGCTTTCAAGCACATCGGCAATGTCGAAGGCACCTTTTTCTGATCCGATTTTCGCATAAAACACAATATGGAGCATCAAATCGCCCAGCTCGCCTTTGATACCGTCCAGGTCGTCATCCAGAATGGCGTCCGCCAATTCATATGTTTCTTCAATGGTCAGATGTCGCAGGCTCTCCAGACTTTGTTTCTTGTCCCACGGGCATTTCGCACGCAGGTCATCCATGATGTTGAGCAGCTGCTCAAACGCTTGCAGTCTTTTGTCCATAGTCGGGATTTTTGTCAAAAGTAACAAGAAATGATGGAATAGTGGTTGGGATTTGGCGTTTGGGGGTAACGGCCAACGGTATGAAAGTTCATGAGCGTAGTTCTTCCGGCACGGATCCTTGTTTCAGGGGCCAGGGTGCGGGCGGTGTTGCCATTGGGTTACCGGGCGCAGGCCGTTCGGTTTGATACAGTTGGTGACCGTTTACGAACACTTTTTTTAAAATATTTTGCGATTGTATTTCATATCGATCTGATTTAATGATTTTTACATGTCATGGCACAATATTCGTTGTAAAAAGTATGTGAAACCCATAAAAACGGCATTCAAATGGATCGAATCATCAAGAAAAAAAAATGGACGGTAAAAAAGATCGCCAGTATTCTTGGCGCATCAGCTTTTGCTTTGTTTATCATTTACCTTCTGTTTTTCCGCGATACCAGCAGCAGGCTATTCGTTGACAAGGACAAAATGACCATTGCCACTGTTGAGCAGGGTCGTTTCCAGGAGTTCATCCCGGTTGACGGTGTAGTTCAACCCATCATAACCATTTATGTAGACGCAGTGTTTGGCGGCCGGGTAGAAGAGATCTTTCAGCGCGATGGCGCCCATGTAAATGAAGGGGACAAAATCCTTCGCCTGTCCAATGCCCAAATCGAAATGAACTACATGCAACAGGAAAACACGGCTCTGGAGGTGCTTGACAGATACCAGAACACCCGCCTGAACCTGGAGCGCAACATGTTTAGCCTTGAACGGGAACTGGCAAATCTTGAATATCGCCTGGATATTGCCAAAAAGAACTATCAGCGCAAAAAAAGTTTTTATGAGCAAGGGGTGATCTCGGACGAAGAATATGAGAATGCACACCGCGAATTTATTTTTGCCCAGCGCCATTATGACATCGGGTTGCGCAGTTTGCAACACGATTCCCTGTATGTGTCCACACAAATGGACCAGATTAACGAATCCATTGACCGCATGCACACCAATATCGCCATGTTGCATGAAACCCTCGACAACCTGACCATCCGGGCACCCATCAATGGACAGCTTTCATCTTTCAATGCCGAGCGCGGAGAAACAAAATCTACCGGAGAAAACCTCGGGCAGATAGATGTGCTCGACGGGTTCAAGCTGCGTGCCCGCATCGATGAAAGGTATATCAACCGCACCCATGTAGGACAACCGGCTTCTTTCGACTATGCCGGCCAAACATACAACCTGGAAATCGATAAGATTTACAGTAATATTACCGGGGGTGCCTTTGAGGTGGACCTGCAGTTTAATGGCGAAGAACCCTCTGGAATACGCCGCGGACAGACCATCCAGCTCAGGCTGCAGTTCAGTGGCGTGGCCGACGCGCTGATTATCCCGCGCGGCGGATTTTACCAGGCCACCGGTGGCAACTGGATTTACGTGGTAGACCCGTCCGGCTCACAAGCTGTCATACGGCCGATACGTATCGGACGCCAGAACATACACCACTACGAAGTACTGGACGGCCTGCAGCCTGGCGAACAGGTGATCGTATCCTCATACGACAGCTACGGTGGCAGGGACAGGTTAATTTTCAGGTAAAATATGCCGGGCACGTATTGCGCATGTAACAAATACAATAAATAAAACGTCATCATAACAGTCATTATCCACTTAAAAATTAGAAATCATGATCAAAACTGTTGACTTAACCAAGGTATTCCGCACCGAAGAGGTGGAAACCACCGCCCTGAACCAGGTGTCCTTCGAAATCAAGGAAGGGGAATTTGTGGCCATTATGGGTCCTTCGGGTTGTGGCAAATCGACTTTGCTGAACATTATGGGCTTGCTTGACAATCCCAGTGGCGGAACGTATTATTTCCTTGACCAGGAAGTATCAAATTATTCTGAAAAACAACGCGCCAACCTGCGTAAACGCAATATAGGTTTCGTTTTCCAGAACTTTAACCTGATCGATGAATTGAGCGTGTTTGAAAATGTGGAACTGCCCCTGATCTATCTGGGATACAGTGCCGCCGAACGCAAGCAGCGTGTAGAAGAGGTGCTGGAACAGATGCAGATCATGCACC
>PXAA01000113.1 GCA_003567205.1 Bacteroidales bacterium
AAATCCATTGTAATTACAAATTTAAAGATATTGAACTAAAGGACATTATTCTTTTACCTCTTCCACCGAAATAAGGTGCTTCACCTTATTAATCATCCCTTCTATCTGAGGAGTTCCCGTAACAATTACCGAACGATTTATACGTCTGACACCCAATGCATCAAGTGTCCTTTTCTGTATAGCAGGCCTTCCAATCCTGCTTCTTACCTGTGTAATTTTAAATTTTTTCACGTGTCTGATTCTTTACCCGTTAAACACTTTGTCTAGACTTACACCCCGCTGTTGTGCAACAGCAAAAGGATCACGCAGTTTCATCAGGGCGTCAATGGTCGCTTTAACCACACTATGCGGGTTAGAGGAACCTTTTGATTTGGCAAGCACATCGGTAACCCCGACACTTTCAAGCACCGCACGCATCGCACCTCCTGCAATTACACCAGTACCGTGGGCTGCAGGCTTTATCAATATCCGCGCTCCACTGAATTTCCCTTCCTGTGAATGGGGAATTGTACCCTTATATACAGGTACCTGGATCAGGTGCTTCTTGGCATCATCTATGCCTTTACTGATCGCCGTGGTGACCTCCTTTGCCTTACCCAGGCCAAAACCTACCACGCCATTTTCGTTGCCGACAACCACAATGGCAGAAAAACTGAACGTTCTGCCACCCTTGGTTACTTTAGTAACCCGTTGGATGCTTACAAGCCTGTCTTTGAATTCGATTTCGCTCGACTTAATTTTTTTAATATTTACGTTTGCCATA
The DNA here is from genome assembly GCA_003567205.1 of Bacteroidales bacterium. Classification (GTDB taxonomy): domain Bacteria; phylum Bacteroidota; class Bacteroidia; order Bacteroidales; family UBA7960; genus PUPG01. The sequence goes on from PXAA01000113.1 coordinate 764, forward strand.
ATCTAGAATTTTAAGCCTCCTTCCCTGGCTCCTTCTGCCAGTGATTTAACCCTTCCGTGATACAAATAACCGTTGCGGTCAAAGACAATGGTTTCGACACCCGCCTCTTTGGCGCGTTCGGCAATTACCTTGCCTACCTCACGGGCAACTTCTGTTTTGGTCATCTTTTTTTCACCAATATCTTTTGCATGCGACGAGGCAGCTGCAAGTGTTTTACCGGCCAGGTCATCTATTACCTGGGCATAAATGGCCTTATTGCTCCTGAATACAGACAGCCTGGGCTTATCTGCCGTGCCACGCACACTTTTTCTTACACGGTATTTGATCCTTGTCCTTCTGTCGAGTTTCTTTTTTATTGCCATCCTGATATAAGGAATTTTAATTGTTTTCTATTACTTGGCAGCAGCGGCCTTACCGGCTTTTCTGCGGATTACCTCTCCTTTAAAGATCACACCCTTACCTTTATATGGTTCGGGTTTGCGGAATGAACGGATTTTGGCGGCTATCTGGCCAATCAACTGCTTGTCATGCGATTCCAGCACTATGGTTGGGTTTTTACCCCTTACTGTTATTGTTTCCAGCTTAATTTCCTTTGGGATCTCAAAAAAGATGCTGTGCGAGTAACCAAGTGCCAGCTCAAGAATTTGTCCGCTGTGAGATGCTTTATACCCAACACCGACCAGTTCCTGAACAATTTTATAACCCTCCGATACGCCAACAACCATATTGTTAATCAACGAACGGTACAAACCGTGCAGGGATTTATGGTGTTTCTGGTCACTGGGGCGCTCAACCTTCAATTCATTGCCATCCACATTGACCTTGATCGCCGGATCAACAAGCTGGCTCAGTTCACCCCTGGTGCCTTTTACCGTTACTACATTATCTTTCGATACTGTTACAGTTACTCCATCAGGGATATTTACGGGAACATTTCCTATTCGTGACATTGTGTACTTTTTTAACTTACGTAACAAATAATTTCTCCGCCCACATTTAATTTACGGGCTTCTTTGTCGGTGATAAGGCCTTTGGATGTAGAAATAACGGCAATACCCAGTCCGTTCAGCACCCGGGGAAGTTCCTTGCTGTTGGCATAGCGGCGAAGTCCCGGACGGCTGACCCGTTGAATATCATTAATGGCGGGAAGTTTCGTTACCGGATGATATTTCAAGGCGATCTTGATTATGGCCGGAACTTTATCATCCTCAAACTTATAGTTTAGGATATATCCCTTATCAAAAAGGATTTTGGTAATGCCCTTTTTTAGATTCGATGCAGGAATTTCTACAACCCTTTGGTTGGCCTTCACGGCATTCCTTATTCTTGTCAGATAATCTGCAATTGGATCGGTTATCATTGTTAAAATATAAAATAATACATACTAAACTTACCAGCTTGCTTTTGTGATGCCCGGGATAAGTCCCTTATTGGCCATTTCCCTGAAATTGATACGGGATATGCCAAACTGGCGCATATAACCCTTGGGACGGCCCGTCAACTGGCAACGGTTATGTAACCTTACCGGTGATGCATTCCTGGGAATCTTTTGCAAGCCTTCCCAATCGCCCTTGGCTCTTAACTCCGCGCGCTTGGCGGCATATTTCTTAACAAGCTTGGCTCTTTTAAGCTCTCTGGCTTTCATGGATTCTTTTGCCATGATCTGTCTATTTATTCTGGTTTTTAAATGGGATTCCAAATTCACGCAACAATGCAAAGGCTTCATGGTCGGTACTGGCCGTTGTAACAAAGCTGATGTCCATACCATTGATCTTGCTCACCTTGTCAATATTGATCTCAGGGAAAATAATCTGCTCAGGTACACCCATTGAATAGTTGCCCCGCCCGTCAAAGCCTTTTTCATTGACACCTTTAAAGTCGCGGATCCGGGGTAGGGAAACAGCAATAAGCCTGTCAAGGAACTCGTACATCTTTTCGCTGCGCAAAGTGACCCGCACACCAACTGGCATACCCCTTCTTAGTTTAAAGTTGGAGATGTCTTTTTTCGACTTGGTGGGGACAGCCCGCTGGCCGGCCACCATTGTCATCTCTTCGATGGCATTATCGATAATTTTTTTGTCCGTAATGGCTTCGCCTACACCCTGGTTTAAGCTGATCTTAACCAACCTGGGGACCTGCATCGCGTTTGTGTATCCGAATTCTTTGGTCAATGCAGGGATAATTTCTTTGGCGAATTTTTCCTTAAGTCTTGGTGTGTAACTCATTACTAAATATCCTCCCCTGTCTTTTTGGAATACCTTATCAATCGATTGTCGTCATTTAATCTCCTGCCAATGCGCGTGGGATTGCCTTTTGAGTCGACCAGCATCAGATTCGAAATATGAATGCTTGATTCTTTTTTAACGATTCCGCCTTGCGGATTGGCAGCATTTGGTTTGGTATGCTTGGATACCATATTGATACCTTCCACAAATGCCCTGCGCTTTTTGACATCCACCATTAAAACCTTGCCTGTGGCGCCTTTTTCGTTGCCGGCAATAATCTTAACAGTGTCTCCTTTTTTTATATGTATCTTGACTTCCATAATTGTATGTTCAATTACAGCACTTCGGGTGCCAATGAAACGATTTTCATAAACTGTTTTTCACGCAATTCCCTGGCAACCGGGCCAAAGATGCGCGTGCCACGCATTTCCTCTGTAGCTGTAAGTAATACAACGGCATTGTCATCGAACTTAATGTAACTGCCATCAGATCGCCTGACGTGTTTTTTCGTGCGCACCACCACAGCTTTTGATACGGTTCCCTTTTTGATATTGCCGGCGGGCAGAGCGTCTTTCACGGTTACAATGATCTTATCGCCGATGCCGGCATATCTGCGGCGGGTGCCACCAAGGACCCTGATGCAAAGCACTTCTTTCGCCCCACTATTGTCCGCTACCGAAAGTCTTGATTCTTGCTGTATCATAATTACTTAGCTCTTTCAATAATTTCAACTAATCTCCAACATTTATTCTTGCTCAAAGGCCTGGTTTCCATGATGCGAACAGTGTCGCCAATGTTGCATTCATTTTTTTCATCATGAGCCATAAAGCGGGATGTCCGCTTAACAAACTTCCTGTACTTGGGATGCTGCACCCGACGTAAAACCTCTATAACAACAGATTTGTCCATCTTGTTACTCACCACAAGACCTGTTCTTTCTTTTCTGGGTTTTCTGGTTTCCATCTTATGAGATAATTATTTTTTAGTTTCTTCTAATTCCCTTTTCCGGACCTCAGTAAGGATACGGGCAACGGTTCTGCGATAGTCCTTGATCTTCATGGGATTCTCCAAAGGCGATACCGCATGGTTCATTTTCAACTTACGCAGCTGCTTTCTCTCTTCATCCAATCTTTCATGGAGCTCGCCGGTTGACATTTCATGTATTACATTCTGCTTCATCTTGGCGTGAATTTTATTGTTTCAGCAGGCCGAAGGGTTAAAAAATCCGGGCAATTATAGCCAGTTTATATTCCCTGCAAAAAGGCTGCAAAGTTACAATTTTTTTCCAACTTATTAATAAACATAATCTTTTCTTACCACAAACTTTGTAGTTATCGGAAGCTTTTGTGCACCGAGGCGCATGGCTTCACGGGCCGTATCCAAATGCACCCCGTCCGCCTCAAAAATTATACGTCCGGGACAAACCCTGGCTACGAAATATTCGGGGGCACCTTTCCCCTTACCCATACGAACCTCTGCGGGTTTTTTGGTAATGGGTTTATCCGGAAAGATTCTGATCCATAGTTGTCCTTCACGCTTCATGCGACGCGTAATGGCCTGACGGGCAGCCTCTATCTGTCGTCCGGTAATCCAACATGTATCGAGCGCCTTTATGCCAAAGGAACCAAAGGCCAACTCAGCTCCACGCTTCGTATTGCCTTTCATCCGGCCCTTTTGCATCTTTCTGTATTTGGTTTTCTTAGGCTGTAACATTATTCAACACTTTTCTTGATTGACACTTGTAAAGCTATAAATTACTTTTTCCTTCTGCCGCCAAACCGGCCTCCAGCCTGTCTTCCCTTGGCTGGCTCCTCAATAAATGGGGTCAGGTCTGGTTTGCCGAAAATTTCTCCCCTGCAAATCCACACCTTGACACCGATGCGACCATAAGTGGTATGTGCTTCCACATTTGCGTAATCGATATCTGCACGGAGTGTATGCAACGGGATCCGGCCTTCCTTGTATGTTTCATTACGGGCCATTTCAGCACCACCCAAACGGCCACCTACCGTTACCTTGATGCCTTCAGCGCCCAGGCGCATTGTAGAAGATATGGCGGTCTTCACCGCACGGCGGAATGAAATACGGCCTTCGATCTGTTTGGCTACATTCTGTGCTACCAGAAAGGCATCCAGCTCCGGCCGTTTGATCTCACTGATATTGATTTGTATTTCTTTTTTGGTAAGTTTCTTGAGCTCTTCCTTCAGCTTGTCCACTTCCTGCCCACCTTTGCCAATAATGATACCGGGCCTGGCAGTATTGATGTTGACGGTTACAAGTTTTAGCGTACGCTCAATATAGATTTTGGAAACCCCTGCTTTGGCCAGACGTACATACAGGTATTTGCGTATCTTGTCGTCTTCAACAAGTTTGGCAGCGTAGTTTTTCCCACCATACCAGTTGGAATCCCATCCCTTGATGATGCCAAGCCTGAGCCCGATTGGATTTGTCTTTTGTCCCATTTGAGAAATATTTATTCGTTTGTATTTTTACTGTCAACAAAAAGGGTTACATGGTTGGAACGTTTCCTTATACGGTGTGCCCGCCCCTGCGGAGCCGGACGCAAACGTTTCAGCATTCTTGCACCATCCACATAAATGGCCTTAATATAGAGATTGCTCTCCTCAATACGCACCCCTTCATTTTTGTTCTGCCAGTTGGCTATGGCCGATAGCAAAAGTTTTTCCAGGCGCTGTGCGGCTTCTTTTTTGGTAAAACGCAAAGTCGCAAGGGCTTTATTGACTTCCTGCCCCCGGATCATATCCGCCACAATGCGCATTTTTCTTGGGGAGGTAGGGCAGTTTCTCAGCCTGGCAAAATACTGAGACTGCTTCTCTTCCTTAAGTTTCTCAGCCCTGATATGTTTTCTTAATCCCATGGTGAAAATTTATTTATTTTTTTCCTTTATCTTTTTTCCCTGCATGGCCCCTGAATATTCGTGTAGGGGCAAATTCACCCAACTTATGGCCGACCATATTTTCAGTAATATATACCGGTATAAATTTGTTTCCGTTGTGCACTGCAATGGTCAATCCCACAAACTCGGGAGAGATCATAGAAGCCCGTGACCAGGTCTTGATTACCGTCTTTTTGCTGCTCCCGGCCATGGCCAGGACTTTTTTTTCCAGCTTGTGGTGGATATAAGGTCCTTTTTTTAATGAACGACTCATATGATTGTATTTTTCCTGTTAGCGAAATTTATTTTTTCCTTCTTTCCAAGATGAGCCTGTTGGAAGCTTTCTTCCTGTTACGCGTTTTATAACCTTTGGCAGGCAAACCTTTACGACTTCTTGGATGGCCTCCTGAGGCACGCCCTTCACCACCACCCATGGGATGGTCTACCGGGTTCATAACCACCGGACGGGTACGCGGACGACGGCCCAACCAGCGGCTACGGCCTGCCTTGCCCGACATCTCGTGCATATGGTCCGGGTTAGATGTGCTTCCAATGGTGGCTTTGCATGTAACAAGCACCATACGGATTTCGCCAGACGGCAGTTTCAGGGCTGCATATTTACCTTCACGCGAGGTGAGCTGGGCGTAGGTGCCTGCACTGCGGGCCATCTTGCCTCCCTGGCCCGGCTGAAGCTCAATATTATGTACGACACTGCCAAGCGGTACGTCACGCAAAAACAGGGTATTGCCAACATCAGGCGTTGCTTTTTCGCCCGACATCAGGGTCTGACCGATCTGCAGTCCGACAGGTGACAGAATGTAGCGCTTTTCTCCGTCAGCATAAAACAATAAGGCAATACGTGCCGAACGGTTCGGGTCATATTCGATGCTCTTCACCGTTGCCGGAATACCATCCTTATCGCGTTTGAAGTCAATTATCCGATATCTTTTTTTGTGACCACCGCCGATATATCGCTGTGTCATCTTACCCTGGTTGTTTCTGCCGCCCGACTTGTGCTTGCCTTTAATAAGTCTCTTTTCGGGCCTGGAAGCAGTAATATCATCAAAAGCGCTGATTACTTTGTTGCGCTGTCCGGGTGTGGTGGGTTTAAACTTTTTTAAAGCCATAAATCCTTATATATTGCTGTAAAAATCAATTGTCTGGCCTTCACTCAGTGTGACGATGGCCTTTTTAAAACTATTTTTTCTGCCGGCCTGAAAGCCCGTGCGGGTATATCGCATCTGGCGCTTGCCAAGATACACCATGGTGTTCACCGAATCAACCGTCACATCATACATATCCTCAACCGCCTTTTTGATTTGCGACTTCGATGCACGTTTGTCAACGATAAAGCCATAGCGGCTGGGGTACTTTTCTGTAACCGCAGTCATTTTCTCGGTAATTAGTGGCTTGATTAAAACTTCCATCTTCTTTTATATTTATTGGGCCGATCTTTTTCCAACCCGTTACTTAAGACTCCTTTTTCAGTAAAATACGTTCTATTTCCTGGATTGAACTTTCCATCAGAAGCAGCCTGTCGGCATTTAATATCATATAGGTATTCAGCTGCGAAGCCTTGGCAACAAATGCCTTGGGTATATTGCGCGAAGAAAGCTGAATGATACGGTTATAATCTGGCAGCACCAATAATGATTTCTTGCCGTCCAGATCAAGTTTCTGAAGGATCTCCAGGTATTTTTTTGTCCTGGGTTCTTCCATGGAAAAATCTTCCAGCACCATCAGCTTGTCATCTTTCATTTTATAGGAAAGGGCTGATTTTCGGGCCAGACTTTTTACTTTCTTGTTAATCTTGAAACGGTAATCCCTGGGCTTTGGGCCAAAAGTTACACCACCACCCCGCAAAATGGGTGACTTAATGTCGCCGACACGGGCTGCGCCGGTACCTTTTTGGCGGCGCAATTTACGGGTGCTGCCTTTTACTTCGCCCCGTTCCTTGGTGCTATGTGTCCCTTGTCGCCTGCTTGCCAGATGATGTTTGACATCAAGGTAAATAGCATGATCATTCGGGGCGATGCCAAAAATCTCCTCGTTCAATTTGACGGTCTTAGCCGTCTTGCTTCCATCGATATTATATACTGCTAACTCCATCTTTCAAGAATTAAATATGATCCGTTGGGCCCTGGTACAGAGCCTTTAACAATAACCAGGTTCTTTTCGGGGATCAACTTCATAATCTGCAGGTTGATCATTTTAACCCTGTTGCCCCCCGTACGTCCACCCATTCTCATGCCTTTAAAAACCCTTGAAGGCCATGATGAGGCGCCAAGGGAGCCGGGAGCACGCAGGCGGTTATGCTGACCGTGGGTTGCCTGGCCGACACCTGAGAACCCGTGCCGCTTTACCACGCCCTGGAAA
>PXAA01000097.1 GCA_003567205.1 Bacteroidales bacterium
GGGTGCATGAAAGCCTGCGCCGCCTTCTCGGCGTCATAGCTGTCGGGCTGGAGAAAATGCAGATGGGTTCTGAGCGCATGGTAGGGGGTGCTCACATTGACACGAACCTCAGGGGAGACAGACCATTCAGGCCGCTCATTCTGATTGTTTTGCGCATTGGCATGGGATAACAGGAAAGGCAAGACAAAACAAAGAAGGAAGATTTTTTTGTTTGGCATGGTCATGAGCTTTGAGGTGAGCATTCCTTAAAGGACAAAGATATAAAAATTGATGTTTTCGGCGTTTTAAAACTGGCAAAAAGCCCGGCTTCCTGATCTAATTCATTTTTTCATATCTTTGGATGCTATACAAAAATTGAAGCCATGGCCAAAGCAAAAAAGTTTGGTACATTCAGCGGGGTCTTCACCCCTTCGATACTGGCCATTCTTGGCGTGATCATGTATTTACGATTGCCCTGGATCGTTGGACAGGCAGGTTTATGGGCTGTCTTGGGTATTATTCTCGTTGCCTATATCATTGCAATAAGTACGGGTTTAAGCGTGGCTTCTGTTGCCACCGATAAGAAAGTGGAAACCGGGGGAAGCTATTACATCATTTCCCGCAGCCTTGGTTTGCCTATTGGCGGCACGCTTGGAGTAGCGCTATTTGTAGGGCTGTCTTTCAGTGTGAGCTTATACCTGTTGGGTTTTGCCGAAACCCTTCTGTCTGCCTTCGGAATGGAGATGAGCCTGCAGAACATTCGCCTTACCGGTTCAATCATATTGTTGCTTGTGACGGTGGTAACCTTTATCAGCACTTCGCTGGCCATTAAGATACAATACATCATCATGGCCGCCATTATATTTTCATTGTTATCGGTTTTTCTTGGCAGCCATGACCATACACCTTATTCGCCCCTGATGGGTACTGCCGACGGGGCCCTTCCCTGGATCGCCCTGTTTGCCATTTTCTTTCCCGCAGTGACCGGATTTCAGGCAGGGGTTTCCATGTCGGGCGATTTGAAAGATCCCCGGAAAAATATTCCCATAGGGATTATTATGGCTATTCTTGTGGGTCTTTTGGTATATGTGGGTCTTACCATGTTCTTTGCATTTACTGTAGACAGGGGAGTACTGATCAATGACCCGCAGGTTTTGTTTAATATTTCCCTGGTTCCAGAACTTGTGATTGCAGGGATTCTTGCAGCTACACTGTCTTCTGCCATGGTGAGTATTTTGGGGGCCCCCCGCATCCTGCAGGCGGTTGCTATGGACAGAATCCTGCCCGGATTTTTTGCCCGTGGCCATGGGGCATCCAATGAGCCGCGCAATGCACTTTTGTTTGCTTTTTTGATTGCCCTGACAGGGATACTTATCGGTGAACTGAACGTCATTGCCCGCATTGTCACCATCTTTTTTATCCTCACGTATGGCTTTTTGAATATTACATATGCAATTGAAAGCTGGGCGGGCAGCGACTTCCGTCCGTCATTCAAGATCCCGCGTTTTGTGAGCATCATCGGGGCCCTTGCTTGTATTGTGGTGATGATCCAGCTCGATTTGGTGGCCCTGATCGTGGCTTCGGTGATTCTTATTGCCCTGTTTTTATTCCTGAAGAAAAAAGAACTTACCCTGCAAACCGGGGATACCTGGACAGGGGTGTGGTCTTCGCTGGTGAAAACCGGTCTGGCCAGGCTTAAAACAGGGGGTAAAAATGCCCGCAACTGGCGCCCGAACGTAATGCTGTTCAGTGGTGGCGAAAAAAGCAGGCCGCACCTTATAGAGATGGGCAAGTCGCTGGTGGGCAAAATGGGGGTTTTTACCAATTTTGAGCTCACCGAACAGCCTTCGGGGGATATTTTGTTTGGCCTTAAGGAAATGCAGCTGCAAATAACGGCTCCTTCCGAGCAAAAAGGGGTCTTTACCCGCCGCCATACCTGCCGGGATATTTATGAAGGCATTGACATTATTTCGAGGGTTTACGGGTTTGCCGGTTTTGAACCCAATACAGTATTGATGGGATGGGCCAGGAATACCCGCAACCCGGAAAAATTTGCCGGTCTGCTGAACAATTTAAAACGGCAGGACTTTAACAGTGTTTTTCTCAATTACGACAAGGAAAAAGGTTTTGGCGACTACCGGACAATTGATGTTTGGTGGAAAGGATATGGACGGGCTCTGTCACTGGCCCTTATCCTGTTGAGATTTATCACAGCCGGCGACCGTTGGCGTATGGCACGCATCCGGATTATGGTGATTAATAACGACAGTTCAAAAACCGACACCTTATACAGTTTGATCAATCAGCTGCTGGAAAACAACCGGATGAAAGCGGAAGTAAAGGTAATCAACAACGGGGTGGAACAGCTCCCGGAAGAAAACATAATAGGGGCTGAATCGCGTAAAACAGACTTCACCATCATGGAGCTTCCAGATTTTAACCTGAAAAATACGGATGCTGCCTTTGCACGGGCCAATTTACTTGGCGAGAGTGTCAGTACCTCGCTCTTTATCTCCCCTTCCACATTTTTTGATGTGGTGGGTGTGCTTGATGATACAACCGATACGGCCGAAGAAGATATTGAAGAAAGTCCCCGGCCATCATCTGAAATATTTAAAAACCTGTCGTTTTCGTCGCGAGAGATCATCTCGCACGAAGTGAACACCATGGGGCAGACGGCGGCAAAGTTTATCCAAAAATATTTTGAGCGGGGCCCTGACCGTGTACTTAAGCTGGACCTGCGTTTTTTCCCGGATTTGCATCATTATACCCAGCGTACGCTCAACAACCTGGAAAAGGCAGCGAAGGAAGAAAAACCGGCCGGACAGCCCATGGCTTTCCTGCGCATATTGAACGACTTTTCCTTCCATTCGCAAAGACAGATTCATGCAATGCGTGAGCAGAGGGTAGAGGCCATCCGGAAGATCCTGGACGAGGCCAACCTGGAATACCTGGATGCCTTGCGCGCCATGCTCAATGTGATGCCGGAAAAAATCCGTATAAAACTCAACCGGAAGGAACTGGCCATTAAGAAACACGATGGCTTTCGGACACGCCTCTATAAGACAGGCAAACAGTTTATCGCCATTATTACCCGCCGGCCGGTGACCCACAAAATCAGAGTAATTCCTGCCGCACGATTCTTCCTTTACCATAAGCGGCTTAAGGGTCTGTATCAGTTGATGGCTGATTTTTCCCTGCATTCGTTTTCTGAAGTGGCTGAGGTGCGAAAATTGTTTAACGGCATTCATGAACTTATCGAAAAAGCCCGGCTGGAACCAGATAATATATTGAAGATCCAGGAACGGATCAAGATGGAAAAGAACCGGTTTGCTGCCAAAGTAAAGGTTCTGGAAAATCAAAGCCGTCATTTTCATTACCAGTCAGGACAGACACTATATGAAAATTTGCTGAGTGACCTTCAGCAGTTTGGTCATCATCTTGATAGCACGGAGGCCAACATTCGTAGCAGCAACTTTTCCGCCTATTCCAGGAAGGACCCTGTGCTGATTGAAGAGATCAGTGGCTATGCCAATGTGTGGGCTAAAAACCTGGGTGTCTTTATCAACAAAGCCATTCTCGACTTCTATGTACTGTCGCTGAAGAGTCGCATCCATTCAAAAATAATAAAGTACCATGCCGACTTCCATGCAAGTCTTGAGGCTGATTTGGTCAGGCAGGTGGAGGCCTTTGAAGTGTTTGCTGAAAAACTGCTTGAAAAACCAGGCGAAACTTTTTCCAAGGCAAATCGGCTTGATCATGAATCCCTGAAAGTTATTCCGGTACCGGAAATATACCGGGGGCTGTATGCCGAAATTGGCGAGCTTATAAATGACCTTCCGGATAAAATTGAGATCAGTGGAGAACAATTGGCCGACCGGATACAGGAAATGGCTTTTGTGGAGGCCGACCGTGTGATAGTCAGTTTCCGGAAAACCATTGAATATTACGTAGGTGCGGAATTGATAGATCATACAATCAAACACACCCATGAGGTTGAGTTGCAGCTCCAGCACTTGGTGGCATCTATCAAAGACCAGGTGCGCCTGCTGAACTTTGGACTCGACAGCGAAAGCAAGAATGATGCGCCTGCCGAACTGGCTTATCAGCATGAGCAGTCCCTGGCCCTGATCAGGAATTTTGCCAAAAAGGTCAAAACAGAAAAGAACAATATCAGAAAGATCGCCTGTGGTGTGGAAGAGGCATTCGAAGATGGCCTGAAAAAGGGTTTTGATTCGCTTTCGGCAGCCACCATAAGTAAATCGAGTGTTGTATTGCGGAAAAGGGCCCGGGATACTGACAAAGAGTTTTCCACCCAGATCCAAAGACAGTGGCAACGGGCCAGAGATGTCACCCGCAACCGGTTTGTTGACTTGCTCTATGGTAAAAGCGAGGGCCAGTTGTGGATCAGTCATTTTGAAAAACAATCGGGCAGCCCGGGCCATTCCAACACAGATATTTTGTCTTTTGTTGAGGCATTCAGTCCGGACCATGCCGTGATGAAGGAGCTGCCTTTTTACTATACGTCCCTGTTCTCTGGCCAGTCGGGCACAGGCGATGACTTCTGGGTGGGTATGAAGGATGAAACAGAAGAATGTGAACGGGCCATCCGCCGCTTTAAATCAGGGCTTGCAGGGGCACTGATCATTACCGGGGCACGCGGTTCGGGCAAGTCCGGTTTGTCAAAAAAGGTGGCTGAACAACATTTCAACAGGGATCATATCCATTCAATTCGTGCACCCCAGGGTTGTCTGGCCGATGTGGAGTTGTTCTCGCAAAAGCTGGTGGAAGCGCTTAACGCACACAATAAACGTGTTGATGACGTATTCAGGGCACTGCCGGCCGGCAAGGCAATTATCATACAGGATCTTGGATTATGGTGGGAACGCCGCCCGGGTGGGGATGCCGTGGTGGAAATGATCAAAGACCTGGTCGATCGTTTCGGCAATAAATGCCTGTTCATTATCAATGTGAACATCCACGCCCTGGAGTTGATTAACCGGCAGACACAGCTCAACAACTATGCGCTGGCTGCCGTAAACTGTGAACCTTTTGATGCTCGCGAGCTTAAAGACCTGATTATGCTCCGACACCAGGCAGGTGGTTTGAAATTTAAATACAACAGGAAAGAGGAAGATCGCATGACCACCTGGGATTATGCCCGCCTGTTCAACGATTTGTTTGATCAGTCCTTTGGTAATCCGGGTACGGCTACACTGATGTGGCTGTCTTCTATCAAACGGGTGTCCGGAAAAACTTTATATATGGAGGCTTTCCGTAAGCCGGACACCAAAGTGTTTGAAAAGCTGAGCCCCGAGCAGTGGTTCTATATTCAGCAATTTGTTGTGAACCGCCGTTTTTCTTTGGAAAAACTGGCACAGAACCTGGAGTGTCCGCGCGACCAGGTGCTCGGTGTTGTCCGCGGTTTGATGCGCGCAGGTATCCTGATACAGAAGTTTGAAGGCATATATGCCATCAGGCCAGGCTTGGATCTTTACCTGGCAGATCATTTAAAAAAGGTAAAACGCTTATGAATTTGCTGATATTTGTCCTTTCGGGCTTTTTGCTGTTCTTCCTTTTTCGCCTGCTTTTGCGTATAAGCAAAGCCATTGTCCGGAAAAATATTTTCCGCAAAGGGATTATAGCCCTGCTCCCTTTGCTGGAACTGGTCCTTTGGATCGCCTACGCTTTTTGGGGTGTGCATATTTTCTTTGCCAGGCACTTATATTTTGACCTGATCATAGGGGTGATGGTGGTGGTGTTGTTACTGGCTATCGCCTGGTTTGTATTCCGCGATTTCATGGCAGGGGGGCTGCTGAAAGCCGAAAAATCACTTGAACCTGGCCAAACCATTAAAACGTCCTTTGCCTCAGGAAGGATCAAACATATGGGAAGCCGGTCAATGGAATTAGAAAACGAAGATGGAGAGTTGGTTAAAATTCCCTATGGCCGGCTCAGCAATGAATTATTTATCTTGCCCCCTGAAGACGAAGACAACCTGCCGCATCACCTGGAAGTTCCGCTTCATGCAGAAGTATCACCGGAACAAAGCCGCGAAAAGGCAGAGAAACTCCTGCTGTCCATGCCCTGGATTGTTGGCCCCACCCCGGAAGTAAAACTTGCCAGGTCAGCCGAAGGCAACTATGTGCTACGCATGGTCTTTTATACACATGTGCGCTCACAGGCCGTTCAGGTGGAGGAAAAAGTACGCCAAGCTTTAAGTAGTAAGTAGTAATTAGTAATTAGTATTTAGTAATTAGTAAAAAAAGTATATGCGTTAATGGCTACTTTTTTACAAAAACCCACGAACGACTAACTACTAACTACTAACTACTAACTACTAACTACTAATTACCCCTTCCTACGTCTTCCTGAGTACGATATATTCAACAAGATTGCGCAGTGACTCTCTGGCTGGCACATCCGGGAGGCTTAATAATAACTCCAAAGCCTTGTCCTTATAAAGCTGCATGTAATCGCGTGCATATTCAATACCGCCCTTTTCATATACCATGTCCATCAGTTCGGCCACCTTATCGGGATCCTGGCTGTGGTTTTTAACCGTATTGATGATCCGGCGTTTGTCTCTGTAAGAGGCCTGTTTGATTACATAAATCAGCGGCAGGGTCATTTTCTGCTCTTTGATGTCTACGCCGGATGGTTTGCCTTTGCCCGGACCGGACTCAAAATCAAGGATGTCGTCTTTGATCTGGAAAGCGATGCCTGCCTTTTCGCCAATCTGGTGCATCAGCGCCACATTTATTTTGGATGCGTGCAGGGAAGCTGCTCCGCAAGCCATGCAGGATGCGATCAGTGAGGCGGTTTTTTTCCGGATGATCTCGAAATAAATTTCTTCGTCGATGTCGAGGCTACGGGCCTTTTCAATTTGCATCAATTCGCCTTCACTCATCTCTTTCACAGAATTGGCCACAATCTTCAGCAGGTCAAAATCGTCGTGTTCCAGCGAAAGCAAAAGCCCCCTTGACAGCAGATAATCGCCCACCAATACGGATATCTTATTCTTCCACAAGGCGTTGAGCGAGAAAAACCCGCGGCGTTCGTTGGAATCATCCACCACATCATCGTGGATCAGGGTGGCCGTGTGCAAAAGCTCAATAAGGGATGCGGCCCGGTAGGTCCGGTCGGAGATATCGCCAAAAACACCTGCCGAAAAAAACACAAAAAGCGGCCTGATCTGTTTGCCTTTGCGTTTTACGATGTAATGTGTAATCTTGTCCAGCAGGGGGACCTTGCTTTTCATAGACTCCCGGAAACGTTTCTCAAAGGCTTTGATGTGGCCTTCGACAGGTGCTTTGATTTCGTGCAATGTCATAACGGCTTAATTGTAATGCGTTTTCTGACCACGCTGGCTATATTGTCTGCCGGAATACGTTCCTGTTGCATTGTATCCCGTTCGCGTATGGTTACGGTATCGTTTTCAAGTGATTCATGGTCGATGGTGATGCAATAAGGCGTGCCGATGGCGTCCTGGCGCCGGTAGCGGCGGCCGATGGCATCCTTTTCTTCGTACTGGCAATGGAAATCATATTTCAGCTTGTCAAAGATCTCCCTCCCTTTTTCCGAAAGCCCGTCTTTTTTTACCAGGGGCAAAACAGCCACTTTTACCGGGGCCAATGCAGGGGATATATTCATCACCACCCGCTGGGAACCGTCTTCCAGTGTTTCTTCTTTGAGCGCATGGCTGATGACGGCCAAAAACATTCTGTCCAGTCCGATGGAGGTTTCTACCACATAGGGCACATAGCTTTCGTTGATGTCCGGGTCGAAATACTGCAGTTTTTTCCCGCTCACCTTCTGGTGGGCGCCCAGGTCGTAATCGGTGCGGGAGTGTACGCCCTCTATTTCTTTAAAGCCAAAGGGGAACATGAATTCGATGTCGACGGCTGCTTTGGCATAATGGGCCAGCTTGTCGTGTTCGTGTATGCAGAACATTTCTTGCGGGATGCCGAGCGACAAATGCCATCGCATCCGCATGTCTTTCCAGTAATCAAACCATTCTTTTTCCTGTCCCGGCCTTACAAAGTATTGCATTTCCATTTGCTCAAAC
>PXAA01000136.1 GCA_003567205.1 Bacteroidales bacterium
AGGGTGGTATCTGCCCATACCTGCTCAATGTCTCCGGGCCTTCTGCCGGTGAATTCCCAGTTCAGTTCAACACCGCTCACCTGTTCGAAGGTTCTGATCGCTTCCAATACGCTGTAGCCCCTGCCCGCACCCAGGTTAAATATTTCATGGGACCGCTCGCTTTCTTCATTGAGCATGCGTTGCAGGGCCACCACGTGTGCGCGGGCCAGGTCGCTGACATGAATATAATCGCGAATGCAAGTGCCATCAGGGGTGTTGTAATCATTGCCGAACACCATTAATTTGTGCCGCTTGCCGATGGCCGTCTGGGTTATATATGGAACCAGGTTGTCGGGCACGCCAATGGGCAATTCGCCGATCAATCCACTCTCATGGGCTCCGATCGGATTAAAATAACGCAATGAAATGGCTTTCAGATGGCTTGTTTGCGCCGTATCATGGATGATCTCTTCGGATACCCGCTTGGTATTGCCATAAGGTGACTCGGCTTGTTTTACCGGTGCATTTTCCGTGACGGGTAACTGATCGGGTTGCCCGTATACAGTGCATGAAGAGGAAAAAACAATGCGGGCTGTTTTATATGCGAGCATGCATTGAAGCAAGTGCAGAAGTCCCACAAGGTTGTTATGATAGTATTTCAGGGGATGACTGACGGATTCGCCTACCGCTTTATAAGCGGCAAAGTGGATCACCCCCGCTATGCCTTCATGCCTTCTGAAAAAATCCTGCAAGGCGGGCAGATCGCACAGGTCAATTTGTTCAAACACTGGCCTGGTCCCGGTAATGCGGGCTATCAGATCGATAATCTTGGGATCAGAATTTGACAGATTGTCGATAATCAATGGTTCGAACCCGCTCTTCTGGATTTCTACCACAGTATGTGATCCGATGTATCCGGTGCCGCCTGTGACCAGTATTTTTTTCATCGGGTTGAATACTTTTTTGAATTTTTAGAAGCTCCAGTAGGTGAGCTCACGGATCCGGTTCCGGTATATGCCTTTGATGTCGATCAGGATTCCTTTTTCAGGATCTTTCATTATCCGTTTAAAATCTTCTTCGGTGAGATTAATGTAAGGCTGGTGATTGACAGCCACCACCACCGCATCATAATCATCACCCTGCGACCGGACCAGCGAAAATCCGTATTCTTCTGCTACCTCTTTGCTGTCGGCATACGGGTCGACCACATCTACACTTAGTCCGTAAGTTTTTAGTTCACTGATCAGGTCAGATACCCTGGAGTTGCGAATGTCGCTTACATTTTCCTTAAACGTAATGCCCATGACCAATACTTTGGTCTGCAAGATATTTTTACCTGCAGCAATAAGCTTTTTTACCAATTGTTTGGCGGCATAGAAACCCATGGAATCGTTCACAAAACGACCCGAATTAATTACCTGGGGATGGTACCTGTATTCTTTTGCTTTATAAACCAGGTAATAGGGATCCACGCCGATGCAGTGCCCCCCCACAAGACCGGGATAGAACTTTAAAAAGTTCCACTTGGTGCCTGCGGCCTTTAGAACATCGTAGGTGTTGATGCCCATGCGGTTAAAAATGATCGACAGCTCATTCATCAGGGCAATGTTCACGTCCCTTTGGGTGTTTTCGATGATCTTGGCTGCCTCAGCCACTTTGATGGACGATGCGCGGTGAACCCCGGCCGTAACAACAAGTTCATAGGTCTTTGCAATATTTTCAAGGGCTTCTTCGTCGTTTCCGGAAACCACTTTGGTAATGGAGGTGAGGGTGTTGACTTTGTCGCCGGGATTGATCCTTTCGGGAGAAAAGCCCACTTTAAAGTCTTTTCCGGCTTTCAGGCCGGATTCTTGTTCCAGCAAGGGGATGCAGTCTTCTTCGGTACATCCCGGATAAACGGTGGACTCAAAAACCACATAGTCGCCCTTTTTTAAAATTCTACCTACACTTTTGGTGGCGGAAAGCAGGGGGCGCAGATCCGGAAGGTTGAATGAATCGATGGGGGTGGGCACGCCCACAATATGAAAGTTTGCGTCCCTGAGGTCTTCAGCACGGCTGGTAAACGTGATATCGCAACCCCGGAAAGCCTCTGCACCCAATTCCCTGCTGGGATCTTCGTGCCTGCGGATCATTTCCACACGGTCTTCCTTGATGTCGAACCCAATCACTTTTACCTTCCGGGCAAATTCCAGGGCAATGGGCAAGCCCACATAACCCAGGCCAACCACCGACAAGGTTGCTTCCTTTTTGATCAATTTTTCATACATATTGTTCATCTGTTATAAATTTTTGTATTTCAAACCTCAAACCTTCCTCACCCTGTCGTTCTCCATGCGATATTGCTGCTTGCTCTCCGGGCATACCGCAAGGCCATCTGAGTCGAAATGCAGGCGGTGGCCAAAGTCACTCATCCAGCCAATGTGTTTGGCCGGGTTCCCCACTACCAGCTCATAGGGGAGCACATCCCTGATCACCACAGCCCCTGCACCAATGAATGCAAATGCTCCGATTTCTATGCCGCACACCACGGTGGCATTGGCCCCGATGGTGGCCCCCTGCCGGACCATTGTTTCTACATACTGGTCCCTGCGTACCACAGCACTGCGGGGGTTTACAATATTGGTGAATACCATGGAGGGTCCCAGAAACACATTATCCTCACAGATGACCCCGGTATAAATGGATACATTGTTTTGTACTTTCACATTATTCCCGAGTTTTACCCCGGGCGATACCACCACGTTTTGCCCAAAGCTGCAATGCTCACCAATTTCGCTATCGGGCATGATATGGGAGAAATGCCAAATTTTGGTGCCCTTGCCAATTTTGCACCCCGGGTCGATCACCGCGGTTTCATGTGCAAAATATTCTGAATGCGCTGTTTGTTTGCTCATGTTTGCTGGTTGAAAAACGACAATACATTGTCTGTGATATAATGAAGTTGCTCCTCGTCCAGTTCGGTGTGCATGGGCAAAGAAATAACACTGTGACTCAATGCTTCCGTCACAGGGAAATCCCCTGCTTTATAACGCGGGTCGTTATATGCCTTCTGCAAGTGCATGGGAACGGGGTAATATACCATGGCCGGGATGTTTTTCGACATGAGGTATCCCTGAAGCCTGAAGCGATCAATGTCGCTGGTTTTCAGAGTGTATTGATGAAATACATGTGTGGAATAATCGCATCGGTATGGGATGTTCAGACCCGTTTGCCCGGCGAATGCTTCGTCATAATATGCGGCGGCTTTTCTGCGGGCGGCCGCATAATTGTCGAGATGCCGCAGTTTGATCCGCAGGATGGCTGCCTGGATGGAATCGAGCCGCGAATTGACACCGATTGAATCATGGTAATAGCGCACCTCCATGCCATGGTTTACGATGACCCTGAGTTTTTGGGCCAGTGCATCATCGTCGGTAAACACCGCACCGCCGTCGCCATAGCAGCCCAGATTCTTGGAAGGGAAAAAGGATGTGCATCCGATGTGGCCCAGGCTGCCTGTTTTTTTTCTGCGACCGTCCGAAAAAATGTAATCGGCACCTATGGCCTGTGCATTGTCTTCGATCACGAACAAATCATGTTCGTTTGCAATATCAAGAATGGGCTCCATGTGGGCGCTTTGCCCGAACAGGTGCACCGGCACCACGGCTTTTGTTTTGGGAGTGATGGCCTTGAGGAAGGCTTCGGGATCCATGTTGAATGTGTCGGGATCAACATCAACCAATACAGGGGTCAACCCCAGCAGGGCGATCACTTCTACGGTGGCCACAAAGGTAAAGGAGGAGGTGATCACTTCATCGCCGGGTTTCAGCCCGAGCGCCATCATGCTTACCTGCAAGGCATCCGTGCCATTGGCGCAGGGGATTACATGTTTGACACCCAGGTAAGATTCCAGCTCTTTTTGAAATGCTTTGACATCCGGGCCGTTTATATACTGGGTGGACCTGATCGCATTAAGTACCGCTTCGTCGATATCCTGCCGGATATGTTCGTACTGACGCTTTAAGTCCACCATCTGTATTTTTTCCATGATATGATCGCAAGATTATCGTTTATAATGCAATGACCAACCCACAAAGATAAAAATTATTCTCCCGCCTCTGGATTTTTGCAACAGTTTTTGGGCAGCCAAAGTTTCACTATCTTTGACTTCCGTTAAATGGTTGCCCCATGCGCTTTCTGTATAATATGGCTGTCATATGTTACCTTGCCGGCATTTACGTGGCCGCATTGTTCTCTGCAAAGGCCCGGAATTGGCTGAATGGCCGGAAAAGATGGCGGCAAACAATGCAGCAGGCTGTTGGCCAAAGCGACCAACACGGATCAGTGGCGCCCCCTTGGGGGCAAGAGGCTGGCCGGCCGGCAACAAGCCCTGACGACAGGGTACCTGACCAACCCACTGCCGGGACAGGCCAGCCCAAAACCATCTGGTTTCACTGTGCCTCTTTGGGGGAGTTTGAGCAGGGAAGACCTGTGATAGAAACGTTCCGGAAAAAATTTCCCCACTGGCGTATTTTGCTGACTTTTTTTTCTCCCAGCGGCTACGATCACAGAAAGGACTATCCGCATGTTGACCATGTTTTTTACCTGCCCTCCGACACCCCCGGCCATGTGCGGTTTTTCCTGGATACCTGGCAACCTTCCGTGGTAGTTTTTGTAAAATATGAATACTGGTATAACTTTTTAAACAGGCTGGCAAAACGGGACATCCCCGTACTGGTTGTTTCGGCCATTTTCCGTCCGGGACAGCATTTTTTCCGTTTTTATGGTATCTGGTTTCGCCGGCATCTTACAAACATTTCCTGTTTTTTTGTGCAGGATGAAACGTCGCGCGCTTTGTTGGCCAGGCATGCCATACCCCAGGCGGTGGTCAGCGGCGATACCCGATTTGACCGTGTGTATGCACTGAGGCAGGCGGCCAAGGCTTTCCCTTTGGCAAAGGACTTTGCCGGAGACCATAAAGTACTTGTGGCGGGCAGCACCTGGCCAAAAGATGAAAGTCTTTTGCTTGATGCAGCCGGGAAATCCCTGGCGGGGTTAAAGATCATCATTGCCCCCCATGAAGTCCATGAAGCAAATATCCGCCGGCTGCAAGGCTTATGCGGGGGTGGTGCGTACAGGCTTTCCGCACTTGACGGCCAGGTGCCTGAAGATGCCAGGGTACTGATCATTGACCGCATCGGCATGCTTGCACATCTGTACCAGTACGGACAGGTGGCTTATATCGGCGGGGGCTTCGGACAGGGCATCCACAATATCCTGGAAGCTGGCACTTTTGGCCTTCCGGTTATTTTTGGGCCCAGGTATGAGAAATTTGCAGAAGCGCGTGATCTGCTAAAACAGGGTGGGGCATTCTGTGTGTATGACGGAAATGATTTTGATAAGCGGATGAACAGCTTACTAACTGAACCCGGCCTGCTGAAAAAAGCAGGGGAGGTGTGCCGCCTTTACGTGGACACCAGGCGGGGGGCGACAGATATTATTTTAAACTATCTTAGTAAAGAAGTTTTTGGTTATGAGTTGGGAAATTAAACAGTTTAAGATCATGAACTTTTTAGTGAAAGTACTTATATCCACTTTTGCCGTGCTGATCACTGCTTACCTCCTGCGTGGGGTGGTGGTACCTGATTTTACCACGGCCATTGTGGTGGCTTTTGTATTGGCGGTGCTCAATGCTTTGTTGAAACCTGTGCTGATCATACTCACCATTCCGGTAACCATCATGAGCCTGGGTTTGTTTTTGCTGGTGATCAATGCATTTATCATTCAGCTGGCCGCTTATATCGTATCCGGGTTTGAGGTGGCCAGCTTTTGGTGGGCGCTTTTATTCGGGATTATTCTGGCCATTGTTACATGGTTCCTGGAATTGCCTGCCAGGAGGGGCCCGCCGGGGCACCGTAGCCAACATCACGCGCCACCGGGTTATTGATGGCCGGAATGATCGTATGATGACAAATGCCCTGAGGGGCATCCGCCCCTGTTTCTACCGGGTATCGAGCAAATCCCTGAACATGTTTTTGAATTTCTCCACCTTTGGCAAAATCACCGCCTGACAATAGGCTTGCTGCGGGTTTTTCTCAAAATAGTTCTGGTGGTATTCTTCGGCACGGTAAAATGTTTCGAGCTTGCTGATTTCGGTTACGATGGGGTCATTCCAGATGCCTTCCTTGTCGAGCCGTAGTTTGACGGTTTCGGCGGTTTGTTTTTGCACCTCGTTATGATAGAAAATGACCGACCGGTACTGGGTGCCTATATCTGCCCCCTGGCGGTTCAGCGTGGTTGGGTCATGCACCCTGAAAAATACTTCCAGCAACTGGAGATAGGAAATCTGGTTAGGGTCATAGGCCACCTGCACTACTTCCGCATGCCCGGTGGTGCCGGTGGTGACCTGCGTGTAAGTGGGGTTTGGTACATGCCCGCCGGCATAACCCGACGTGGCGCTGTGCACCCCGTTGAGCCTTGAAAAAATGGCTTCGATACACCAGAAACACCCACCGCCGAAGGTGGCGTAGGCTGTTTGCTCTGCGTCATGTTGTTCTTTGTTTGTCATGGCCTTTTCCTTTTTTTGATTATCTGGTTCCATAGCAGGCATGCCGAACGAAGTAATTACAGCAAATGCCAGGATAATCCCTGTTGCTTTCATAATATTTATTTATATCGATAAACAAATATTATGCAGAGAATGTTTTCTATGCCATTTGTTTGACCAGGAAGCGGTGGTCTTCTTCCGACAGTTTATAATGCAGGCCGCTTGCTTTGTTTATGCGCAAAACCTCCAGCAGGGCGTTTTGTGCCTCCTGGTCAGCCTTGATCCCTGCCTGGACAAGGCTGACCGGGCTTCCGAGCTGTTCAAAAAATTGTTTCATTGCCTGGATGGTGCCTTCAACGGTAGTGGCACTGAAAGCAGCCCGCCCCAGTTCCCAGATTCTGGCGGGGATCCTTTCTTGCTGTAAGGTAAGCCATGCCGGATAGGCAACAGACAAGGATGCCCCGTGTGGAATATCCCATAGCACGCTCATGCAGTGCCCGATGGCATGTACTCCCCAGTCTTGCGATTTTTTTCCTTGTACGGTCAACCCATTCAGGGCAGATGTGGCGGCAAACATGATTTTTGCCCGTAGTGGATAGTTCTGTAAGTCTTGCAAAAGGGCCGGGCCGTATTCCCTGGCTTCCTGAATGATGGATGCAATAAAACGGTCGGTCAGACTGCTTTGTCCCTCTCCGAACCACGCCTCGAGGGCGTGGGCCACCAGGTCGGTGATCCCGAAGGCTGTATGGTTTTTTGGTACGCTGCAGGTGAAGGTGGGGTCGAGAAAGCTATGGCGGGGAAACATGAGCGGATGTCCGTAACCCAGTTTTCTCTTTTCCCTGTTGTTTTGTATCACGGCAAAGGCATTCATTTCTGAACCCGTTGCTGCCAGTGTCAATATCCCGATCAGGGGCAGGGCCCTGACGGGTTTTTTGTCGCCGGAAACAAAGTTCCAGCATGAATGATCGGCCGGAATGGTTATGGCTATGTATTTTGCGCTGTCCAGTACGCTGCCCCCGCCCACTGCAACCACCATATCCACCTGCTCCATGCGTCCCAGCCGGGCTGCCTGGTCCACGTCCTCAACCACAGGGTTGGGCCGTATTCCCGGGTATTCGATTATATTAATTCCTGCAGTCTGCAGGGCCTTTGTCACCTGGTTGTACGAATCATTGGTTTTGACCGAGCCCTTGCCATATACAAGCAATGCTTTTTTCCCGAACGAAGCGGCCACCGGACCCATTTGAGCCACGACGGCTTTGCCAAAATGCAATTTTACCGGGTTATAGATTACAAAATTTTCCATTCTGTGCAAAGATAATAATAGCTTTTGGCTTTTGGCTGTTGGCTTTTGGCTGTTGGCTTTTGGCTGTTGGCTGTTGGCTTTTGGCTTTTGGCTTTTGGCTTTTGGCTGTTGGCTTTTGGCTGTTGGCTGTTGGCTGTTGGCTGTTGGCTGTTGGCTTTTGGCTTTTGGCTGTTGGCTTTTGGCTGTTGGCTTTTGGCTGTTGGCTTTTGGCTGTTGGCTTTTGGCTGTTGGC
>PXAA01000062.1 GCA_003567205.1 Bacteroidales bacterium
CCACCCACGGCGACGAGGTGATGAACCTGCTTGAAACACTCAACAAGAATGGCACCACCATCATCATGGTAACGCACTCCCAGCGCGACGCCTCTTACTCCCAGCGGATCATCCGCCTGTTTGACGGCCAGATCGTTACTGAAGACAAAACCACGGAGTTTGTGTTGACTGCAGCTGCTCAATAGGCTGTGGGGCGCTGATGAATATATTTCTTAATCACGGCCGTACGCATTAAAGCCCAACCTTATGTTCAAAAACTACATACTGAGTGCCTGGCGCAATATGAAACGCGCCACCTTCTATTCAGCAATCAGTATTTTCTGCCTGGCCGTGGGGATTACCGGAGCCATCGTTATCACCATGTACCTTAACCATGAGTTGACCTACGATACGCACCATGAGTACCACGCACGCATTTACCGGATGGAGGGGATTTACGATGTGGCGGGTGCCTCCTATCACATGGCCATTACCCCTTTCCCGCTGGCATTGGCCATGCAGGATGAATTTGCCCAGGTGAAGGCATATGCCCGGTTCTTTGTTAATGAGGAAGAAACAATGGTGCGCCTGGACGACAGGGAGTTTCTGGAGAAAGGTTTTGTGTTGGCCGATTCCACGGTCTTCGATGTATTTACCCACCACTTTGTGCACGGCCAGCCGCAGGGAGCGCTCTCCGAGCCCAATACCACAGTGATAAACAGATCGCTCAGCGAAAAATACTTTGGCGGGCAAAACCCCGTGGGTCAAAGCATCTGGATCGGCAACCAACATTATTTGATTACGGCCGTGATGGAAGACCTGCCCGAAAACAGTCATTTCCGTTACCAGGCAATGTTGTCGATGGCCTCTGCCAACCATGATCAGGTGTACTCCATGAACCCCGAGCTGTTTTGGGACATCAACATCAATTATACTTACATAAAGTTGCATTCGGGACAAGAGATGTCAGCTGTTTTGGAAAACATGCCGGCCTTTCTCGACAAGTATGTAAACCCCATTGGCGAGCTATTTGATGCCAGTGCCGAATACCTTGCCACCCCGTTGCGCGAAACACATTTTCACAATATCATGCTGGCACCCGAAACCGGCAACAGATCGACATTGCTTATACTGGGCCTGGTGGCACTCTTCCTGTTAGTTATCGCAGCCATCAACTACACCAATCTTGCCACGGCCAGGGCGGCAAAAAGGGCCAGGGAAATCGGGATCAGAAAGGTAAGCGGGGCAAACCGTATACAGTTAATAACACAATTCTTTTCAGAGTCACTGCTGGTGGCATTTATCTCCCTGCTGTTTTCTATTTTTCTTGTGGAAATAATGCTGCCCCACTTCAATACCCTTACAGGAAAATCATTCAGCATATTACAGCTGCTTGATGGCGGTATCCTGATACAGGTCCTTGTAATTACCATCATCACCGGCCTCGCCGCAGGTGCTTATCCGGCCATCGTGCTGAGCCGCATGAACCCATCGCTCATTGTAAAGGGGCTGGTTTATAAACAAAAAACCTCTGCAATACTTCGCAAAGGACTGGTGGTTTTTCAGTTTGCCATTTCCATTATGCTGGTTACGGGTACCCTGACGGTACAAAACCAGCTCCGGTTTTTGCAAAACAAGTCACTGGGCTTCCATAAAGAAAACCGTGCCGTAGTGACTGTCTATGGAAGCGGTCCACGTTCGGGCATAGAAACCCTGGAACAGACCATTTTGCAAAACCCACTTGTTGTCGGAACCACTAAAGCCTTTTCTGTTCCCGGAAGAGAACATAACATAAATGCAGTAAAAGCCGAAATCGAAGGAGAAATGCGGGAAAGTGCCATATCGGTAAACTATGTCGACCACCAGTTTGTGAGCCACATGGGGATTGCACTAAAAGAAGGACGGGCTTTTGACCCTGAGATGCGGACCGATGCCTACGCCTCCATACTGGTAAACGAAGCCGCAGTGAGGTATTATGGATGGCATGACGAACCCATCGGCAAGCAGATTCATTTGAACTTTGACCAGGAAGGGAATCCACAGACTATATTGCAGGTAATCGGGGTCGTAGAAGATTATCATTTCTTGTCCCTAAGCAATCCCATCGAACACCATATGCTTATTCTGCCGGAGTCTTCTTCAAGTTTCCGTCACATTATCGTAGAATATCAAGCCGGCAGGGAAGATCAAGTGCTGCCCTTTCTGGAGGCTGCCGCCTCAGAATTTGATTCTTCAAGGCTGCCCGAAGTGCGCAGTCTGGAAATGGGGTTTAGCGAAGCCTTTGATGCAGAGAAGCGACTTGGCAGTATCTTTAGCTTCTTTGCCATGGTAACCATCATCATTTCATTAATGGGGCTTTTCGGCCTGTCGTCCTTTATGATGGAACAGCGCAAAAAAGAGATTGGCATCCGCAAAGTGCTGGGCTCGTCCTCTATGAGCGTACTGGGTTTGTTGTACAAAGAGTTTTCGTGGCTCATCCTGATTGCTGTTGTGGTTGCTGCACCCGCCTCCTGGTTACTACTTGAGAGATGGCTGCAGGGTTTTGTGTATTATATTGGCATGTCGCTCAGCCCCGTCCTGTTATCAACACTCATTACCTATGTTCTGGCCATTGCCACGGTGAGCTACCACAGTCTGAGATCGGCTGGGATGAACCCGGTAGAAAGCATCAGAGCGGAATAAGGGGAGGATCAGTCCGGGGGCCGGCAGGGTACCGGTTTGAGATTGGGAAGTATCTGGTTGGGGGATTGAAAATTTAGAAAAGTGTAATTATGATCCGTCATTTTATCAATGTCAGTATTAAGCATTTCAGGAAGCATTTGTCCTTCAGCCTCATCAACCTGTTTGGTCTGGCCACAGCCATGGCAGTTTGCCTGATGATTGTCCTGTACGTTTTTAACGAATTGCGGTTTGACCGCTTTCATGCCCGTTCAGATCAAATATACCGGGTCAGCATGTTGATCGACATACAGGGGACGATGCATTACGAGCCGTTCAGCAGCGTTCCCATGGGTCCGGACCTGGTGGACGCATTCCCTGAGGTCACCAATATGGTCAGGCTTTCGGGAAGGCATGCAGTCAATGTATGGCTGGACGACCGCTTCACCACCTTCGAACGGACCCACTATGCCGACAGTACGTTTTTTGAAGTTTTTTGTTTTGAACTCTTGCGCGGGAACCCCGACCGGGCCCTGATCGAACCATACAGCCTCGTGCTGACGGAAAGTGCCGCAGAAAAACTCTTTCCAGGGCAGGATCCAATGGGCCGGATGCTACGCCTTGAAGACGACCGGCGCATGTACACAATTACCGGCATTGTGGCCGACAGTCCGCACAACTCCCATTTGCAATTCGACCTGCTGCGTTCCTTTTCCACTTACCTGGAAAACACCACGAGCAATGTAAACGAGTGGGATGCCAACATCGGGTTTTACACCTATCTGTTGCTGGCCGATGGCATCGATATGAAGGTCCTGGAAGCAAAAACCGCAGAGCTTACCCACGAAAAAGTCAATTACAAATTCGAAGGCATGGGGGTTGAGCTGACCGTCGGTTATTTCCCCATGACCGATATCAGGCTGCGCAGCCCGTTCAGCAGCGAAATGGAGGAAGCCAGTACACTATGGAAGGTATGGCTGTTTTCCATTGTGGCCCTGTTTGTGCTGTTCATTGCCGGGTTTAACTACGTAAACCTTTGCATTGCCAAATCGGGCCGGAGAGCCAGGGAGATCGGCATGCGGAAGGTCCTCGGGGCCAGCAAATCAACGCTTAAAAAGCAGTTTTATTTTGAAACCATTCTGATCACCGGTATCAGCTTTATTCTGGCCCTGATCCTGGCGGAACTCATCCTTCCCCTGTTCAACAACATGTTAAACACCAATCTTTATATGTTCTCCCTTCCCTGGTGGGTTTTTGCCCTGGCCGTTGTTGTATTCGTAGGAAGCTTCGGGATCCTGGCCAGCCTCTACCCTGCCTGGTACATGGCCTCCTTTCAGCCTGTTAAGATCCTCAAGGGGGAGTTCTGGAGCAAACCGGGGCGCTTCCAGCCCAGAAACTTTTTGCTGCTGATCCAGTTCATCATTTCCATGGCCCTGATCGTTTGCACACTGGTGATCTTCCTTCAGGTGAATTATTTTCAAACCAAAGACCGTGGGTTCCGTCAGGACCGGCTGATGGCGGTACGGGTCGAAAGCCGCGAAGATGCAGAATTGTTTTGCCGGACAATGGCCACCTATCCCTGGGTGGGCCGGTATAGCATTGCCACCTCTTTCCCCGGGGGGACGTCCTATATGGAAGGCATAGTCCCGGAAGATGCGGACCCGGGATTCATGGCCAACCGTCTTTGGGCCGATCATCATTATTTTGAGACCCTCGAACTGCAATTGAAAGACGGCCGGACATTCGACCGGGACGATGGCCTGGAGGCATTCAACGCGGTTGTCAACGAAACCCTGGTCCGCAAATCGGGCTGGAGCGATCCGCTGGGCAAAACCATTGAGCGGGGAGGCAGAACCTACACCGTAACGGGTGTATTGTATGATTACAATTACCAGTCACTGCACTTCGAAGTAGAGCCGCTGATGATCAATGCCATCGGAAGCCGGCCAGCCTACATGACCCATCCCTTGTGGGTCCTGGTGGGATTCGAAGGCACCGGTGAGGCCGATGCACTGCTGGCCGTCCGCAACGTATGGAACGAACTGTTCCCCGGCAACACGCTCCATTATGTCTTTATTTCCGGTTTGATGGAAATGCAATACGCCACAGAAATCAGCTTTGGCCGTCTGTTTTTGGCTTTTACCCTTTTGGCCATCATCATCGCCATGCTGGGCGTACTGGGCCTGTCGTCTTTCATGGCACAGCAGCGGCAGAAAGAGACAGGTATACGCAAAGTGCTGGGCGCGAGCACTTACAGCATCCTGCGCCAGCTATCGGGCGAGTTCCTGAAGTGGGTGGCGCTGGCATCCATACTGGCATTACCCCTTGCTTATTGGTACATGGAAAAGTGGCTGGCAGGGTTTGCGCACTCCATCGATTTTCCGTTTTGGACCCTGGCCATCGCAGTGGCAGGCATGCTCACCGTTGCGCTGTTAGTTGTTACCTCACAATCGCTTAAAGCAGCCCGGGCCAACCCGGCAGAGGTACTTAAATCAGAATAGCGGCCCGGATTATCCCGGCCAAGGCGTTAAAAACGTAAGCGGCCCGAATTTGTAATAAACCTTTATAAATAGTTATCTGCATGTTCATTCATTATCTTAAGACCGTTTTTCGCACCTTTCGCAAGCAGAAGCTAAACGCTATAATTAATATCCTCGGTTTATCGCTGGGGTTGGGTATCACCATGCTTATCTGGATTTTTCTGCTGCACGAACTGAGTTACGACCGTTTTTTCGACGACCATGAAAGGATCTATCGTGTTCACAGCACCATTCAGGCCGGTCAGGGGGAGCCACAGACCTTGCCCACCGCATTGTTTCCTTTGGGCGAAACCGCATTGCGTAATTATCCGGAAGTGGAAGAGATGACACGCCTTACACCATATTACAGCAGCCCGGCAGTCGTTTTCGAAGACCAGGCAACTTTGCTTCCGGGCATTCTGTTTGCAGATTCAAACTTTTTCGAAATTTTCAACATCCGGTTTCTGGCCGGCGATCCGTCAACATCACTGGTGCATCCAAACACGATTGTGCTAACCAAAGAATCGGCTGCACGTTTGGCCGGAGAGCCCTTAAAGGCACTACACCGGATCCTTACCATTCAGGGGCAAAACTACGAGATCACAGGAATTGTGGAAACCCTTCCGGAAAACACGCACATGCAGTTCAATGCCATATCAAACCACGTGAACCTGCCAAACCAGGTAAAAGACAGCGGGACAAATTTCTATACCTATCTGAAACTGCGGCCCGGTTCCGATGCCAACATGCTGGAGGAAAAACTGGATCAGGCGGCAACAGAACTTATCGGCGCGAATCCATTGTATGAAGGACTGCAATTTCAAATAGCGCACGACCTGATGAGGGTATCTGACATCCATTTGCATTCAAACCTGGTCTGGGAAATGAAAGACAATGGAAGCTGGCGCAATGTCGTTATTTTTGGGCTGCTTTCTGCATTTATCCTCTTTGTGGCCATCATCAACTATATTAACCTGTCTACGGCCCGCAGCATGCTGCGATCCAAAGAGATCGGGGTACGCAAGATGGCCGGGGCATCGCGGGGGATGCTGATCCGGCAGATCATGACCGAATCACTGCTGATCACCCTCTTGTCTTTTATAACAGCCATCGTGCTGACAGAGGCTTTTTCGGCATATTTCGCCGAAAGCATGGGGGTACACCTTACATTGTCTTCGCTGCTCAGCATGCAGGGTTTCTTTTTAATACTCCTTATCCTTCTGGTTACCGGCTTTTTGTCAGGGCTATATCCGGCCTTTTACCTTTCTTCTTTTGACCCGGTAAAAACCCTGAAGGGAGAGGTGGTGAGAGGTACCAAAGGGCAAACATTCAGAAGGGTGCTGGTGGTCTTTCAGTTTACCATCACGCTTTTTGTAATCAGCTCACTGCTGGTCATCAGTGCACAAACACGCTATATGCAAACACGCAATCTGGGATTTGACCAGGAAGGGATCGTGATCATCAGAAACCTGCCGGGCCGCATATGGCAATCTTTTCCCGCGGCCAGGGCAAGCCTGGAAACCATTCCGCGAATCAGCACCGCATCCGGCACCAACTATATATACGGGGGGAGCAACCGCATTGACCTGATCGCCGAAGAGGGGGCCGACAAATCGGCAGCTGGTGTCACCGTCGATGTTCTCACCGTTGACCATCGTTTTATTGATGTATTGGGCCTCGAGCTTATTGAGGGAAGGAATTTTTATGCCGGTTCGGAAATGGACGTGCAACACGCATTCATCCTGAATGAAGCCGCAGTGAACGCCCTTGGGTTTGAAAATCCCATCGGCAAACAGCTGGACTTGTTTAATATCCAGGGGCCGCTTATCGGGGTGGTGAAAGATTTCAACATTAAGTCGTTGCACCAGGCTGTCGAACCCATGGCCCTTGTTTATTCCCAGACAGGCTTCCCCCATATATACCTCAGGGTCCTTCCAGGCGATTTTGAATCGTTACAGGCAGCTATTACACAAGCATTGCGGGAATTTGACCCGGCCTGTATTCCGGACATCATCTTTTTAGACGATACCATCGCAATGCTTTATCAGCAGGAAACAAAAACAGCCCGGCTTTTGTCGGCAGGGGCCTTTCTGGCATTCATCATATCATTGATGGGCGTCTATGGCCTGGCGGCTTTCTCAGCCGAACGCCGGGTCAAGGAGATGGGTGTCCGGATTGTTTTGGGTGCTTCGATAACCAACCTGCTTTGGGCGTTTAACCGGGAGTCCGTAATCCTTGCAGGGGTTTCCATGCTGCTTGCCTGGCCGGTGACCTATATTTTTGCTGACCAGTGGCTCAACAATTTTGCCTACAGGGTAAGCATGAACCCCCTCTGGTTCTTGCTACCCGGCCTTACCATTTTGTTGATGAGTTCCCTGATCATCAGCCTGCAGGCCTGGCTGACCGCCAGGGCCAACCCGGTGGAATCGCTCAGGTCGGAGTAAAGCCATAACCCGCACAGATCAGACCACAGGGCGCCAGGCCGCCAACGCAAAACGCCCGGCTCTTTTCGTATATTTGCAGCGCACAAATAGTGGCCGTTATGTTTCCATTTCGCGGGTTACCAGTCCGGTTTGATACGTTCCGCTCCATATTCAGGGCGTTGAAATACCGCAATTACCGTCTATACTATTATGGACAGAGTATTTCGCTGATCGGTGTCTGGGTGCAGAACATTGCCATGGGATGGCTTGTGTACCGCCTCACCGGTTCCGCCCTGTTGCTGGGCACCATTGCCTTTGCATTGCAGATCCCTTCTTTGCTGATAACGCCCTTTGCCGGGG
>PXAA01000067.1 GCA_003567205.1 Bacteroidales bacterium
AAATCAAGGGCTCCTTTGGCAAGGTGGTGTCAATCAAAAGTGGTGCCTACCTGGTCATTGAACACACCGAAGCCCTGCATGTAATTGATGTCAACAGCGGGCAGCGCATCAGCAGTGAAAACACCCAGGAAGCCAACGCCCTCGATGTCAATATTGAAGCAGCAGCGGAGATTGCCAGGCAACTGCGCCTGCGCGATATGGGCGGAATCATTGTGGTGGACTTCATCGACATGGTACAGGCGGCGAACCGCAGAAAGCTGTATGAAAAGATGAAGGAGGAACTGAGCAGGGACCGGGCAAAACACAACGTATTGCCCCCCAGTAAATTTGGCCTCGTTCAGATTACACGCCAGCGTGTCAGGACAGAAACCAGCGTTGAAACCCTTGAAAAATGCCCGGCATGCGATGGTTCAGGAAAAATCAAACCAAGCATTATCCTGGCAGACGAAATTGAAAGCAATCTGCGTTACCTGATCAGGGAACAAATGGAACCTTCACTTACCCTGAGGGTTCATCCTTACGTACATGCCTATCTTACAAAAGGTTTTTTGTCGATACAAAGGAAATGGTTCATGAAATACAAACAGTGGATAAGGGTATATCCTTCCACATCGTATCACTTTCTCGAATACCGGTTTTTTAACAAACTGGATGACGAAATTAAACTTTGACCCGTAATTACGGCAGATATGTCGGCCCGGAAAGATAATAAGAACATCATACGGGAAGTTCTGGCAGAAAAGGCCAGGCAGTATTGCGCTTATCGCGAACGCTGCACCCACGAAGTGGAAGAAAAACTCTGGGCCCTGGGTGCAGACAAGGCAACGGCGGCAGAATTGACCGTCCGGTTGCGGGAAGAAGGATTTATTGACAACCAGCGCTTTGCCACGATGTTTGCCCGTGGAAAATTTCAAAACAACCACTGGGGGAAAGTAAAGATCAAGGCCGTGCTTTTAAAACAACGGATTCCCGATCGCATCATAAGAGAGGCCCTGGACGCCATCGAAGATGAAACATATCTTAAAAGCCTGCAAACACTGATCAGCAATAAAATCGATGAACTAAAAACAAAAAACAAAAAACACATCCGGGAAAAAACCGCTGCCTATTGTATACAAAAAGGCTATGAACCCTCGCTGGTATACGAAACACTCAAAAACGAAACCCGGGTAACCAATTAATCAATATTTATTCAATGATTTATAACGAACACATCAGGGATCTGGACAAAAGGCTCGATGCCTTAAGGAGGTTTCTTTGACATTGACGGCAAGAAAAAAGAGGTAGCTGAACTGCGGAAAGAAACAGAAGCCCCTGATTTCTGGGACAACCCCCAGGAGTCCGAAAAAAAACTCAGACACATCAGTGGTATCAACAAATGGATAGACGCCTTTGAAAAGACCAGGCAAAAGCTGGAGGATCTGAAGGTACTGTATGATTTTTTCCAGGAAGGGGAAGGCTCCGATGCGGAAGTCATGGCACAATATAAAGAAGCGCTCAAGCTAACCGAAAAGCTGGAGTTGCGCAAGATGCTGAACCAGGAGGAAGACCATCTGAATGCCATTGTCACCATCAATGCCGGTGCAGGCGGCACAGAAAGCCAGGACTGGGCTGAAATGCTCATGCGCATGTACCTGCGCTGGGGCGAACGAAACAATTACAAGTCGAAAGTCCTGAATGTACAGGAAGGGGAAGGTGCCGGCATCAAAAATGCCTCCATCGAATTCGAAGGGGACAATGCCTATGGTTATCTGAAGGGTGAGAACGGGGTACACCGTCTGGTACGCTTATCCCCATTCGACTCCAACCACAAACGGCATACATCCTTTGCTTCGGTATATGCTTACCCCCTGGTGGATGAAAATATTCATATAGAGATCAACCCGGCCGACCTCAACTGGGACACGTTCCGCTCAAGTGGCCCGGGCGGCCAGAATGTCAACAAGGTGGAAAGCGCCGTTCGCGTCAGGCACGCCCCCTCCGGCATTATTGTAGAATGTCAGGAAACCCGATCCCAAAACCAGAACAAGGAAAAAGCCCTTATCATGCTGAAGTCTCAATTGTATGAATTGGAGCTGAGAAAAAAACGGGAAAAGATCGACGCCATTGAGAGCAGTAAGAAGAAAATCGAATGGGGGTCACAGATCAGAAGCTATGTTTTTCATCCGTATAAAATGGTAAAAGACCTGCGCACAGGGGTGGAAACATCTAATGTTCAGGATGTTATGGATGGAAACATCGATGACTTTATCAAAGCCTACCTGATTGAATTTGCTTAATTTTTTTCACCTCAATGAGTTAGCTATAATTCGTTGATAACTTTTGATTTTTGTTAATAACAAGTCTTGCTTTTCCATTGTTTTGTTTCTTAACTTCGTCGTTACGACTTCGCCTCGCTTTTTATATACCTTTGGGTTTTTTACTTAAGACGCTCTATATCAGGGTGTAAAGACTAAAATTTGTGAGTATGGGCAACAAAACTACTGTAAACGACAAAACACAGCAAAACAGGCAAGACGGGAAAAGTAAGAATCTTTATGAAGAGATGCTTGACAATCGTGTGGATATCGAAACAGAGCAAAGCAAGGAAGAATTCATTGGCCCATCGTTTACAAAGTACGATTATGAGCAGGTGCTGTCTATGGCCACGGAATATTTTAAGGGCGACAGCCTGGCAGCCAGTGTCTGGGTCAACAAATATGCACTCAAAGATTCAGACGGCAACCTGTATGAAAGGACACCCGACGACATGCATCGCCGCATTGCACGGGAGATCCATCGAATAGAGAAAAATTACCCCAACCCCATATCCGAAGAGACCATTTTTTCATTGCTGAAAGACTTCCGCTACATTGTTCCGCAAGGCAGCCCGATGGCCGGTATCGGCAACCCTTTTCAGATTGGGTCCCTGTCTAATTGTTTTGTAATCGGAAACAAAGGGGGTGCCGACTCATACGGCGGCATCATGAAGATCGACGAGGAACAGGTGCAACTGATGAAGCGACGCGGCGGCGTGGGCCACGATCTGTCACATATCCGCCCCAAAGGCAGCCCTGTAAAAAACAGCGCACTGACCTCTACCGGCCTGGTGCCTTTTATGGAACGCTATTCCAACTCCACCCGTGAAGTTGCTCAGGACGGAAGACGGGGCGCCCTGATGCTTACCGTTTCGGTTAAGCATCCGGATGCCGAAGGCTTTATTGATGCAAAGCTGGAGCAGGGAAAGGTTACCGGGGCGAACGTTTCGGTAAAGATCACCGATGAGTTTATGCAGGCCGTGACCGAAGACAGGGAATTCGTGCAACAATATCCCATTCACTCTGAGAACCCGACCTATGTGAAAAAAATACAAGCCAGGGCGTTGTGGGGAAAAATCGTACACAACGCATGGAGGTCGGCCGAACCGGGCATTTTGTTCTGGGACACCATCATCAGGGAATCGGTGCCGGACACTTACGCAGACCTTGGGTTCACCACAGTATCCACCAATCCCTGCGGGGAGATCCCCCTGTGCCCTTACGACAGTTGCCGGCTGCTGGCCATTAACCTGTTCGGATTTGTAAGGCATCCTTTTACGGAAAATGCCAGCTTTGACTTTGACTTGTTCAGGCAACATGTGGCCTATGCACAAAGGATCATGGACGACATCATTGACCTGGAACTTGAAAAGATCAACAACATCCTGAATAAGATTTCCACAGACCCGGAAGTAAATGAAATAAAAAGTGTGGAACACAAACTGTGGGAGAAGATCAGGGACAAATGCATAGAAGGACGCCGCACGGGCATTGGCATTACCGCCGAAGGCGATATGCTGGCCGCCCTTGGTTACCGCTACGGGACCCCGGAAGCTAACGATTTTTCGGTACGCATCCATCAATGTCTGGCCACAGAAGCCTATCGCTCCTCTGTTAAGCTGGCAGCCGACCGGGGTGCCTTCCCCGTGTATGATGCCGAAAGGGAATCCGGCAATCCTTTTATACAGCGTCTGAAAGAAAGCGATCCGGGCCTGTATGAAGAGATGCAGTCTGTCGGACGCAGAAACATAGCCTTGCTGACAATAGCCCCCACAGGCAGTGTATCTATCCTTACACAAACTACATCGGGCATTGAGCCGGTCTTTATGGTTGCCTACAAAAGGCGCCGCAAAGTAAATCCCAACGACAAGAACGTGCGGGTCGATTTCATAGACGAGGTAGGAGACCACTGGGAAGAATACAATGTATTCCATCACAAATTTGTAGACTGGCTGAAAGTGAACGACTTTGATGTAGATGAAATCAGAAGCATGAAGGATGATGAACTGAAAGACATCATCCGCCGCTCTCCCTATTATAAAGCAACGGCCAATGATGTGGACTGGGTGGCCAAGGTGCATATGCAGGGGGCCGTACAAAAATGGGTGGACCACTCCATCAGTGTTACGGTGAACGTACCCGGCAATGTGACTGAGGAATTGGTGGGTCAAATATATCAAACCGGCTGGGAAAGTGGCTGCAAAGGTATTACGGTTTACCGCGATGGCTCCCGGTCGGGTGTACTGGTCAACGACAACAAAAAAGACAAGAACGAGTTCAGGGAAACAGACGCACCCAGGCGTCCGAAGATCCTCGAAGCCGAAGTGGTCCGCTTTAATAACGAAGCAGAAAAATGGCTGGCTGTGGTGGGGCTGCTTAACGACAGGCCGTATGAAATCTTTACCGGGAAAGCGGAAGGTTTTTACCTGCCACCGGAAGTGGACAAAGGCTTTGTGCTTAAAAACCGGCTGAAAGGAGGGGAAAAACGCTACGATTTTCAATTTCAAGACAACGACGGCTATAAGGTAACCATCGAAGGGTTGTCCCGGTCATTCCACAAAGAATACTGGAATTATGCCAAACTCATTTCCGGGATCCTGCGGCACGGGATGCCCCTGCCCTCGGTGATCGATGTCATTGAAGACCTGAGTTTACACAGCGACCGGCTGCATACCTGGAAAAATGGTGTGGTACGAGCCCTGAAGAAATTCATTCCCGATGGCACCAAGGCAAAAGGCCGCATCTGCAGCAATTGCCACCACGAAGACTCTGTTATCTACCAGGAAGGCTGCCTAACATGCACCAACTGCGGAGAAAGCAAGTGTGGTTGATGTCTAAGACAGGTAAATGAACTCCCCAACCCCAATGGGCAGATTCAGCGCAAACCAAACAAAGAGCAAGACCATCCACATAATGAAAAGGATCACCGCGTAGGGGATCAGCAACGATACAATGGTCCCGATGCCGATGTTCTTGTTGTATTTATGTATCCATCCCAGCAACAAGGGGAAGTACACATAGAGGGGTGTCACACAATTGGTAATGGAATCGCCGACACGGTACATCAATTGCACAAATGCCGGGCTGTAATTGAGTTGTGCCAGCATGGGTATAAAAATGGGCGCAAAAATGGCCCATTTGGCTGATCCGCTTCCCAGGAATATATTCAGAAAAGCCACCAGGACCATATAGAACACGAACAGAATAGGACCCGTCAATCCGGTCGATTTCAGGAAATCGGCACCGGTAATGGCCAGAATGGTATCCAGATTTGACCAACTGAAAAGGTTAATAAACTGTGCAACAATCAGCATCAGCACAATGTAGCCCGAAAGCTCTTTCATGCCATGCTCCATCTGTTTTAACAGATCGTTGGGTTTTTTTATGGCCCCTGTGGCCTTTCCGTAATAATAACCGGGAATGGCAAAGAAAAAGAACAATATAGGGATCAGTCCGCGGAGAAAGGGTGATGGCACCACGCCACCTGTCACCGGATCGCGTAGCGGCCCCCACGAAGGTGCCACAAGCAAAATAATCAGCACCGAATAGATCAACAGTGAGATGCCGGCCCGTTTTAAGCCTTTTTTTTCTACCGGTGTCAGTTTCCCGTCCGTTACCGCATGATCGAAATTACCCAGCAACTCAAACTTCTGACAGCGCGGAATGGTATATCGACGGGCGATAAAGGCCCCGCCGAATGCCAGCAAAAATGTGGAAGCAATCATGAAATACCAGTTGGCCGTCGGACTGACTTCCATTCCGCCGGGCATATGGCTGGTAATCTCTGTGCTGATCCCTGCCAATAATACATCCGTTCCGGCAATGAAGAAGTTGGCCGTAAACCCCGCCGTTGCGCCCGCATATCCTGCAACCAGCCCGGCAATGGGATGCAAACCCATTTGGGTAAAGATCAATGCGGCGATGGGCGGCACAATGACAATACCGGCATCCGAACCAATATTGCCACATGCACCAATAATGAAGATTACCGGCAAAACGACTTTTTTCGGTACGGAGAATGCCACGGTGCGCATAGCCACCGCCAGCAAACCACTTCGCTCGGCAATGGATACACCCATCAACATTACCAGAACCAGGCCGAAGGGTGCAAAGTGGGCAAAATTGGTCACCACCTCCTCTACAAAACGCCGCAAGCCATCACCGGAGATCAGGTTTTTGGCTTCCACAAGGCTGCCGTCGTCAGGATGCACGGCACTTACGCCAAAATAGGCCGTAACGGTACTCAAAACAACAATCAGGATGGTGATCCAGACGAAGATCCAGAAAGGATGGGGCAGTTTGTTCCCCATCACCTCTATCCATCGCAATAATCCTTTTGATCCGGTATCCGCGACCGGGTCAGGGCTTTCATTTCCTGTTAAATTCGCTGATTCCGGAGATCCTTTTTCTTGTTCAGCCATATATGCTTGTGATTAATCTTCCTCTTTTTGTTCTTCTTCATAAGCCTTCAGCAATTGATCCTGAATATCCATGGGCACTTGCTGATACTCGGCGAACTTCATATTATAGGTGGCACGGCCACTGGTCAGGGAGCTGAGGCTGGTGGAATAACGGTTCATTTCGGCCAGGGGTGCTTTTGCCCTGATTTTCTGATAATTGCCCTCGCTTTCCATGCCCATAATGAGTGCACGACGTCCCTGCAGGTCTGTCATTACATCACCCATTTTCTCTTCCGGCACCATTACTTCCACATCGTAAATAGGCTCCATAATTTTGGGTCCGGCATTTTTGAAAGCCTCCCTGAAGGCATTCCGCCCGGCAAGTTTGAAGGAAATTTCATTGGAGTCGACCGGGTGCATCTTACCATCATAAACGTTTACAACGATATCACTGGCATAGGATCCGGTCAGCGGGCCTTCTTCCATTTTTTCCATTACCCCTTTGAGGATGGCCGGCATAAAACGGGCGTCAATGGAACCGCCCACAATACAATTGTTGAATACCAGCCTGCCTCCCCAGTTCAGCTCATGAACATCCTGCTTGCGGACAGAAAATTCTTTCTGATCGGGTTTGCCTTCCTGGTAAGGTTCAATCATCATATATACCTCGCCAAATTGTCCGGCTCCACCCGACTGTTTTTTGTGGCGGTAGGTTGACTTGGCCGGTTTGGTAATGGTTTCACGATAGGGGATCTTGGGGGTAATAAACTCAATATCCACCTTGTGGATGTTTTCGAGCATCCATTTGGCCACATTCAGATGCATTTCGCCCTGACCTGACAAAATCATCTGTTTCAGTTCTTTAGACTGCTCATAAATCAAGGTCGGGTCGATGTTGTTCATTTCCCGCAGCACAGTGCCCAGCTTTTCTTCGTCGCCGGTATTTTTGGCTTTGACAGCGGTACGGTGCTTGGGATCGGGAAATACAATGGGCGATACATTTGTCCCCTGGTTCTTCGGGCCGGTAAGCGTATCGTTGGTGTTGGTGTCTTTCAGCTTGATGGTAGCGGCCAGGTCACCAGACATTATTTTTTCTACCTTCTGCCTGTTCTTGCCGGCCACTAAGAATAGCTGCGACAGCCTTTCTTTTGAACTGGTGTTAACATTGATCAGGTCGGCTGACTCAGCAATGCTGCCCTCAAATACACGAAAAAACGAAAGTTCACCAAGGTGGGGTTCCACAGCCGTCTTAAATACAAAAGCCACGGGATCTTTCGACCCGTCAAACAAGAGTTCTTTGCCTTCGGTATCTTTAACGGGTGTTACCTCGTTCGGCCCGGGCAGGTTTTCAGTGATACATTCCATAAAGCGTGCCACCCCCTGGTTATTCTTGGCCGAAGCACACATAATGGGATACATGGTGCGGGTGGCAATGCCCTGCCTGATTCCTTTCGACAATTCCTCCTCGGTGAGGGTGCCATTTTCAAAGAAAGCCTCCATCAGCGCTTCTTCGCTCTCAGCGGCAGCTTCGATGATGGCGTTGCGGTATTCTTCCGCCTTGCCGGCTTCATCGGCAGGAATGTCCGTAATCTCCGGCGTACCGCCATCCTTCGGAAATTTGTAAAGTTTCATTTTCAGCACATCCACCACACTGTCGAAACCATGACCGGCATTGACAGGATACTGGGCAATGATGGCCTTGTCGCCAAACTGGGCCTTGAGCTGGCGGATGTTCTCGTCAAAATTGGCTTTTTCATGTTCCAGCTGGTTTACAAGGAATACCACAGGTTTTTCCAGGTGGGTAATCTGCCGCCAGGTGATCTCTGTTCCAACCTCTACACCGTTCTGGGCATTGATGACCATTACCGCAGTATCAACCACCTTTAAGGCAGCGATCACCTCTCCGATAAAATCATCAAAGCCGGGTGCATCAATGATATTGATTTTTTGTCCGCCAAACTCGGCATACAATACGGTAGACGACACAGAGGCCTGACGGTCAAGTTCTACATCCCGGTAATCAGAAACAGTGTTTTTGTCATCAACCGACCCCCTTCTTTTTATTACACCACCCTCAAACAACATGGCTTCGGCAAGGGTGGTTTTCCCGGCCTTTGCCCCGCCAACAAGGGCAATGTTTTTCAGTTCGTTTGTCTGATATATTTTCATAACAACATCACAATGTTTAAATGTATATACTATTTGGAATAATTATCTGTCAAAAAAAGCGGCTAAAGTTAACAAAAAAAGCCAGAAGCAGCCGCAAAAAATCAAAATAAACGGCAGAAAACGGCTTATATGGAGAATGATACAAGTTTAACAAATTCCACAAGCCGCTCCTGAATATCTTCCCCTGAAATTTCCATCAAGCGCTCTGTGCCGAATTTCTCCACAGAGAAGCTTGCCAGTGCCGCACCGTATATCAGCCCGTTCTTCATACTTTCAAAAGAAATGTCATCGACCTTTGTCAGGTAACCCATAAAACCTCCGGCAAATGAGTCACCGGCACCCGTAGGGTCAACCACCGCTTCGAGTGGCATGGCTGGTGCATAAAATTTCTGGTCCCTGTAAAAAAGCAGGGCGCCATACTCTCCGCGTTTTACAATAATGTATTCCGGGCCCATTTCACTGATCTTTTGTGCAGCCTTCACCAGCGAATAT
Organism: Bacteroidales bacterium; assembly: GCA_003567205.1. Lineage (GTDB taxonomy): Bacteria > Bacteroidota > Bacteroidia > Bacteroidales > UBA7960 > PUPG01. Next base: position 9,359 of record PXAA01000067.1, read on the forward strand.
TCACCCGACAGCTGCCGCGCTTCTTCTTCATTCACAGCCAGCACATCCACCATAGACACCACCGACAACAAATCATCCCATGCAGTGTCCATCCAGAAATTCATGGTATCCATGCAAATGAGCTTTGGACGCCGGTCCATCTGCTCAATGACTTTTTTTTGAATGGAAGGGGTTAAGTTGCCCAGCATTAAATACTTGCTGTCGCGATAGGCCTCAGGCAATACCGGGTTGAAATCGGCCAGTACATTGAGTTCGGTGGCCAGGGTATCGCGCTGGTTCAGGTTGTTGTGGTAACGTCCGGACCAGTAAAATGATTTTTCTCCGGGAACCACCTGAATGCCGGAGGTATCCAGGTTGCGCGCCGAAAAAGCATCCAGGTATTTTTGTGGAAAATCCCCGCCCACAACCGCAGATATTCGTATGTCTTTGATCAGGTGACTGGCTGCCAACGCCACATAGGTGGCTGCCCCACCCAGAATCTTGCCTGTTTTTGCCAAAGAAGTTTCGATCTCATCGAAGGCCACCGTGCCCACTACCAATAAGCTCATTCAATTAGGTTTTTTATCAAAACAGGCCACACCACCCGGGCATGGCCCTAAATCTGTTTATTTAACATATAATTTCTTTGCCATGCTGGCTACCCTTTCGCCCAGGGCCCTTCCCTTTTCAAGAAAGTCCGGATGAATCGGTTCATCCTGCGGAAAGAATGACTCCCCGCGGATGGCTGATGCGCCAAAAGGGGAACTCCAGTCGGGGCCACCCATTACGATCATTCCAAATATGAGCATTGACTGCAGAATGTTCATCTGGACCAGTTCCTCTCCGGCCGACACACCCCCTGCAGTAACAAAAGCAGCACCCAGTTTACCTTTCAGGGGAGCTTCTTCAAATGGCCAGGAAGCGATAAAGGCCGACACCTCGGGTGTAACATTGGCGTTGTAAACGGGGCTGCCCACAATGATGGCATCGGCAGCCTTCAGGTCTTCCCAGCTGGTCTGATCGACGGTTTTCAGGACCACCCTGACGCCTTCCACCTGAGAAGCACCTTCCATCACTGCCCGGGCCATGGCTTCTGTATTTCCCGTGACACTGTGGTAACTGATCAGCACAAGGGTCTCTCCGGCATAGCTGACCGGGATCCACAACATCGTCATGATGAAAAAGAATGTTTTGGCGAACTTGTTCATGTGTACGGATGATTTGGTTTGTTTTATATTATTCCACAGTCACCGATTTGGCCAGGTTCCTTGGCTGATCCACATTGCAACCCCTTAAAACAGCAATATGGTAAGACAGAAGTTGCAGGGGAATGGTGGCCACAAGGGGCACGAAGATCTCATCCGTTTCCGGGATCTCCACGATGAAATCAGCCATACCCCTGACCATCTCATCCCCTTCGGTAACCACGGCAATAATGACACCCTTGCGGGCCTTCACTTCCTGGATGTTGCTCACCACCTTCTCATAGCTGCCCTTCCTGGTGGCAATCACCACAACAGGCATTTCTTTATCTATAAGGGCTATGGGGCCATGTTTCATTTCAGCCGCCGGATATCCTTCGGCATGAATGTATGAAATCTCTTTAAGCTTCAGGGCCCCTTCGAGCGCTACCGGGAAATTATAGCCCCTGCCCAGGTAAAGGAAGTTCCGTGCATCCTGAAATTTTTTGCTGAGTTCCAATATGGTGTCATTTACCTGCAATGTCTTTTCCACTTTTGCAGGGATGGCTTCCATCTCACTGATCAACTGATAATAGCGTGATTTTGAAATGCTTCCCTTTTTGTCGGCAATCAACAGCGCCATCAGGCTCAGTATGGTTACCTGGGCGGTAAAGGCTTTTGTGGATGCAACCCCTATTTCGGGACCGGCGTGTGTATAAGACCCGGCATGGGTGGCACGGGCAATGGAAGAACCCACAACATTACAGATACCAAGGATGGTGGCCCCCTTTGACCGGGCCAGTTCAATGGCAGCCAGGGTGTCGGCGGTTTCGCCCGACTGGCTGATGGCAATCACCACATCGTTTTCGAAGATCACCGGGTTCCGGTACCTGAACTCTGAGGCATACTCTACCTCCACAGGAATGCGTGCCAGGTCTTCAAAAAGGTATTCCCCCACAAGGCCGGCGTGCCATGAAGTGCCGCAAGCCACAATAATGATGCGTTTGCAGTTGACCAGTTTTTGCTCATAATCGATGATGCCCCCCAGCGAAATGATGCCCTTGAGGGCATTCAGACGACCCCGCATGCTGTCTTTGATGCTGCGTGGCTGCTCATAGATTTCCTTAAGCATAAAGTGTGGAAAGCCCCCTTTTTCAATGGACGACAACTGCATCTCCAATTGAAAAACATAGGGCGTTTTTTTCTGGTTTTTGATGGTCTTGACGATGAGTTCACCCTGCCTTGGGATGATGGCCATTTCTTCGTCCTCCAGGTATACCACATTCTTGGTATATTCCACGATGGGGGATGCATCGGAAGCAATAAAATATTCGCCGTCGCCTATGCCAATCACCAGGGGACTGCCTTTTTTTGCAGCAATCAATTGATCGGGAAACTCTTGCGAAACCACCACAATGGCATAGGCACCGATCACCTGGTTCAGGGCTATGCGCACCGCTTCTTCGACAGATAACCCTTCGTTTTGCTGAATGTCCTCAATGAGATGGATCAGCACTTCGGTATCGGTTTCACTGCTGAAAGAATAGCCACGGTTGATCAACTCCTGTTTGAGAACAGCATAATTTTCAATAATGCCATTATGGATGATGGCCAGTTTTTTCGACGGACTGTAGTGCGGGTGGGCGTTCACATCGTTAGGTTCCCCGTGAGTGGCCCACCGCGTATGTGCTATGCCTGCATGTCCTGATACCCGATGGCCATCGACCAGTTTATCCAGGTCAGCCACCTTGCCATGGGTTTTAAACAATTTCAGATCCCCGTCAAGCAGTGCTACCCCGGCACTGTCGTAGCCACGGTATTCGAGCCTGTAAAGGCCTTTGATAAGGATGGGGTAGGCTTCTTTGCGACCGATGTAACCAACGATTCCACACATACCGGGCTGTTTTAATCAAATACAGAATAATAAATGATCAGGCGCATGGGGTTCTCAGTCCTCCCGGGCCCGTGCAGCACAACGCGGCTCATGTCTTCAGAAGCCCCGGCAACCACCAGTGCCAGTCCGTCGTTGGGATGGGTCCCATCCAGCAATTGCTGAAAATATTTGGAGATGTTGAAGGTATATTGCATTTTATCTTCGTTCAAACGCCCGCCAAAATAAGTGCTGCCCATCATGTAATCATCCAGGAATTTCAGGTCGCCGTCTTCATCAATACGAAGCAACAGCAACTCCCTTGATGCCGGCAAATGCTCTGCAACAAGTCCTTCAGCCACAGGTACAACCAATTCCGCTTTGTTGATCAGCAGCCTCGAATCACCGATCAATTCATCCAGGTATGGCAGGTGGATATTGGCACGCAACATCCCAAGAGATTGAAGGAATAACAAGCTGTCGCCCATGGAGTAATCCGATTCTTCGATCTGTGCCCTGAGCACCGGGTGGGTGTTTTCATAACCAAAATGTTCCATCCGGGATGTCCGCTTGGCAAACTCATTGATCGGGAAACGCTGTATCCGCGACACCGTGTCGTCTTCGTTCTTATAATATAGCTCCAGTGAAGTGAGGGGGGATAGCATATTGATCTGGTACTTGGAACCCAGGCCGTCAAATTTGTCGCCGGGTGCAATATACAAACCCTTGAAAGCCTCCAGATAATTGGGTACGTTCTCAAAAGCCTCTGTTTCATTGGCATCGATAAATTTCTGTCCAAAAGCATCTGTGAGCGGAATGCGAATCTGGGGAGGGAACATGATGCTGTCTATCATCACACTATCGAGGGGCGCAGGTTGTAAAAGATGCCCCCTTGGGTGTTTGGTGATCAGTTCCGGTTCATGCGGGATAACCAGGTTCGAAAAAAGAGTGTCTGCCTCAGGAAAGTTTTCACTTAGCTCATATACTTTCAGCCTCTGATAGTTCCTGACAAATCCGTAAAAGTTTCCGGTATACGAAAGCACCAGGTAAATGGAGTCGAGCACCGGGTCTTCGCCCAGGTAGAGGTTATTCCTGGGCAGACGGGTTTCTGTGTAGATACTGGCATGGGTCTTCCCGAATACCGGATCATTGATCATACCCAGGATATTCATACTGCCAAAGTTCATGGCCACGCTGTCGTCAATCACGGTGATGGCCTGAAGACTCAGGGTGTCAAGGGTATGAAGCTGTGCCCGTGTATCAACCAGATCCAGTCCGATCTCATCCGACTCAGAACAGGCATGGATCAGCAACAAAAAAGCTGAAACCATGGCCATTCTTTTCAAAAGGGCGAAAAAAACCCCGTAAAAACGGGGGTTTATTGATGTTTTCAAGGTTCAAAGATTTTTTATGATCCAATGAGTACGCATTCCCGTTAATCCGAATGCAAAGGTAAAGATTTTATTATTGCTGTAAAACCGATTCGGACACCAATACTTCGTCATAAAACTGATTGTATGCATCAATGTAAGTATCCTTGTCATGGTATTCGAGCAGGGGCTTGCCGCTTCCCCTTGCATATTGTTCAACCCCTTTGTGCAGCGTCTTGTCGCCAAGGATAATTCCGTCGGCATAATCAATGGCCACTTTGCTGATGCTTTCATAGTCCGGCCCGGCAAATTTTGCAAGCAACTCTTCACCCAGGCCTTTGGTTTTCATTTTTTTGGACATGTCTTTGCCGAGTTGACCGGGGAATGGATCATTGTATATGGAATACACCACTTTGGTATCGGAAAACATGGGGTTGTCTTTAATAACAATCTTCAGGTAAAAAGGCATCAGGCTCGTGAACCAGCCGTTGCAATGTACCAGGTCAGGTGACCATCCCAGTTTTTTTACTGTTTCAATCACGCCCCGGGTAAAAAAGATGGCCCGCTCGTCGTTGTCATCAAAATACGCGCCCGACTTATTTGTCAGTGTGAACTTTCGCTGAAAGAAATCTTCATTGTCAATAAAATAGATCTGCATGCGTGCAGACTGGATAGAGGCTACCTTGATGATCAGCGGGTGGTCAGTGTTGTCGATAACAAGATTCATTCCAGAAAGACGAATCACCTCGTGAAGTTGATTGCGACGCTCGTTGATACAACCATAACGCGGCATAAAGGTCCTGATTTCTTTTTTTCTTTCCTGAATTCCTTGCGGAAGATACCGGCCTATATGGGCCATATGGGATTCTTTCAGATAGGGGGTAATTTCCTGTTGTACAAAAAGAACTTTGGGCTTTTCCATAAATAAAATGAACGGTTAAATGATCTTAAAAGAAATAATATGCAAAAGTACAGATTTTTTTGCTACTTTTCAAATAATCTATTTAGCTTTGCCGATTTGTTTTTGCCAAACAAACAGGCATTTATCACACTTTAATGAAATTATTCAATCAAAGGAATGCACTGAGTAAATGGGTCAGACAAGAAAAAATGGCTGGCAAAAGCATTGGGTTTGTTCCAACCATGGGTGCCCTGCATACCGGTCACATAGCTCTTATTAAGCAAGCGCGCAGCGAAAACAACCTGGTGGTATGCAGTGTTTTTGTGAACCCCATTCAGTTTAATAAAGCGGAAGACCTCAAAGCATACCCACGGACATTAGACAGCGACCTGGCCCAGTTGGAGCAATCTGGTTGTGATGCTGTTTTTTGCCCGGAGGTCAAAGAAATATACCCTGAGCCGGAAACCAGGGTATATGATTTTGGCCATCTCGACAAGGTGATGGAAGGCCGCTTTCGCGAAGGCCATTTTAACGGGGTGGCCATCGTGGTGAATAAATTATTGAACATCGTAGAGCCTCACCGCGCGTATTTCGGCGAAAAGGATTTTCAGCAGTTGCAGGTGGTCCGGGCATTGGCCAGGATGGAAGGCCATGATGTTGAAATTGTGTCCTGTCCTACCGTACGGGAATCCGACGGACTGGCGCTCAGCAGCCGGAACGTTCGCCTTACCGAAGCTCAGCGGAAAGAAGCACCGAAGATTTACCAGGCCCTGCAAATGGCAAGGGATTTGTACCCGGGCCATGGGGTGCATTTCATTAAAGAAAACGTAACGGCGCACATCAACAGGTCGTCTGAACTGACAGTAGAATATTTTGAGATCGTATGGGCCGACAACCTGCTTCCTGTCGACACCCCTGAAGCGGGCAGGACAGCCGTTGCCTGTATCGCCGTATATGCAGGTCCTGTAAGGCTCATTGACAATCTTACATTATATTCGTAACTTTGCCCGCGGCTTTCTGCCCGGCAGAAGGCCCTCCAGAAAAGACAGCATTATGCTTATAGAGGTATTAAAATCGAAAATACACAGGGTGGTGGTGACCGCAGCCGACCTTAATTATATTGGCAGCATCACCATTGATGAAGATCTGATGGATGCATCGGGTATTCTGGAGCATGAAAAGGTACAGGTTGTCAATGTGAACAATGGCGAGCGCCTGGAAACATATGTCATTAAAGGGGAAAGGGGCAGTGGGCAGGTTTGCATGAACGGTCCGGCTGCCCGGAAAGTGCAGCCTGGCGACATCATCATCATCATCGCCTATGTGCACATGGATCCCGATCAGGCCAAAAATCATGTGCCTGCAATTATCTTTCCCGGCACCAACAATAAAATCTAAGCCACATATTTTGAAAACACATATCAGAAGATATGTAAGGGTTTTCTTAGCCCTCATGCTGGGAATCGTCCTTTTATGGTTGATTACACGTGGTCAGGATATTGAATTGATCATCAGGGAAATGCGCCAGGCAAATTACCTGTGGGTCGGACTGGCCATGGGCTGTGCCATATTGAGCCACTTTATACGGGCCATCCGCTGGAATATGCTCATTGGTACTATGGGATACCGTACCAAAGCCATCGAGACGTTTTATGCGGTCATGACCGGGTACATGGCCAACCTGGCATTGCCCCGGATGGGTGAAGTGACCCGCTGCATTACCCTGAGTAAATCTTCAAAAACACCGTTTAACGCACTGGCCGGAACTGTTCTGGCCGAACGGGTATTCGACCTGATCAGCCTGATAATTGTCGGGTTTTTAATTATCCTGGGGCAGTTCGCTTTTCTCAGGAGCTTCATGGCCAGGGTTTTCTGGGTTCCGGCCTTCAGAACAGCCAGCGAAAACTGGCTGGTTTTCACCGCCGTTATTCTGCTCGCAGCAGCACTGCTGGCAGGTGGCATCTTTTTTATACGGAAAAAAGCCAGGCGGTCTGCTGAAGGAGATTTGTTTTACAGGATCAAAAGACAATGGCGGGGTTTTATGCATGGCTTCACCTCCATCAGGACCATGCGCGGAAAGGGATGGTTCGTGTTGTACACCTTCCTGATCTGGGGATTGTATTTTATGACGGTTTACCTGTGTTTCTTTGCCATTGGCGCAACATCCCATCTGACCCCCCTTGCCGGGCTTACTTTGCTGGCCGTTGGGAGCCTCGGCATTCTGGCACCCGTTCCCGGAGGCATCGGCACCTATCATTTTGTTACCATCATTACCCTGACTGAACTATACGGAATCGCTTCCGAACCGGCTACATCCTATGCATACATAACTCACGCCAACCAAATCATTGTCAATTTACTGGCAGGCACCTTTTCGTGGGTGATGTTGTCTGTCGGAACCAAAATAACACCAACATCAAAACAATGAAACACAGCAAACACCGTCATTTAGAAACCAAGGTTTTTGGCCCTGATGACCGTCAGAAACTACAATACCGCCTGCAATACTGGCGATTTAAAGGACAGCGCATTGTATTCACCAACGGCTGCTTCGACTTGCTCCATGCCGGACACGTGGACTATCTGGCGCGTGCTGCCGACCTGGGAAAAGTACTGATTGTCGGGCTGAATACAGATGATTCCGTCCGCAGGATCAAGGGTGAAAAGCGTCCGGTGAACGGGCAAAACGCCCGGGCCATCATGCTGGCGGCCCTTTCTTTTGTAGATGCCGTGGTCTTGTTTGATGAAGACACACCCGAAAATATCGTGCAAATCATCCTGCCCGACGTCCTCGTGAAGGGAGACGACTATCTGCCCGAAGACATTGCCGGGGCAGGCACTGTTCGCCAACATGGCGGACAAGTGCTCAGCATTCCCCTTTTAGAGGGATTTTCCAGTTCGGGGCTCATAAAAAAAATCAAACAGCTTTAATCGGATATCTGCCCATAAATCGCTATTTTTGCAGTAAACGCGTAGATTCAAAATCATGCCACACGAAAAAAAACACATCCCTTTCAGAGTGTATATGCCCGTGATCCTGGCGCTGGTACTCATTGTCGGATTTTACCTGGGGCTGCAGCTTCGAACCCCCGGAACCAGTGCATCGGACAGCAGCTTTTTTCCCATTGGCCCTGACCGGCACAACAAAATCAATAATGTCATAAACTACATTTATGATGCTTATGTTGACAGCGTGTCGAGGGAATACCTGACGGAAGAAAGCATTCGCGCCCTGATGAAAAACCTGGACCCCCATTCATCTTATATTCCCGCATCAGATTTCAGACGCCTCAACGACCCCCTGATGGGCAGTTTTGAAGGCATCGGGATTGAATTCAATATGATCAAAGACACGGTCGTGGTGGTGCACCCTATTCCGGGCGGCCCCAGCGAAAAAGCCGGCATCATGCCGGGCGACCGCATCGTTATGGTGGAAGACAGCCTTATTGCAGGGGTTAATATGTCAACGGCCGATGTAGTGGATATGCTGATGGGTAAAAAAGGAACCACAGTTACCATTTCCGTAATGCGTACCGGTGTGCCCGGTCTTATGCCGTTTAGCCTTGCCAGGGATCAAATCCCCTCTTTCAGCATGGATATTGCCTATATGGTGGACGAGCACATTGGCTATATTCGCCTGAACAAATTCTCGGTCAGCACATACCAGGAGTTTGTATCAGGCCTTGATCAATTGCTGGAACAGGGTATGGAAAAAATGATCCTTGACCTGCGGGGCAACGGGGGTGGCTTTTTGGATGCAGCCATCATGGTAGCCGACGAATTGCTCGAAGCCGGTCAGCTGATCGTATACACCGATGGCCGGAAACGTCCGCGGACATACGCCCGTGCCCGACAGAACGGAAGGCTGGAAACACAGGCTTTGATAGTTCTTATCGACGAATGGTCGGCATCAGCCAGCGAGATCATTGCCGGCGCCGTTCAAGACAATGACAGGGGGCTTGTTATTGGCAGAAGATCTTTTGGCAAAGGGCTTGTACAGGAACAGGTCCAGCTTTCTGACGGCTCGGCCCTGCGGCTGACCATTGCCAGGTATTACACCCCCACCGGCAGAAGCATCCAGAAACCTTATGAAGAAGGCGAGGAAGCCTATTTTAACGAATTTATCCAGCGATACCATAACGGTGAAATGGTGAGTCCGGACAGCATCCGCTTTGATGAAAGCCTGCGGTTTGAAACCCCCGGCGGCAGGACAGTATATGGCGGTGGCGGCATCATGCCCGACATCTTTGTACCCCTGGAGAGCGACAACGACATCACCTTCTTTAACCAGGTGTTTAACCGGGGTCACATATATACCTTTGCATTCGACTATGCTGACAGGCACCGTGCCAGCCTGGAGCAATACAGTGACGCTCGCGACTTCATCGAAGGCTTTGTCCTGACCAACACCATTTATAACACTTTTTTGAATTATGCCCGTGAGCATGGGATGCGCATTCCGGATCATATCAACAGGGAAACCGAAACCCTGATCCGGAGCAACCTGAAGGCCTATATCGGCAGGAATATTATTGGCGCAGAGGCCTTTTTCCCGGTATTACATACCACAGACCGCACGTTTTTAGAAGCCCTGGAAATATTGCGCCACGACGATTTAATGGCGGTTTTTGAATAAGCGGCAGGTAACGGGGGGTTATAGGCCGATGTCCGGGCCGATCTTCTTCATGGCATTGAGCGACAACTCTACAAATTCCTGCAGGCTCAGGCCCAGTTTTTCGCACTCCATAATTGTATCCCTGTTTACCGAGGCGGCAAATGCCTTTTCTTTCATTCTTTTGGTAATGGACCTGGGTTTTACACCGGCCACCTTTTTTTCGGGATATACCAGGGCTGTGGCTGTGATCAGACCGGTGATGGTTTCTCCGGCAGCCAGGGCATGATGCAGGGGTTTATGCCGTTCCCCGCCGTGGGCTGCTTCTTCGTTGTGCAAGCGGACGGCTTCCACAATTTCCGGATCAAGCCCCTGTTTTTCGAGTATGTTGGCACCCTTCAGGGCATGTATTTTTGGGTCGGCATTGGTGATCTCCACATCCAGATCGTGCAGCAAACCAGCCAACGCCCATTGTTCAGGATCGGCATCCAGCCGCTCAGCCAACGCACGCAGCACCGCCTCAGAGGCCAGGCAGTGGGCGATCAATTTTTCATTCTTCACGTAAGACCTCAACAAGGTCAGGGCTTCTTTTCTGTCCATAATCTACTCGTTAATATAAACTGTTCACAAAGATAATACAGGATACCATTACAACCTGCCATTCTTTGATGTTTTTAAGAAAAAGCGGCACATTGCGGCACTAAAAAACCACACATAATCATGACCGGATACTGATGAGATGGCCCTCCGGGTGATCGGTATTCTCGGGCAGGTGGTTTACGATGCCGCTGTTCCAGGCACAACCCACTACGAAATAGATGTATCCGGGTTCCGCACGGGCATTTATATGGTCCAGGTCACCACCACTGGTGGAGTGGTCACCCACAGGGTGCAAGTCAGCAGGTAAAGGTGGGATAATCAATGTAGCCTTTGGGCCCGCCATGATAAAAAGTTTCCTTGTCGGGTTCGGCCAGGGGTGCCCCCGTTTTTAGCCGCGCCACCAGGTCAGGGTTTGATATGAATGCTTTGCCAAACGCAATGAGATCGGCATGGCCTGCCACTATCATAGCCCGTGCGCTTTCCAGGCCATGCCCGCCGCATGAGATCAAAACCCCCTTGTATAGGTTGCGGTAAAAAGGCACAATGCTCTTTGCTGTCCCGTTTAGTCGCTCTTCAGGAGTCATTATTTCACTGATGTGCAGGTAAGCCAGGGATAAGCCATTTAACTGGTCCACGATCCAGCCATAGGTTTTTTCGGGATGCGAATCAGCCATGCCCGGTTTCACTGCCCTTGGTGACAAACGCAGGCCTGTTTTGCCGGCAGGAACATATTTCAGCACCTCTGCGATCACCTCAAACAAAAACCTGGCCCTGTTTTCTACCGGCCCGCCATAGTCATCCATGCGGCTGTTGGTACCATCCATAATAAACTGGTCAATCAGGTAGGCATGCGCCCCGTGGATCTCCACACCATCAAACCCTGCCTCCATGGCATTTTTTGCCGCACGGCCAAAATCTTTAACCGTATTGTGGATCTCTTCCACTGTCATTGCACGGGCGTATTCGTAAGGAAGCCGGCCCTCCGGGGTAAGCACCTCCCCCTGGGGCCTGATCTCTGAAGCTGCCAGCGGGGACTTTTTCCCGGGCTGCAACAGGCGATGCGACCATGGTCCCACATGCCAAAGCTGGAGAAAAATCTTGCCCCCTGCCCGGTGTACTACATCGGTTACCGTTTTCCAGCCGGCGACCTGTGCCGCCGAATAACAGCCTGGAGAACCTGTAAACCCATAGCCCTCCGGTGATATCTGGCTTCCTTCCGCCACGATAAGCCCCGTCGAGGCGCGTTGCCGGTAATATTTGCCGATCAATTCATTGGCGGTAAGCCCCGGCAAGGTGGCCCGGCGACGTGTAAGGGGCGCCATCACAATGCGGTTGGCCAGGGTATTTGGACCCATATTATATGGTTGGAATAGCTTATCCATATGGCATGTATTTATTGGTTGATTGGTTGATTGGTTTATCTGTATTGCCATTTTCAACACATTGGGGCTGTTGCCCATCATTTATCTGGTAATACACAGGAAAAAACCAGCGGAATAAGCCCGGCATCCTGCTTTATCAGTCCCCTGAATATGGCACCCCCTCCCGGATCCAGGCCGGTGCTTCCCTGCCCCTCAAATAGTGGTCAAAATATTCCTTCATCCGGATGGTATAATCCAGTTTATTGGGGTATTTCTGCGGATGATGGGGCTCATCGCGATACTGCAAAAAGATCACATCCTTGCCGGCACGGCGCATGGCCAGATAGAGTTCGATGGATTGCTCCCAGGGCACAGCCTCATCCACGTCGCCATGCATGATGAGCATGGGGGTATAGATCTCGTGGGCATAGAACAGGGGCGAATTTTCAATGTAGAGGTAGCGCCTGTCAAAGAGGGAGGAGCCGATGCGGCTCTGGCCGGTCTCATACTGAAACTGACGGGCCAACCCACTGCCCCAGCGAATACCCCCATAGGCACTGGTCATGTTCGAGACCGGGGCGCCGGCAATAACAGCGGCAAACATATCTGTCTGTGTCACCACATAGGCGGCCTGGTAACCACTCCATGAATGGCCATGGAGCCCGATGGCATCAGGGTCTGCAATACCCATGTCGATAATGGTCTGCACGGCAGGCCCCAGTGATTTCACCGCCGACATGCCAGGACGGCCTTCCACAAAATGTATATCCGGCAAAAACACTACATAGCCATTGCTGGCATAGTAACCAAAACCGGGCCGGTGGTTGATCACCGTCTGGTTGAAATCATGCAGCCGCTGGGAGAACTTTTCATAAAAATACACGAATACCGGATAGCGACGGGACGGATCATAATCGCCCGGTTTGATCACAATGCCCTGCAGGGGATGCCCGTCGGCCGAGGTATAATGGATCAGTTCGGCCTTGCCCCAGTTGAACTGTTCCACTTGCTCCTGAAGGTTTGATAATTGTTGCGGCCGGCGGAATCGGGCGTTGGAAACCCAGAGGTCTGGAAACACATCCTGTGATTCGCGGGTAAACAAAAGGGTGGAACCGTCATCAGACAAGCGGCGCAAACGAAGGTTTTGCCCGGTATCGTAAAGCAGGTCCAAACCCACTTTGTCGAGGCGGGCCGAATAAATGGCCCGGGTCTTGGTCTCTTCATTAAACCCTTCGAGAAATACCGCCTCATCGGGACCAAAAAAAAAGGCATCATCCAGTTTGCGAATACGTAAGACGGTCTTATCCTGGCGGCCTTTGCCGGCGGTAATGTTTCGCATTTCACCCGTTACTGCATCAGCCAGCCATATATCATAACGGTCATAAATCAACACAGACTGTCCGTCATCCACCCATCCGGCTACGGGGTAGCCCGAAACTGTCGATGGCGTATCGTGGGTTTCGTTGTAAAACGGAACATCAATATGCCGGGTCAGGTTTGTATGCGTACCGGATAAAACATCAAACACATGCCAGTGTTTGTCGCGGAAATATACCAGGAACCGGCCACCGGGCGACAAGGAGGTCATGCCCTGCATTTCCTCAAGTACCGTATGCTTTTCCCCGGTATACAGATTTACAAGGTAAATATCCCTGAACCATCCCTCCCAGGTAATCCGCCTGCTGTAAGGAACATTGGTGGAAAGAACTGCATGGTCGCCCGTGGCCGCCACCTGCAATTGGTTGATCTTTTCATCGGCCAGCCAAACGATGCGATCATCCGCCAGGTGATAGACAGACAAAAGGTTTTGCCGCTGCACCTGCCGCCAGGCATTTTTTTCATGGGTTTTGATCAAGGGGTCGTCGCCATGCCAGATATCTATCTCCGCATCCTGGCGGATGGAATCAAGCACAGAGGGGTATTCTTTTTCAGCTTCAGGCTGTGCCGAAAAACGTGCCGGCCGCAAACCAAAGAACAAGCGTTCCCCGTCAAGGGTCCATTGCAGCCTGTTATCGAATGGTAGGAAATAATCATCGGGGGCATCGCTTTGGGCCAGGAGCTTTCCGGGTGAGGCATCATTTGGCTGCCAGAGGTATAGCGCTGCTGTTTCTGCCGTATCCTTTTCCAGGTCCTCCGCGCGCATATAAGCCAGCCGCGAGATCCCTTCAAACCATGTAAACCCGCCAAATTTCGCCTTGCCGACAGTATCCAGGGGTAAGGGATCCGATAAAAGATCATCCAGCGAAAAAGCATACAAACCATTAATGGCCTCCAGGGTGTCCTTCATTGTAAATATCAGCGTGGTGGCCAGGCTGTCTACCGTCCAGGCATGCACAAAATCAAGGGTCCGCTCCGAATCTTCATCCAGATCACGGATCAAAAGGGGTGTGCCGGCATCTTTCAATTGCTTGTTTTCTTCATCAGTCAGCAAGGTGTCTTCAGCAAATGCATGATGCACAAAAAGCAGGTCCCGGTTTTTAGCGAAACGGCCTTGCTGCACATTATCATAAACAACCCTCGATCCGTCGGCCGTATGCACAAGCACCGCGCCATTGTTTGGCCTTTGTGACGCCGGTTTGCCCTCTGTTTCTTCAAAGGGCGGCCGTTGGGTAAACAAAGCCCATTGTCCGGAAACTGAAAAGCGCGGACTTTCCCCACGGACAACTTTATATTCGGATTGCCGGCCGGCCGACACCAGCATGCCATAGCCATCGCCCCTGTCTGGCCAGGCCGCATAAGCCACCCAGCTGCCATCCTGGTTGATCTGTAAACTGTGATTGTGGATGTGGTGAAAGTGCATGATGTCTTCCAGTGTCATGGGCCGCCGTTCTTGTGCAACGGAAGAAAAAACAAAGAAACAAGCAATCCCTGCAAAAATCCAGTGCCGGGCCACGGAACGAATCATATTCATAATCTTATCCTTTAAAAATTTCACGTTGAACAGATGCTATCGTTTTATCTGAATCGGTATCAAAAATACTGATTTTTACAGAGACCCCCACAGAAGCACGGCCTGGCATCAAAAAAATTTACTGTACTGTGTTGTAGTATTAAAAAAATGTTTATCATTGCAGTCTGAGGCGAAAAGAATGACTGCTGCGAACAATTATACCACCTATTATTATTATTTCTTTAGCAATAAAGGGGTGTGGTGATATGGTGTAAAGCAAACACATAACAAACGATTAAAGCCCCGCAATGCGGGGTTTTTTTTTGCCCGAAATATGGGAAAACATATAATACCAATCGTAAACATGAATATATGTATAACGGGCCTGGGGCTTATCGGTGGTTCCATGGCGAAAGATTTAAAACAACGGGGGTTTGCCCAACATATCATCGGTGTCGACAATAATGCCAGGCACCGTGAATTAGCCAGGGCAAACGGGTTGGCAGACGAAATAACCAGCCTGGAAGATGCCGTGCGCATGGCTGATTTAATTATTTTGGCCACGCCCGTTGATGCGACCGGGAAAAAAGCGATAAAGAATCGCTTGATGTAGTTAACAGAATGTTCAAGGTGCTGAATATGCAAGTCATTCATATGAATGCCGCCCGGCACGACGTTCACGCGGCCTATGTCTCCCACATATCACATATCGCTTCCTTTGCATTATCCATTTGTGTTCAGGAGAAAGAAAAAAACGAAAAACACATAGCAAGTATGGCAAGTGGTGGCTTTACAACAACCGTCAGGCTGGCCGCCAGCGCATCCGGCACCTGGACTCCCATTTTTGAAGAAAATGCCGAACCAGTATTGGAAGCGCTTGATGCCTATATTGATCAACTGCTTTCTTTTCGAAAACATATTGCCGGCCGCGATACAAAAAGCATCAGCCGGTTGATTCATCAGGCCAATACAATCCAACAAGTAATCAATAAACATGTATAATCACCACGTTATTATGAAAACAGACGGACACCTGACTCTTAAAAACAAGCCTGAAAAGACCCGGCTGCCTTTGATCATCGCAGGTCCCTGCAGTGCAGAATCGCCCGTACAACTAATGGAAACAGCCACCGCCCTGGCCACAACAGGAAAGGTAGATTATTTCAGGGCGCATGTGGAAAAAGCTTTGGAACACGGCATCGACATGTTGTGGATTGGTGCCCGTACGGTCCGCAACCATCCGTGGTGGCATATTCCCGTAACACTGAAACAAAGAATGCCGGAAATCCCTATAATTTGTGATCCCAGTCATATTGCGGGCGATCAACAACTTGTGGAACTGGTGGCCCGCAGAGGTCTGGAGATAGGAATGGATGGACTCATGATCGAGGTCCATTCGCAACCGGAAAACGCACTGAGCGATGCCAGGCAGCAAATTACCCCAGCCGCTTTTGCAGATCTGATGAATAAACTTTTTGGGAAACATGTAACAGGAAAGGAAGCAAACAGAAGCATGCTGGAAGAGTTGAGGGCGGAGGTGGATGTCATTGACCAGGTATTGATATGGGCGCTTGGCAACAGAATGAAATTGGCGGGTGAGATTGCTACCATCAAAACGGCCCATGATATGAAAACCCTGCAGCCACGGCGTTGGAAACAAGTAATAAAAAAAGTGCTGTCCAGGGCAAGGGATGCCGGCCTGCGCCAGGCTTTTGTCCGGAAGTTGTTTGAAGAAATCCATCACGAATCTTTATCGGCGCAAAAAACAAAGCACTCCACACGTCCTAAAAAGCCGGGAATTCCTCCTATCTTTGAATTATAATCAGAGGCCAATGAAACCCATAATTATCAATGGACGCCACGGAAGCAGCCGTATCCTTGCAGGTGAAACCCTGGATAAACTCGGGGAATACATCCCCGGACACAATGTATTTATCATCACCGACAAAAATCTGCATAAGATCTATGGGCATCGTTTTCCGGATTGCCCGGTATATGTGTTGGATGCCGGGGAACAACAAAAAACCCTCGAAAATGCAGCGTACATCTGTCGTTGGCTAATGGAAGAAGGAGCCGGAAGGGATGCTTTTGTGCTGGGGTTTGGCGGTGGCATGGTATGCGATATGGCAGGTTTCGTAGCTTCGGTATATATGCGTGGAACCAGGTTTGGTTATGTAGCCACCTCGTTGCTGGCCCAGGTAGATGCCGGCATCGGCGGTAAAAACGGTGTCAATCTGGATGGATTCAAAAACATCATTGGTACTTTTAACCAGCCACAATTTGTTTTGTGCGACACCACCCTGTTGCACAGTCTGCCCAAAGAGGAATTAAAAAATGGCCTGGCTGAAATGGTCAAGCATGTACTGATCGCCGACAAACACATGTTCAATATAATAAAGGACCATGCCGGCGACATCCTGAACCTGGACGAAGGCCTGATCAACAAATTGGTTCAGCACTCAATTCATGTAAAAGCAGCTATTGTCAACAAAGACGAAGTGGAAACAGGCGAACGCCGAAAACTGAACCTGGGCCACACCTGGGGTCATGCCGTGGAGAAAACCGACCGCATTTCCCACGGCCACGCCGTAGCCATCGGATTGGCCTTTGCCGCCAGGTTATCAGAACACAAAGGAAGGCTCCGTCCGGCAGAACGCATCCGGCTTACGAAGTTGCTGCAATCTTTAGGTCTGCCCACTGAAAGCCCCACAAATCCGGAAATCATATTCCAGTCAGTGGTAAAAGATAAAAAAAAGGAAGGTGATCATATTCATTTTGTTTTGATGGAAGGGATCGGCCAGGTTTCGGTAGAGCCCATCCCGATAAAAGAACTAAAAGACTTTGTAATAAACCATTTGACCCATTGACATTTCGACAAAAAATGAACACCTACGCAGTTTTCGGCAGCCCGGTATTGCACAGCAAAAGTCCGCAGCTTTTCAGTCCGCTGCTGGATTCCGGAAAAGAATATTACACCCGCATCCGGCCGCAATCGGCCGAAGACCTAATCCGTATTGTCCGGCTGCTGCCTATTCGGGGCGCCAGCATCACCGCTCCTTTTAAGGAATCGGTACTGCACCTGGCAGACAGTGTCACCCCCGCAGCCCAAGCCGTCGGTGCAGTGAATTGCATCCGTCAGTGCAACGGTCGCATTGAGGGCCATAACACCGACCATTACGGGGTTTGCGGGGCACTGGAAGAAGCGGGACTGACCGTCCAGGGTGCCCGTATCCTGGTGCTGGGTGCTGGCGGGGCAGCTAAAGCAGCGGTGTATGGACTGGTAAATGCAGGCGCCAGAGTCAGCATCAGCAATCGCACCCTTTCCAGGGCCAGGCAACTGGCGCGTGTTTTTGGCGGCGATGTCATTCCCTGGACACAGCCAGCTAACATGCCACATTTCGATGCCGTGGTATCAACGCTGTTGCCTGAAGGTATTCCACCATATATCGACAAGCTGAACTACAACATGTTGCTCGACGCCATTTACAAACCATCCAGAATGAACAGGCAAGCCAGGGAAAAAGGCATCCCGGTGATCGGGGGCGAACGGTGGCTGATCCACCAGGGGGTAGAAGCCGCTGCATTTTACATTGACCAAAAACCCTCGCCCGATACATTGGCCAAAAAACTGCACGAGCATTTACAAAAAAAGGCATTGCGTATTTTTGTACTGACCGACGACAGCATACGTCTTTTTCATCAAGCATCGCATGACCTGGTTATTTCGGCCTTCGGCCTGAATGATAATACCATCAACGAACTGATTCATGAGGAAAAAAATCTGGCCTTCGGCTGTTGACGGGACCCTGCAAGCACCGCCTTCAAAAAGCGCTGCCCAGCGGGCCATTGCCATTGCATCACTGGCAGTGGGTGAGTCAGAGATTATCCGCCCGGGCACAAACAACGACGTGCTGGCGGCCATCAATGTGTGCAGGGCCCTGGGCGCAGATATCCGTGAACGCGGCCAGTCCTTGCTGATCAAAGGGGGGGTCGACGCCCCCGCACATACCCTGGATTGCGGGGAATCAGGACTTGCCATCAGGATGTTTGCCGGGGTGGCAGCCACCCTCGGCCATGAGGTAACACTCACCGGCGCAGGAAGCCTTCTTAAACGCCCGATGCAAATGGTGGAGGATTCACTGAAAGCAGTAGGTGTAGCCTGCACCACACACAGGGGTCGTTTGCCTGTTATTGTAAAAGGACCCATCAAAGGAGGGCATGCTACGATCGATGCATCGCTCAGCTCCCAGGTTCTGACAGGGATTTTGATCGGGGCGCCTTTGGCCGGATCAGATACCCATCTGAACGTCAAGAACCTGAAAAGCAAAACCTATATCGACCTGACCCTTGAGATCATGAATGCCTTTGGCGTGGAGGTGGAGCGGAAAAAAACCCGGTACTTTTTCATACGCGGAAAACAACAATACAGGGGGTGCAGGTTTGCGGTAGAAGGAGACTGGAGTGCTGCGGCCTTTTTGCTGGTGGCTGGTGCCATTGCCGGACAAATCAGGGTCACCGGCCTGAATATGATTTCCTCCCAGGCTGACCGGAAAATCCTGGAAGCTTTATCCATGGCCGGTACAGAAATTATCCGGGGTGATGACTGGCTTGAGGTCCGTAAAAAGCCCCTGAAAGCTTTTGGGTTCGATGCCACCAATTGCCCGGATCTTTTTCCTCCGCTGGCTGTTCTGGCAGCCAATTGCCGGGGCGAAAGCCGCATTGCAGGCACCGGAAGGCTTGGGGCCAAGGAAAGCGACCGTGCAAAAAGCCTGATGGATATATTCGGACGCATGGGAATCCGGATCAGGGAAGAAGGCGATGCCCTCTTGATCACTGGTGGACCGATAAGGGCTGTCACCCTGGATTCGCACAATGACCATCGCATTGCCATGGCGGCATCCATTGCCGCCCTCAATGCACATGGCCCCATAAACATTACTGAAGCTGCATCCGTTGACAAATCGTATCCGGCATTTTACCATGATTTACAAAAAATAAGCATATCATGAACTCTTTTGGCCGTTTATTCAGGACACAATTATTCGGGGAGTCGCACGGGCCTTATATAGGGCTTGTCATTGACGGCTGCCCCCCAGGCATTCCGCTATCCGAAGATGATTTTCTGGCTGACCTGGGCCGGCGAAAAGCCGGGGCCCGGGGTACCACCCCCCGCAAGGAGGATGATTTACCACAAATCATATCCGGCTGTTACAAAGCATATACCTGCGGTACACCCCTTACCATTTTGTTTGCCAACAAGAATGTCCGTCCGGGTGATTATGCCCATCTGGCAAGCATCCCCCGTCCCGGGCATGCCGACCTGGTGGCACAGCAACGCTTTGGCGGCTTCAACGACCCCCGTGGCGGCGGTCATTTTTCCGGAAGGCTCACCCTTGCCCTTGTGGCGGGTGGCGTGGTGGCAAAAAAAATCCTTTCAGGGATTGATATTTCGGCAAAACTCATCCAGGCAGGAGGCCAGAAAGACATTGACCTGGCAGTAGAACAAGCATTGTCCGACGGAGACAGCATCGGCGGCGTGGTGGAATGCCGCGCTAACAATATCCCTGCCGGCTGGGGGGAACCTTTTTTCGATTCGGCGGAATCGGTAATCAGCCACCTGGCTTTTTCCGTACCGGCCATCAAGGGCATCGAGTTTGGTTCAGGATTTCAGGCAGCCGCGATGAAAGGCAGCGAGCACAACGATCCCATCATCAATAAAAAAGGAGAAACCGCCTCAAACAATTCCGGTGGCATAACCGGCGGACTTACCAACAGCAATGAACTGGTTTTTCGTGTGGCGGTAAAACCCACATCGAGCATCGCAAAAAAACAGAAAAGCCTCAATATGGAGACGGGCAAGATGGCCAACCTAACAATCAAGGGGCGGCACGATGCCTGCATCGCCCTGAGGGTGCCTGTGGTGATCGAGGCCATCACGGCCATTGCCCTGGCCGATTTTAAACTGCTGTCGGAGGCATTTGGTGGTGCAACAGTAAAAACCTGAAAAACTGTATCACTGTAGCTGCGCCAGCGCCTCTTTTACAGTTTCAACCGGCAATTTGCAGTACCCCATGCCACATACATAGATCATGGTTTTGCCCGGCACAAAGCGTTGTGCGAAGACCGGCAGTTCACCCCCGTCCACTTCCCTTTCCATCACATGGCACCAGTGGCAGGCCGAATAGCCAATACTTACCAGCAGCGGCTTATTTTCTTTGCGGGCTTTGGCCAGGGCTTCTTCCCCCCAGGGATACCAATCGACCGGATTATGCACATGCTGCATAAGATACGGGCCTGCTTGTGGATCATGCTGGATACATTGATAATCCGGGCCGGTGCACTGGCTTTGATGATGTCAATCAGCAAATTGGTAAGCAGAAAAGGCGCAAGATGGTTTACCGCAAAATTCATTTCAATGCCATCGTCAGACTGCCGGCGTTTCATCTCCCAGATACCTGCATTATTTATCAGAATATGCAAGCGGTCATGTTTTTCACGGAATGCTTCTGCAAACTGTCTGATGGAATTCATAGAGGCCAAATTGCATGACATCACCTCTACCGAAGCATTTCCGGTTTTATCCCGGATTTCTTTTTTCAGGGCCTCTCCTTTCTCTGTACTGCGCACCGGCAACACAAGCTCAGCCCCCCGGCGGGCCAGTGTCATGGCCGTTACACGTCCGATGCCTGAGGTGGCGCCTGTGATGATTGCTGTTTTTCCTTTGATGTCCATTCGTTTATATTATATGTTTTATGTCTAAGAACATTTTTTTGGATAGATTTGTTTGAATGGTAATGACAAGACCGGGCCCCGGCGCCCGGCTAAGTAACTATCAATGAAACCCAAAATGGCTTTTCTTATTTTTTTCACCATCGTACTGACCATCTATGCCCTGGCAAATTACTACATTTTTATACGCGGACTGCAGGCCCTGCCTTCAGACAGCCCATTCAGGACGTATTACATATGGCTTTTCTGGGTTTTGGCGTCCACGTATGTAACCGGACGGATCCTGGAGAATATCTACCTGAGCACCCTCAGCGATATTTTGGTCTGGACGGGTTCGTTCTGGCTCGGAGCCATGCTGTACTTCTTTTTGCTGGTGCTGTTTGTTGATTTGCTGCGGCTGGTCAACCAAATTATTCCTTTTTTTCCTGCGGTGGTGGCCGCCAATATGGGCAAGGTACGCATGCTGGTTTTTGCTGGCTCAGTGGCACTGGTAACGCTCACGCTCATTGGCGGACACATCAACACGCGTTATCCCCGGATCAGGCAACTGGATATTCACATCAACAAAGAAGCAGGTACATTAAATAACCTAAGGGTAGTGATGATGTCTGATATTCACATGGGTACCCTGGTTGGCAACGGACAGTTGCGCAACATCCTTGACAGGGTCCGGTCGCTCGAACCCGACATCATCCTGCTGGCCGGCGACATCCTTGATGAGGACCTGGCCCCGGTAATCCGTAAAAATACAGGGGAAATCCTCCGGGAACTACAGGCCCCGTTGGGCGTATATGGCATAATGGGCAACCATGAGCATATTGGTGGATCCGAAAAAGCACAGCAATACCTCGAAAACCATGGTATTCACATCATACGTGACAGCGTTGTGAAGGTGGCTGAAAGTTTTTATCTGGTCGGTCGCGACGACCGCGACAAAGCCAGATTTACCGGACGAAAACGCAAACCGCTTTCCGAACTGATCGATATGACAGATAAAAGCTATCCGGTTATCCTGCTTGACCATCAACCTTTTTACCTGGAAAAAGCAGCCGGATCAGGGGTGGATCTGCAGTTGTCAGGACATACCCACCACGGGCAAATGTGGCCCCTGAGCTATATTACCCGGGCCATGTATACCATCAGCTACGGATACGGTCAGGTGAATGGCATGCATGCCTATGTTTCCAATGGTGTCGGCACATGGGGGCCACCGGTACGTGTGGGCAAACGTCCGGAGATTGTAAACCTGAAAATACGTTTTGGGAAAACGGATCAAACAGACTAGTGCCGTGTCAATGCTATTGTGTCGGTTAAGTCGCAGAGATGAGGAAAAAGATCAAGACTTGGGCCGGCTAAAATAGCGTTGACATGACACTAGAAGCATGCCGTGGTATCTTCCTGATTTTGCTTTTCTTTTTTGGGTTTTCCGAATAAACGGCTTAAGAAACCGCCTGCTTTTGACATAACGCCAATGGCATATGTTATTCCGCCGGAAACACGGCGCAAACCGGAAAAAAAGGTAAACATCCGTTCCACCGCCCGGAAGCTTTCCATCATTTTGGTTTCGGCGATCAAAGCTTCATAGCGCAACCGCGCCTTCTCAACCCTGATGTCCTTCATACTCCTGATATCCTTCAACGATTCCAGCATAACGACCAAGCACTAATTACTGATTACTAATTACTTACTCCTTATCATGCATAAACACATCGCGCAAGATCCGGATGGCTGCACGTCCGAAAATTTTCCTGCGCCCGAGGTAAAAAATACACAAGATCAGCAGGTAAAAACCCCCGACTATGAGCATGCCGAGGCCAAAGGATTCCAGCAAAACACCAAGGTACACAGCCGCAGCCCCTGACAAAAACAACAATGCCAGCAACGCCGCCATCAACACTATGATGTTGGCCATACATAAACTGAGCACCTTGGCTGCCTTCTCAAAGGCCACGATTCCGTAATACGAAATCTTGGTTTCCAGGTATTTCTGCAAATTATCCTTTAAAGCGGCAATGTGTGCCAACAATTCTTTGCCATCCATAAACGGGCGGATTGGTTATGCTTTGGGTTCTTCCGGTGCAGCTTTTTTAATCCTGGCCTTTGCATCATCTGCCTTGCCTGACACATACTGCTTCAACTCATCGATCTTGACATCCACCTGTTTTACCAACTCGTCAGAATACTCTTTTCCCTTCTCTTTAAGCCTTTTGCGTGTTTCGTCGCCGGAGGTTGGCGCAAACAAAAAGCCTGCTGCAAGCCCAACAGCAGCTCCAAAAATAAAACCACACAAAATTTTTCCATTTGAATTACTCATAATATATCCAATTTTGGGTTAAACAATCGATTAAAAAAATCAAAAAACAAAAATTCCTTTGTATTTTAACTATATAACAAAGATATGTAAAAATACTGAAAATCGCAATTTTTATAACGATTTTAGCGTTAAACCTAACATTTTCGACGCATCTGCGTATACATCATTTACAGGATCATGTATTGTTGTATATTTATACGAAGAAGCAACAGGGTTTGTTACCATCGCGGCCTGATATCAGGCAACGATTTTATTGTTTAACACGAGTGACATGATAAAAAAAGAACTATCCATGCATTACTACGAGGTGGATGACATTGCCATGCTTCCCGAAGACGAACAAAATCTCGTAGAGTTGGCCCGCGAAATGTGCGACAAAGCGTATGCCCCGTATTCTGCATTTTATGTGGGTGCCGCTGTATTACTTGAAAATGGTGAAATCATCAAAGGCTCAAACCAGGAAAACGGGGCCTATCCCAGCGGGTTATGCGCTGAACGGGTGGCTGCCTTTGCAGCCTCCGCCATGTTTCCGAACGTGCCAATGAAGAAGATTGCTATCAGCGCCCGTTCTAACCGCATGCAGGTTGAAGGTCCGGTATCTCCCTGCGGCGCATGCCGCCAGGTACTAATGGAATATGAATCATCGCAGGGCAGTCCCATGAAAATAATACTCAGTAAAGAAGACGGGAAAATCTATATCATCAGCAAAGTAGAGGACCTTCTACCCCTGTCCTTTTCCGGCAACGGACTCAAAAGGAAAAAGCAAACCTAACCCCAGGCTCCAACCCCCATACCCCATGCCTTTTAACAAACTGATTGCCCTCGTACTTTTCTGCAGCCTGATTACGCCCCTGTTTGCCGGAGAAGAAAAACCGGCATATCGCTTATTTGACCGGGAAGGAAATCCAACTTCCTATTCCCAAATGTTGTCAGCTTCTTCGGAGCCGGAGGTCATTTTGTTTGGTGAGTTACATAACAATCCGATTGCCCATTGGCTGCAGTATGAGTTGAGCCGGGACCTGCACGCAATCTTTGATTCAAGCCTGGTGCTCGGGGCAGAAATGTTTGAGTCCGATGACCAGATCATCCTGGATGAGTACTTCAGCGGACAGATCATGGAACGCCATTTCACAGCCGAAGCCAAAATCTGGAATAACTATGAAACTGATTACAGGCCCCTTGTGGAACTGGCAAGGGAAAACGGACTCGGATTTATTGCCACCAATATACCGAGGCGCTATGCCTCGCTTGTGCACCGCAACGGATTTGAAGCACTGGAAGATGTGAGCGTGCAAGGAAAGTCATATATTGCCCCGCTACCGATCCCTTACGACCCGGACTTGCCTGGCTATAAAGCCATGCTTGAGATGGAAGGCCTGCCGGTCCACCTCAGCGAAAACTTTCCGAAAGCGCAAGCCATTAAGGATGCCACCATGGCACACTTCATTATTCAAAACCTGAATCCCGAAGGGGTTTTTATCCACTTCAACGGTTCCTATCACTCCAACAATGACGAAGGCATTGGCTGGTACCTGCGCGAGTATGCCGAAGAAGCCTTGTCTGTTATAACCATCACTACGGTGGAACAGGAAAACATCGGTGAACTCGGGGAAGAACACCACGGATTGGCGGATTTCATTATCGTTGTGCCATTAAGCATGACAAAAACCTACTAGCACATTTATTTCGATAAATTATGCTATATTTGCGATTATTTACATAATCGTGAACCAGGAACTATTATACCGGATTGCCCTCACCCAGGTCCGGGGTGTGGGAGATGTCAGGGCTAAGCGGCTGATCAGGTACTGCGGCAGCGCCCGGCAGGTTTTCAAAGAACAGTTGCCGGTGCTGATGAAGATCCCGGGTGTCGGGGCGCACATAGGCCGCGGTTTATGGGGCCGCCAGCTATTTGACCGTGCAGAGGCAGAAATCCGCTTCATGCAAAAAAACGGCATCAGGGCCCTTTTTTACCAGGACAAAGACTATCCCTCCCGCCTGAAAGAGTGTGAAGACGGACCATTGCTTTTGTATATAAAGGGAAATACCGACCTGAACCACCCCAGGATGGTGGCCATCGTGGGGGCACGCAATATGACGGCCTATGGCCGGGAGCAATGCGAACAAATCGTCCGGGAACTGGTGCCATACCAGGCCATGATCATCAGCGGACTGGCCTACGGGGTGGATGCATGTTCCCACCGGGCCGCCCTGGATCACAAACTACCCACAGCAGCGGTATTGGGGCACGGCCTGGACAGGGTTTATCCACACTTGCATCATAAGCTGGCAAAACAGATCGCGGCAGAAGGTGCCCTGCTGAGTGATTATATAACAGGCAACAAACCGGGCCCCGAAAACTTTCCCAAACGCAACCGCATCATCGCAGGCCTGTGTGATGCCATTATCGTCGTTGAGGCAGCCCTGACCGGTGGCGCACTGATCACGGCCAACATTGCCAACACCTACAACCGCGATGTGTTTGCAGTGCCGGGTAAGATAAGTGACAAATTCAGCCAGGGCTGCAACAAGCTCATCAAGATCCACAAGGCCCATTTGCTGGAAACGGTTGCTGATTTACAATACATTATGAACTGGGAACCGGGCAACACAAAAAACAAGGGCATGCAAACAAGCCTTTTTGTCAGCCTGACGGACGAGGAAAAAAAACTGGCCGGGTTTTTGAAAACCCATCCTGAAGCCGGCATTGACCGTATCGTAACCGGCACGGGATTTAACCTCAGCAAAGCCACTTCTATTCTTTTGAGTTTAGAATTCAAGGGTGTGGTGAGGCCCCTGCCCGGTAAAATTTTTCAACTCAAGGCCAACATTTAAACTTTTTTCCCTAATGATTTCCGGGCGGATGTTGTATCTTTGCTGACATAAAATTTTTTGTCATTATGACAGGAATAAAAACCACTGGCGTGCCCGCAGTACTCGTCGCCTTGTGGATACTCTTTCTTTTGTTTCCGCATCATGCCGAAGCCAGGGATTACCACATGAACGGACTGGATATCACCATTGCGCTCGACCAGGGGGGCCGGATTCAGGTGCAGGAAGACAGGGCATTCACTTTTGACGGGCATTTTTCTGAAGTGTACCGGACCTTCCCGGTCAACGGCAAAGCAAGCTTCGACAACATTCGTGTATTTGAGGGGGAAATAGAATACCCGCGCGCAAACACGAAAGCACCCGGCACCATCCGGCTGATAGGAAATTACAACCATAAAGAACTTCAGATATTTTTTGACGCGGCCGATACCACGCGTGTTTTCAGCATCCGCTATACGGTAACCGGGGCCTTGGATAAATACGAAGATGCTGCCCTGTTGTATTATCAGATCATATCGGACCAATGGACAAAACCAATCCACAATATCCGTGCACTCATCATCCCGCCGGAACCATTAAACGAGGCAGAACCTGTTCACTGGGTTCACGGTTCCCTGGATGCTGTTTCACAGATTCTTGACACGGGCATTGTGGATATTGCCCTGGATCATTTGCCTGCAAAACACTATTTGGAAATCAGGGCGCTATATCCACCGGGTATATTTCCCGGCCTTGCCGCGCGGGAGGGGGAGATCAGGAAAGCTGTTATGGACGAAGCCACTGCACTGGTTGAAGAAGCCAACCGCCTGCGGGCAGAAGCCATAGCCCGCAGGGAAAGGCAAGAGGCACGCCACCAGACCGGGAAACGAATCGCCATTCCCCTGGCCCTTTTGCTTATTCTTCTCTGGGCCTATCTGTTCAGCAAATACGGAAGGCGGCCCGGGCTTAAGGAGAAACCCGGTGCCTTTTCCAGGTTGCCAGACAAAGACCCCCCGGCCTTGATCAACTACCTGATGTTTTCCACTCACATCACCGGAAACGCACTGACTTCAACATTATTCCATCTGGCCTCCAGGGGCTTTGTCAGGATTGAAGAAAAAGAGAAAAAATCACTGTTTGGAAAAAAAGGGAAAACAGAAATACATTTTGTGCTTGAACAAGCCCATTTTAAAAACAATACGGATGCGTTAACCACTTATGAAAAAGATCTGCTCCGGTTTCTTTTTGTTGGCCTGGCAGAAACAAAAGGCCGGATCGATCTCAGAAGAATCAGGAAAAAGCCTGGTAAAATGCGGTCTTTCTTCCGGAAATGGCAAAAAAAAGTAAAAAAAGAAGCCCAAAAGAAAGACTGGTTCGACAAGGAAAGCAGAAAGGGACAAGTCATTGGCCTGATCACCGGTTTTCTGGCATTCATCGGAGGTGTCATCTCAACGACAATTTATGGCTTATGGATGTTTATTCCAGCCGGAGCGGCCCTTGTGCTGACCATCGCCTCCATTTTTATTTTTCATCGTACAGAAGAAGGCGAGAAAGCCTATCGACAGTGGCAGTCATTAAAACAATACCTCAGGCGCTTTCATTTTGAGTCAGAAACAAAAAAGCTGGATGCCGAAACAGTCAACGAATACCTGGTTTACGGCCTTTCCCTTGGATTGGGTTCGGGATATTTTAAAAAACTCAGCCGGGGCCTGGAGCATTCAGGACACACAGGATATCTGGCCTGGATTGTCTTACACCATTCCAGCATGGGTTCTGTTGGCAAAACCATTAACCAGATCATCACGGTTACCAGCACCACCATGAGTTCGGCCAGCGGCACCGGCGGCGGCGGAACCATGGGCGGCGGAGGCGGCGTGGCTTCGGGCGGAGGCGGCGCCAGGTAATATTTTTTTATTAATTTCGCGAAACAATCCAGTTTATAATTATGGCCAGGCAGGAAGACAAGATCATTGGCAGACGCTTGAAGTCTTCATACATTTCGACAGTGGTAAGTATCACCCTGGTATTGTTTGTATTGGGCCTGCTTGGTTTGATCATACTCCATGCTCAGAAACTTTCGGAACACGTCAGGGAAAGCATTGCCCTTGCAGCCTATATCGATGATGACGCCAGTACGTCCCAGATCAACAACCTGCAAAAAGCCCTTGATGAGATGCCCGCAGTAGCAGGCGTCCGCTTTATTTCACGAGAAGAAGCGGCAGAAGACCTGACGATGGAGCTGGGGGAAGACTTTCTGGATTTTTTGGGTTACAATCCCCTGTCGGCATCCATGGTCATCAACCTCAAAGCAGCCTATACTAACCCCGACAGCCTGCAAATGTTTGAAGAGAAGCTAAGCCGATACCGTATCGTTACGGATGTGGATTATCAGCAATCGCTGGTGCACCTGGTCCATAAAAATGTACGGCGCATTGGGATTGCGCTGTTTGCTTTCAGTTTCCTGCTGCTGATCATCGCTTTTGCCCTGATCAACAACACCATCCGGCTCAGCGTATTTTCCAAACGTTTTCTGATCAAAAGCATGCAGCTGGTGGGTGCCACCCAGGGTTTTATCCGAAGGCCCTTCATTGTAAGGGGCGTGATCCAGGGCATTATCGGGGCAGGGATCACCATTCTTTTGCTCCTTCTAAGCCTCTACACAGGCCAGCAACAAATACCTGAACTGGCGATGTTTTATGACACCCATATGCTTCTGGTTCTTTTTGCTGCCGTTTTATTGCTCGGCGTGATTATCAGCTGGGTATCCACTTATTTTGCCGTAAGGAAGTACCTCAACATCAAAACCGACTTCTTGTATTATTATTAGCTTGACATATGAAAAAAACACAAGGTAGCGTATTGCTTTTTGACAAGCACAAATACACGTGGCTTATCATTGGCCTGGTCGTGACCGCCATTGGCTTTCTCTTGATGATCGGGGGCAGCAGCGACGATCCTGCCGTATTCAGCGAGGACATATTCAGCTTCAGAAGGCTGACACTGGCGCCCATACTGGTATTGGCAGGGTATGCCATACAGATCTATGCCATCATGAAGAAAACGACCAATACCCCGGACAAACCAGGACAAAAAAAATAACCCCCTCTCCTTATGAATTGGTTAGAAGCTTTGATCCTTGGCCTCTTGCAAGGACTTACCGAATTTTTGCCTGTAAGCAGCAGCGGACATCTTGAACTGGGCGGGGCCCTGTTTGGCCTGGAAGACCCCCATGAGTACTTCACTTTTAATATCATCGTCCACGGGGCTACTTTTTTAAGCGTGGTGGTGGTTTTCTGGCGCGATATCGTTTCGCTGATTCTGAACTTTTTCCGTTTCCGGTGGAATGCAGAAATGCGTTTTGTGCTATTGCTGCTGGCTTCGGTTGTACCCACAGCCATCGTGGGGCTGTTGTTCGAAGAGCAGATCGAAAGCATTTTTGAAGGGCGGATTGTTTTTGTCGGGTCCATGCTGCTTGTCACGGCCATCCTTTTGTTTCTCACCCGCTTTGTACCAAAGAACAACAAAGAGGTTGATCTGAAAAGTGCACTTGTTATCGGGCTGGCGCAAACTTTGGCCATCCTTCCGGGGATCAGCCGCAGCGGAGCCACCATCAGCACCGCTCTGTTCTTTGGCATTGAGCGTGGCCAGGCCATACGGTTCTCTTTTCTGATGGTGCTGATCCCCATCTTCGGGGCCAATTTTCTAAAACTAATCAGCATGTCGGAGCAGGCGGGCACTGGTACAATGGATGCTACCCCCATGATCATCGGCGCCCTGGCTGCCTTCATTGCCGGGGTAATTGCATGCCGCTGGATGCTGAACATTGTAAGGCGGGGAAAGATAGAATACTTCTCCATCTATTGTTTGCTGGTGGGCATCGCGGCCATCATAGCAGGCAGTATCTTTTAGTATATGGACCCTAATAAAGACTTGCAGGAATCATTTTTAACCGGGCGTGTTTTGCTGGTGGATAAACCATATCAATGGACCTCCTTTGATGCGGTCAACAAGATCAAGTCAATTTTACGTTACCGGTTTGGAATTAAAAAGATAAGAATCGGCCATGCCGGCACACTCGACCCGCTGGCAACCGGCCTGCTGATCATCTGCACCGGCAAAGCCACCAAACAAATAGATCAGTACCAGGGCCTGGACAAAACATACACGGGCAGTTTTTACCTGGGACAGACCACACCCTCTTATGACATGGAGACCAAGCCGGAAAACCAGCAATCCACCGGGCACATTACCAGCGACGCCCTGCACCGGGCAGCTGCCGGATTCGTCGGCCCGCAAAACCAGGTCCCGCCCTTGTTTTCTGCCAAGAAGATCGGGGGTGAACGTGCTTACACACATGCCCGCCAGGGCATCCAAACCAAAATGAATCCGATACCCATAATAATAAAATCCTTTGAAATTACCCGTATTCATCTACCGGAAGTGGGTTTCAGGGTTGTTTGCAGCAAAGGGACCTATATCCGGGCGCTGGCAAGGGATTTTGGGGAAAAACTTGGCTCCGGGGCCTACCTCGGCGCCTTGAGAAGAACCCATATCGGGTACTTTTCCGTATCAGATGCCTGGAAAACAGACCAATTGGAAGAGAAGTTAAGCAATACCCGGTTTAAATAATATTTCTAAAAACTATTGACAAGGCCCCCCTGATATATTATCTTTGCAAACCTTTCGGGGACAGAACAATAAACTTCCCGGGCACTTTACTACAAATTCATTGTGCATGAAGCTATCGCATTTTAAGTTCAATCTTCCTGTAGATTTAATTGCCGAAAGGCCACCTTTTAACCGGGATGAATCCCGTTTGCTGGTGGTGCATAAAAAAACCGGCGACATCGAACACAGGATGTTCAAAGATATTCTGGGTTATTTTAATGACGGGGATATAATGGTGGTCAACAATACCAAAGTATTCCCGGCCCGGCTTTACGGCACCAAAGAAAAAACCGGGGCCAGGATAGAAGTTTTTCTGTTGCGGGAACTCAACAGGGAAGCACGATTGTGGGATGTTCTGGTAGACCCCGCCCGCAAGATACGGATCGGGAACAAATTGTACTTTGGCGAAGATGATACCCTGGTGGCCGAGGTGATCGACAATACCACTTCCAGGGGGCGTACCCTGCGCTTTTTGTTCGACGGCACCTACGACGAATTCAAAAAAACCATTGAATCACTGGGGGAGACCCCGTTGCCCAAACTCATCGGCAGGCCTGTAGACAAAGAGGATAAAGAACGCTATCAAACAGTTTTCGCCAAACGGGAAGGTGCCGTAGCGGCACCCACCGCCGGAATGCATTTCAGCCGTGAACTGGTCAAACGCCTGGAGCTCAAAGGGATTGAGTTTGCTGAAATCACCCTGCATGCCGGCCTGGGAAATTTCCGGAATGTAGATGTGGAAGATCTCAGCAAGCACAAAATGGACAGCGAGGAGTTTATGATCGAGGAAAAAACGGCACAGATCGTGAACAAGGCCAAAGCAAACAACAAAAGGGTTTGTGCCATCGGCACCACCACCATGCGTGCCATGGAATCGTCCGTATCCATTATCGGCCAGCTTAAACCTTACGAAGGCTGGACAAACAAATTCATCTATCCGCCATACGATTTCAATGTAGCCACCAGCATGGTGTCTAATTTTCACCTGCCCCAGTCTACATTGATGATGATGGTTGCCGCATATACAGGATTTGATTTGCTCATGAAGGCCTATAAGGTTGCCATCAATGAGAAATACAAATTCTTCACTTATGGCGATGCCATGCTTATTTTGGATTAAAGCCATCCGACCATGCAAAAGCATGTCCTGATTGCAGCCGGGGGGCTGGGGACGCGTACCGGATCTTCCCGGCCAAAACAATTCGCAGAGATTTGCAAACGTCCGGTATTATTGCATGTGCTGGATGCATTCCTGAAATATGCAGCCGACATACAGCTGGTGGTGGTATTGCCCGAAAAACTTCACCAGGAGTGGCAGGGCATATGCAAAAAACACCGCTTTCATGCGCAACACCAATTGGCCATCAGCGGACCTACCCGTTTCCATTCCGTAAAAAATGGGCTGAAGTATATTCCTGACAATGCCCTGGTGGCCATACATGACGCCGCCAGGCCCCTGGTTTCACTGGATATTATTTCCCGCGTTTTCTATTTTGCCGGGAAGTTTGGCAATGCCATTCCGGTGGTTGAGACCAATGAATCCTTACGGATCATTGATCATGCCATGAGTTCCCCTTTGCCCCGCGAACGCATCCGGATGGTCCAAACACCCCAGTGCTTCAAATCATCCCTGATCAAAAATGCCTATAACAAAAACTACCAGGAATCGTTTACCGACGATGCCAGCGTGTTGGAAACCGAGGGAGAAAGACTGTTTCTGACCGAGGGCGAAAGGGAAAACATCAAGATTACCAATCCGGCAGACCTGCTTATTGCTGAAGCCCTTTTTGCCGCAAGGCGCCCTTAAGGGTGGCTGAACTGCAACCGGTAATTTCCACACCGGCATAATCGCCCGCCAAAATGCCGTTGCCGGGAAACACCACCACCTTGTTGTGGCTTGTCCGTCCCATCATATGGCTTTCCGAACGTTTTGAAGGCCCTTCGGCCAATACTTCCTGCAGGCTACCCACATCCTGCTGGTTGCTTTTCAGCGACAAAGCCTGTTGTTTGTGAATGATTTCCGTAAGACGGCGCGTCTTTACCTGATCGGGCACATCATCCGGGTACTTTTTTGCTGCCAGGGTATCCGGACGCTCGGAATATTTAAACATAAACGCAAAATCAAAGCCCACTTCCTCCATGATCGACAAGGTTTCCCGGTGCTCTGCTTCTGTTTCGCCGCAATAACCCGCAATCAGGTCAGTTGATATGGCGCATCCCGGCAAAATGTCCCTGATGGCCCGTATCCTGTCTAAATAATCCTGGCGGGAATATTTCCTGTTCATGCGTTGCAGTACCGAGCTGCTCCCCGACTGCAGGGGCAGGTGGATGGCTTTGCATATGTTTGGATACTTCGCCATTTGATAAAGCAGTTGATCCGACATGTCTTTGGGATGGGAAGTGGCAAAACGGACGCGCAGGCGGGGGTCAATGGCAGCCACCAGACCGATCAGATCACTGAAGGCAATATGCCGGCCGTTGCCGTTACCGGGCCACCGGTAGGAGTTGACATTCTGACCCAGAAGGGTGACTTCGCGGTATCCCCCTTCCACCAATTGCCGTGCCTCCAACAGAATGCTCTCCGGATCGCGGCTGCGCTCCTTTCCGCGGGTATATGGCACCACACAGTATGCACAAAAGTTTTCACAGCCCCGCATAATGGAAATGAAGGCAGATACACCGCCGGCAGCATAACGCACCGGGCTGATGTCGGCGTAGGTTTCATCTGCCGACAACAACACGTTGATGGCTTTTTGCCCGGTTTCGGCATCCATCAGCAGCTGCGGCAGCTGGCGGTATGCATCCGGTCCCACCACCATGTCGATCCGCATGCCCAGGTCTTTATCTTCCAGAAGGTCGGATTTTAAACGTTCGGCCATGCATCCCAATACCCCGATCAGCAGGCCGGATTTTTTCCTGCGCAGGTGTTGCAGTTCGCGCAAACGGTTTAGGATCCTTTGTTCGGCATGGTCACGAATGGAACAGGTGTTGAGAAAAATCACATCGGCATCACGAGGGTCGGTGGTTATGCCAAAATCATGTGAGGTCATCACCGAGGCCACGATCTCGCTGTCAGAGAAATTCATTTGACAACCGTATGTTTCTATATAGAGTTTTTTACGCAAAGGACACGTAGTTCAAGACAGGTGTAAAATTAGTTAAAAAATCCCGGGGTTCCTCCTGCTGATGTGTTCAAGTGGGTTTTCTGAACCGCTAAGGCCCGGGAATCGGCCGTTTGCTCAGGCAAAAACAATTCATGAAAACAAATTCATTTTTATTTTGTTACATTTGCCCTTCCAAAAAAATGATTATGTCAAATAACCTGGTCATTGTTGAGTCACCTGCGAAAGCAAAAACCATAGAAGGTTTTTTAGGAAAAGAATTTGTGGTTAAGTCGAGTTTTGGCCATGTGCGGGATTTGCCTCCAAGTACGCTTGGGGTAAATATTGAAAAAGGCTTTCAACCCGAGTATGAGATTCCAAAAGACAAGAAAGCGGTTTTGAATGATCTGAAAAAGCTGGCAAAACAGGCGAAAACCGTGTGGCTGGCAACAGATGAAGACAGGGAGGGGGAAGCCATTTCATGGCACCTGGCAGAAAGCCTTTCCCTGAAAGAGGAAAATTACAAGCGCATTGTCTTCCATGAGATTACAAAAAAAGCCATCACCGAAGCCATTGAAAAACCACGCAGTATAAATTACAACCTGGTTATGGCCCAACAGGCCAGGCGGGTTTTGGACAGGCTGGTGGGGTTTGAGCTTTCACCCCTTTTATGGAAAAAGGTCAAACCGGCGTTATCGGCCGGCCGGGTGCAATCTGTGGCAGTACGCCTGATTGTTGAACGCGAAAAGGAGATCCAGTCGTTCAAAGTCAAAAGCAGCTACCGGGTAACCGCAGTTTTTGATGTCAGGCACAATGGCCAGACGATAAAAATCAAGGCAGAGCTTCCGGTACGATTTAAAGAAAAGGGAGAAGCCGTTGCATTTTTGGAGCAATGTAAGAAAGCCGTGTTCACTGTCGGGAATGTGGAAACCAAGCCGGCAAAGAAAAGTCCGGCACCGCCATTTACCACTTCCACCCTGCAGCAGGAAGCCGCAAGAAAACTTGGTTTTTCTGTGTCGCGTATCATGGTCCTGGCTCAAAAACTCTATGAGGCAGGAAAGATCACCTATATGCGTACCGACTCTGTAAACCTTTCCGGGGCCGCCATGGCCATGGCAAAAGAAGAGATTGAAAGCAGTTTTGGACCAGATTATATAAAACTTCGCCGCTACACCACCAAAAGCAAAGGGGCGCAGGAAGCCCATGAAGCCATCCGGCCAACCTTCATGAAGGCGCAAAGGGTAAGTGGCAATGCTGCAGAACAAAAGCTTTACGAACTGATATGGAAACGGACACTGGCATCACAAATGAGCGATGCAGAACTGGAAAAAACCACCATCACCATTAATATCTCCAGTGCCAACCAACATTTTATCGCCACCGGCGAAGTAATCAAGTTTGAAGGGTTTCTGAAGGTCTATCAGGAGTCAAGCGATGATGAAGAAGAGGAAGGAACTTCCGGAATACTTCCCCCGGTAAAAATCAATCAGGAACTTCCCCTGAATAAGATGCTTGCTACCGAACGCTTCAGCAAATACCCGCCAAGGTACACAGAGGCCAGTCTGGTTAAAAAGCTCGAAGAGCTTGGCATTGGCCGTCCCTCTACCTATGCCCCCACAATCAGCACCATACAAAAACGAGGCTATGTGGTAAAGGAAAGCCGAAATGGCGAAAAGCGCACTTACAATGAGCTTGGTTTGCAAAACGGCACCATTTCGGATAAAAACCATACGGAAATAGCCGGTGCCGAAAAGAACAAACTTTTCCCCACCGATATCGGCGGCGTGGTAAACAATTTTTTGATGCAATATTTTACAGACATCATGGATTATCATTTCACCGCCCGTGTAGAGCGTGAGTTTGATGAAGTGGCAGAAGGAAAAAAAGAGTGGAATAAGGTCATACATGATTTCTATCAGCCCTTTCACCAAAAGGTGGAAAATACCCTGAAAACATCCGAAAAACAAAAAGGGCAGCGATTATTGGGAACGGATCCGAAAAGCGGGCGCAAAGTCTATGCAAGGATCGGTCGTTTTGGCTCCATGATACAGATAGGGGAAGCAGGCGAAGAGGACAAGCCGCATTTCGCCAGCCTGCGCAAAGACCAGAGCCTGGATAGCATTGGCCTGGAAGAAGCACTGGAATTATTCAAGTTGCCCCGAAAGCTTGGCGAATACGAAGGCAAGGAGATACTTGTGGCTACCGGGCGGTATGGCCCCTATGTAAGGCACAACAACCGGTTTATTTCCATTCCCGCCTCCGAAGATCCGCTGGCCATTTCTGCCGAAAGAGCCATTGGGCTCATAGAAGAGAAAAGGGAGAGTATGCGCAAACTTATCATCAAAGAATTTGAAGAGGCACCGGATTTGCTTATTATGCAAGGCCGCTACGGACCTTATGTAACCGATGGGAAAGACAATTACAAACTTCCAAAAACCAAGGCGCCCGAAGACTTCGACCTGGACGAAGTGAGAAAAATCATTGAAGGCGGAACCTCTGGCAAAAAAATCCGTAAAACAAGTAAAAAGACGTCCCCGAAAAAGGGGAAATAAACGTATTTTACTTGCCAAATGAACATTGCTGATTTTTTTGAACCCATAGACAATAGTAAGGTACAACCTGATAAAAAATCCCATCCCCTGATCCTGGGAAAATTTATCAAAGCCCATACTACCCGGAATACATTCCCTGAACTCAAAGGCACCGACATAGCCATTATTGGTGTAAATGAAGACCGTCATTGCCCGGGAAATGAAGGCTGCTCATTGGCACCCGACTATGTCAGAAAGCACCTCTACCGTTTGTATCAGGGGCCATTTTCGGCACACATTGCTGACCTGGGAAACATTCGCGCCGGCGACAAGGTAAACGACACCTATTTTGCCGTTAAAACCGTAATGGCCGCCCTGCTCGAACAGAACATCACGCCCCTGATCATCGGGGGCGGACAAGACATCACCTATGCCAATTACCAGGCATACGAATCACTTGGCCAGATCATCAATATTGTATCTGTCGACTCCAGCTTTGACATCGGCCTGCAGAAAGACGAGTCGCTGGATCATAAAAACTACCTGAGCACCATCCTCACACACAAGCCAAATTACCTGTTCAACTTTGCAAACATTGGTTATCAGAGTTATTTTGTAGACCAGGATCTCATTGAATTGATGGACAAGCTGTATTTTGATGTATATCGCCTGGGGGTTGTCCGGAAAAACATTGAAGAGGTGGAACCCATTGTAAGAAATGCTGACTTGCTGAGTTTCGACATATCCAGCATCCGCCAGTCAGATGCCCCGGCAAATGCAAACGCTTCACCCAACGGTTTGTGCGGTGAAGAGGCCTGTCAGATTGTACGCTACGCCGGGATGAGTGACAAGTTGAGTTCCATCGGATTTTACGAAATGAACCCTGCCTTCGACTCAGGTGAACAGACATCCCATCTGCTTGCGCAAATGATCTGGTATTTCATTGACGGCTTTTATCACCGGAAAAACGACTTCCCGGATAAACATATCAAAGAATCTGCAGATTTCATAAAATATGTGGTTTCCATCAGGGACTTCCAGAATAAAATCAATTTCTTTAAAAGCAAGAAAAGCAACCGATGGTGGATGGAAGTCCCATGCCCTCCGAATCTTCAGCAAAAGTATAACAGACAATTCCTTGTGGCCTGTTCATACAAAGATTACCAGGAAGCCTGTCAGAATGAAATTCCCGAAAAATGGTGGCAGGTTTATCAAAAGTTTGTTTAGGATAGCCCCAGGGGGTTTTCTGTCAAACGAGCCAGCCCTTACAATTTTATTATAATTTTGACCGTTTGTATCAAGATATAAATAATCTGTGGTTTTTTTCGTTTCCTGAATGAACGAATCCCGAAAAAATCCAATCATGCAAATCAAGAGCATCCTTGCGGGCATTTTTTTTCTTGCATTCACCGGGATGGCTTATTCGCAGCAAGAGGCGCAGTTTAGCCACAACATGTTC
Source organism: Bacteroidales bacterium (assembly GCA_003567205.1). Lineage (GTDB taxonomy): Bacteria > Bacteroidota > Bacteroidia > Bacteroidales > UBA7960 > PUPG01. The sequence goes on from PXAA01000067.1 coordinate 47,736, forward strand.
AATAACATGGGGATAAATCCGGGCTATGCGGGTCTGCGCAACGCCATTTGCGCAACAGGCCTTGCCCGGCAGCAATGGGTGGGGTTTAGGGACGAAGAAGGCAACCGCCTGAATCCGGAAACTTACAGTTTTATCGTAGATGCCCCCATACGGCTGATTCGCGGCGGCCTCGCCATTGGTTTTATGCAGGATCAACTGGGGCCCGAAACCAATGTGGGGGTCAAAATCGGCTATGCATACCATTTGAACCTGTCGGCAGGCTTGCTCGGAATAGGTGCCCAGATAGGGTTTCTGGATAAACGCATAGATTTTGCTTCGCTCAATCCGCTGGATCCCGGAGATCCTGTGCTGACAGGCGGTGAAGAAAGCATCATTTTTATGGACTTCGCCCTCGGTGGTTTTTTTATGCTGGATGATATTGCCTGGGCAGGACTCTCGGTAACGCAACTCCGTGAGGCCAGCGGAGGACTGGGAGAGAGCGGGTTCGGCCTCAAAAGGCACATGTACGCCACTGCCGGATACAACTATATATTGTCCAATCCCAGCTACGTTTTAAGCCCCTCCTTATTGCTCAAAACCGACCTTTCTTCCATACAATTTGACCTGAACACAATGATTACATACAATAAGCGTTTTTGGGGCGGCGTTACTTATAGACCCCAGGACGCCGTGGCGGTAATGCTTGGGGTCAGACTGGACCAGATCCGCATCGGGTATTCCTATGACATCACCACATCACCGCTGGGATCCATGGGCAGGAGTTACGGAACACATGAAATTATGATACAATATTGTTTTGACCTGTCGTTAGACAGGATACAGGAAATTCAGAGAAACATCAGGTTTTTGTAATTTTGCAACCAGAAATTAATATCATATGAAACAAGCCATGACCGTTCATCGGTCACACACGAGAATAATCATCGGTTGGCGAGTTCCATGTGGCCGAAATACCAAAAATAGTAACACATGAAAAGATTTTTCTTGTTTATTCTCATGGCGATCCTCTTTATGGGTTGTAATTTGATGTCAGGCGGCGATCGCGGGTACCTTACCGGCGTACAGAACAGGCCCGACTATTTTGATGCAGACCCTCCCGGCATGGTATTTATCCCAATGGGTAGCTTTACCATGGGGCCGTCTGAACAGGATATTGCCTACGCACAAAATGCCCCGAGAAGAACGGTAACCATATCGCCATTTTATATGGATGAGACAGAGATTACCAATAACCAGTACCGCCAATTCGTACATTGGGTAAGGGACTCGCTGGCGCGCAGTCTTTTGGCAGATTTTGACGATAACTTTGCCTTTTATGAAGACGAGTTCGGCATGCCGCTGGATCCCCCGAGGCTGAACTGGGCACCCAGGATCCGCTGGGACGGAGAAGAAGAGCAAGACATACTGGAAGAATTGTTCCTGCCCGAAAGTGAACGTTTTTTCCGCCGCAAGGAGCTCGACAGCAGAAGGCTTGTATTCCGTTATTATACGCTGGACCTTGAAAGGGCTGCCAGGAGCAGGGAAGACATTCCGAGGTGGGAACTGGTGAGCGAACATGAGACCCATATTTACCCTGATACACTGGTCTGGATGCGCGACTTTACCTTCGCCTACAATGAGCCCATGACACTCAGGTATTTCTGGCACCCAAGCTATGATCATTATCCGGTCGTTGGCGTTAACTGGGAGCAGGCCAAGGCATTTAACGTGTGGCGCACACAATACCTGAACAGTTATCTTGCAAGCAGAGATCAACCACTGGCCATGGAATTCCAGTTGCCTTCCGAGGCCCAGTGGGAATACGCTGCCAGGGGCGGACTCGAAGGCAGCCCTTATCCATGGGGCGGCCCTTATATACGAAACCAGGAGGGCTGTTTCCTTGCCAACTTTAAACCCCTCAGGGGTAACTATGCCGAAGACGGCGCCCTGTATACGTCTATCGTCGGACATTATCCTCCAAACGATTTTGGATTGTACGACATGGCCGGGAACGTATCAGAATGGACCCGGAGTGCATATGACGAATCCTATTATGTGCTTTCGCATGTTGCACATGAACTGAATCCTGATTATCAATACAATGCAAGAGCAGATGATCCCCCATCCCTGAAGCGGAAAGTATTGCGGGGCGGATCCTGGAAAGACATCGGCTATTATCTGCAGGTCAGTGCCAGAACCTATGAATACCAGGATACCGCAAAATCTTACATCGGATTTCGCAGTATTCAGTCTTATCCGGGCTTCGACAGGGGGCAATTGCGCATGAACTCAAACGTCTATTAATCAAATAATAAAAACAACAAAGATGAAATTTGCGAAAAAAAAATCATGGAAAATTTTCATGTCCAGACTATATGGATGGGGTGCCTCGGCGGTGATCATTGGTGCCCTGTTCAAGATTATGCACTGGCCAGGTGCTGATTATGCGCTTGTGATCGGAATGGGGGTCGAGGCCATTGTATTTTTCCTTTCCGCTTTTGAAGATACATACGAAGAACCCGATTGGAGCCTTGTATATCCCGAACTGGCCGGCATCGAGTCGGAAATACCACCCGAAGGCAGGCGATTGCGCGAAGGCTATACCACCCAGCAAAACATTACCCTGTCGTCTAACCTGGACAAGTTGATGGAAGAAGCCGACATCGGCCCGGAACTGATCAACAAATTGGGGCGCGGCCTGCGCAACCTTAGTGACAACGCCTCCAGGCTTGCCGATTTGTCAAACGCAACCATTGCCACCAACCAGTACATCCAAAACATGGAGTCTGCATCCAAATCTGTTCTGGAGCTCGGCCAATCTTACCGGAACAAGGCAGAATACCTGAAACAGGACCTGAGCCTGTCGGAAGAATACAACAGTACGCTGAAAAACGCAGTAGAATCACTGAGTGAAATGAGCCACTCTTACAGGGATTCTTCCAGGAAGGCACAGGACAGCGCGTTTGCATCCGAAAGCCTGACCAAGAACCTTTCGGCCCTGAACACCGCCTATGAATTGCAAATGCAAGCTGCAAACAAGCAGGCCGAATCGGCCCAGCAATACCATGACTCCATAGAAAATATTGTGGACCACCTCAGCGGTTCTGCCGAAAGTTCAAGGAAGTACAGAGAAGAAATGGAAAAGCTTACGGAGAATATACAGGCCCTTAATAATGTATACGGCAATATGCTCTCTGCAATGAGCTTTAATGTAAAACGCTAACAGATCATTTTGTTTCCCGGTAAATAAACGACCAAGATATAGACAATTATGGCAGTTCGAAAACAAACGCCCAGGCAGAGGCTGATCGGTTTGATGTATCTGATCTTCCTGGCACTTATGGCCCTGAACGTTTCGGTAGAGGTACTGGATTCCTTTCCGCTGATCAACAGGAGCATTGAGGAGACCAACAGGAACTTCGAGATGAAGGTGGATATGACATATTATGACTTCGAGGAACAAAGATTGAATTTTTCGGACGAGCACGTATATCCCTATTATGGAGAAGCCCTTTATGTCGGACAACTGGCCGATTCACTGATAGATTTCATACAGACCAACCGCAGTCAGATGCTGGCCGAAGTGAACAACATTTCCTTTGCAGAAGCCGACACACTCGACCTGATGGATTCCAGGCGAAAAGACAATTACAGCATCTCCTCAAGATTCTGGCTGATTGAAAATAGAATTGATCCCGCTGCCAGGGATGGCGGCCCGGGCACCAGGGCGTACATCCTCAGGGAAATGATTACCAATTTTAAACACGAGATCGACAGTATCCTCGACCGGCATGGCCAATCCCTGACACTGGCGCTGGATGTTGAAGGCCCCTTCTATATACAGGACCGCCGCGTAAACTGGCAACAACTGACCTTTGACCGTGTCATCTCAGTGGCGGTGGCCACCAACCTTAACAGGCTGATCACCGAGGTGCGCAATGCCCAGTTTGATGCCATCAACATGCTTTACGACCTGATCACCGCCGGACAGTTTCGTTTTGATGAAGTAACGGCAAGGATTGTTCCCAAAAGCGAGATCATAATGACTGGAGGGATTTATGAAGCCGACGTATTTGTTGCGGCCATCGATACCCGTCAGGATCCGGACATCACCGTTGATGGGATTGGGAGAATACCTGTTTCAGGTGGCGTTGGAAGGATACGCATTCCGGCAAGCACACCCGGTACCCGCCGGGTCAGCGGTACCATCGAAGTGGTTTCACCGGCTGGCGTCAGACAACCCCACCGGTTCTCCACCACTTATACCGTGGAACGGCCTGCGGCGACCGTATCAGCCACCAGGATGAACGTATTCTATATCGGGGCAGAAAACCCCGTATCGATTTCAGCACCAGGCATTCCCTCAGAAAACATGCGTCCGCGCATTTCGTCTGGCGCCAGTTTATCAAGGCAGCCAGACGGAACGTATATTGTAGAGGTGGAATCCGGCACCAGAGAAGTAACCGTTACGGTGAATGCCCTGGTTGAAAACAGGTTGGAAACCATGGGCCGCATGGAGTTCCGCGCCCTGCCACTGCCTTCGCCCGAAGCCGTTATTGCCGGCTCGCGGGGGGGTAGGATCGACAGGCAGGTACTTGTCAGGGCCAGAAGAATAGAAGCCCGCATGGGCGAGGGATTTGCCTTTGACCTGCATTACGAGGTAGAGAGCTTTCAGATGAGCACCGTAATTGGCGGCGAAATCAGACGCAGAAACCAGGACGATGGCTTCGAACTCACCAGCGACATGATCCAGCTGATCAATGATGCCCGCAGTGGGCAGGAAATAACGTTTCGTGATATCTGGACAAAACCAGGGCCGGACGGCAGAAGAAGGAACCTGGGGTCCATATCATTCACCATTAACTAATGTTGTACCATTTATTTGGGAGGTAATCCGATGACCAGACAATTGATCATTTTTTCCATATTGTGCCTGATGTTTGCCCCGGCAAGCATTGCCCAGGCAGAAGAAGACAGGCCAAGGAACACGTTTTATGATGCCGAAACCCGCATCGAAAGAGACCGGAAACCGGTAGAACTGACCTATGTCAGAGAAGCCGATGTTTTGTGGTCAAAGAGAATATGGCAGACCATCGACACACGGGAACCCATCAACCAGGCCCTGTATTACCCGGAAAGGCCGGCAGGTGAATTCCGCAGCCTGATGCAGGTGCTTATGGACGCCATCATCGATGGAAAAATCAGGGCCTACGGGGTGGATGATGAGGGTTTTGAAAATGACCCCCTGGACCCTGCGAAATTATTCGAGGAAGATTTGTCGCAGATACAAACCTTTTTTGTAGACGGTGTAGAAGAAATCGTTGAAATTCCTTTTGATCCAAGCAATGTTCTGATATTCAGAATTAAAGAAGACTGGTTTATTGACAGCAGGAGGGGCCGCGCAGATGTCCGTATCATTGGATTGTCTCCGGCCATGCTTGTCAGGGACGAAGAAACGGGAGAATACACAGACATCCAGGACCCCCTGTTCTGGGTCCCCTTTGAAGAGGCGCGCGATGTGCTGGCCAACGCCATTGTGTATAATCAAAACAACCGTTCCCAAAAGATTTCCATGGACGATTTTTTCATTCGCCGGCTTTTCAATGCCAGCGTCTACCGCGAAGAAAGACCCGACAACCGGGTTATTATGGAATACATTGAGGATCCCACCGAAAGGCTATTGGAAGCACAACGGATAATTGATGAGATCCGGAACATGGAACTTGACCTGTGGCATTATTAAGGGTCGAAGGGTCTGGGGACTATACCATTTTTGAAGGGTCAACCCAGCGGTCAAAATCTTCTTCTGACACCAGGCCCAGTTTCAATGCAGCTTCTTTCAAAGTACTACCTTCGGCATGCGCCAGGCGGGCGATTTTTGCCGCATTATCATAGCCAATATGTGGATTTAAAGCCGTAACCAGCATCAGGGAATTTTCCAGGTGCTTGCCGGTCTGCTCCGCATTTGGCACAATCCCATGGTCCAGTTGTGAAACAAAACCCGAAAATTCCTGGCCCAGGGTATCGTTTTCTGTTCTGAACATATTTGCTTAACAAACAAATAAATCCATATGTTCAGCACTGTACTTGCTACATACTGTAAAAATCATTGCCCTTATCATCCACCAGGATGAAAGCAGGGAACTGTTCCACACGGATGCGGTACACGGCCTCCATGCCCAGTTCCGGATATTCCAGCAGTTCCACCTCCCTGATATTCTCCTGTGCCAGGATGGCGGCCGGGCCGCCAATGCTGCCCAGGTAAAATCCACCGTATTTCTTACAGGCGTCAGTAACTGCCTGGCTGCGGTTGCCCTTGGCGATCATCACCATGCTCGCCCCATGCTGCTGGAACAAGTCTACATATGAATCCATACGGCCGGCTGTGGTAGGACCGAAGGAACCCGAAGGCATGCCTTCCGGGGTTTTTGCCGGACCGGCATAATAGATGGGATGGTCTTTAACATATTGCGGCAAACCTTCTCCGGAGTCCAGCCTTTCCTTTAGCTTGGCATGGGCGATGTCGCGGCCAACGATGATGGTACCGTTGAGCGACAGACGGGTCCCCACCTTATGTTTGCCAAGCTCTGCAAGTATGTCTGTCATGGGCTGGTCCAGGTCGATTTCCACGGCACCGGCAGCATCATCTTTCTGGCGTAAAGCCTCCGGGATAAACCTTCCGGGATTGTCTTCCAGTTTCTCAATCCAAATACCCTCTTTGTTTATTTTGGCCTTGATGTTCCGGTCGGCTGCACAGGAAACCCCCATGGCTACGGGGCATGATGCACCATGCCTTGGCAGGCGGATGATGCGGATATCCAGTGCAAAATATTTTCCGCCAAACTGGGCACCAATACCCAGTTTATAAGCGGCTTCCAACACCTTTTGTTCCATTTCCCTGTCGCGGAACGCCTGTCCGCCTTCATTGCCCGTTTCAGGCAAGTTGTCGAGGTATTTGGCGGTGGCCAGTTTCACTGTTTTCAAAGTGGATTCGGCCGATGTGCCTCCCACCGCAAAAGCCACATGGTAAGGCGGACAGGCCGCAGTGCCAAGAGACTTAAGCTTGTCCACCAAAAAAGCCTCCAGTTTTTCAGGGTTCAGCAGGGCCTTGGTTTGCTGATAAAGGGCGGTTTTATTGGCTGAACCACCCCCTTTGGCCATAAATAAAAATTCGTATGCATCCCCGTCCGCCGCTGAAATGTCGATCTGTGCCGGCAAGTTGGTCCCGGAGTTTTTCTCTTTGTACATGTCGAGCGGAATGGTCTGGGAATAGCGCAGATTTTCTTCCGTATATACATTGTATACCCCTTTCGACAGGGCTTCTGCATCGCCACCACCCGTCCAAACCTGCTGGCCTTTCTTGCCCATGATAGTGGCTGTTCCGGTGTCCTGACAAAAAGGCAACACGCCTTTGGCGGAAATTTCTGCATTGCGCAACATGGTCAGTGCCACATATTTGTCATTTTCGCTGGCATCGGGGTCGTCCAGAATGGCCGCCACTTGTTTTACATGTTCGGTGCGAAGCATAAAAGAAACATCACGCAAGGCTGCTTGTGCTAGTTTCGTAAGCCCTTCCGGGGCAATCCGCAGCACAGGACGGCCGTCAAAACGTTCTTCCGACACATGGTCGCGTGTCAATAAATAATACGCTGTGTTGTCTGTTCCCAGCGGGAAAGGATCCTGGTAAGAAAAAGCCGGTTTTTTCATGTTTTTATGGTTTTAATGTATTTGTTTTGAGTGAATGGCTAAAAATACAATATTTAGATTAAGCCTCCAAAAGAATCTGTATGTCGATTTATGCTCAGGGGGTGACATACATCAACCCATTTTGTATTTATTGTATCTTTGCGTGATATGGAAACAAACAGACAGAATCGTATCTCCCGGCTGATCCAGAAAGACCTTGGGGGAATCTTGCAGATGGCAGGCAGGGATTGGTTTCCGGGTGCCATGATTACGGTGACCAAGGTGTATGTAACCAGCGATTTGTCCATCGCCAAAGCATATCTTAGCATTTTCGGAAAAGATGCCGGGGAAATTCTCAGCCAGATAGAGATGAAAAACAAAGAGATCCGCAAGCAATTGGGGTTCCGGGTAAAAAATCAATTGCGGCAGGTGCCGGAGCTGCGTTTTTTCATTGACGACAGCCTGGATTACATCGATAATATTGAAAAGTTGCTAAAAAAGTAGTTCTGCACCCATGCAATATGACCCCATAAAAAAGACTTTGGGCCGGTTTTTCAACCGCAATCCTTTAACCCTGCGCTTGTTTTACCGCATGCTCGACATTCTATTACTGCGCACCTGGCATGTTCACCGGGCCTTGCGTTCTTTTGCCCGGAATAACCGGAATAAAAAAGAAGTCCATGTGCTGGATGCCGGCAGCGGTTTCGGCCAGTACAGCTGGTATATGGCCAGGAAAAATCCCCGCTGGCATATTACGGGCATCGACGTCAAGGAAGAGGAAGTGGAAGCATGCAATGCCTTTTTCAATAAAACAGGCAAACAAAATGCCCGGTTTTTCCGGGGCGACTTGCGCCAATATGTTCAACCCGAAAGCTTTGACCTTATTCTCTCGGTAGATGTGATGGAACACATTGAAGAGGATGAAACCGTGTTCGGCAATTTTTATCGCTCCCTGAAGCCGGGGGGCATGTTGCTGATTAACACCCCTTCTGACTTGGGTGGCAGTGATGTAGATAATGAACACGATGCCTCTTTTATTGAAGAACATGTCAGGGACGGCTATTCCATATATGAAATACGTGACAAACTGGCCAGGGCAGGTTTTTATCTCACGGAAACAAACTATACCTACGGAAGGCCGGGAAACATCGCCTGGCGAATCTCCATAAAGTTTCCCATGATGCTTTTAAACCGTTCCAAAGCGTTTCTTATAATACTTCCCCTGTATTACCTGCTGACCATGCCCCCGGTGTTGTTATTGAACCTGGCTGACCTGCATGGGGAACATACAAAAGGAACGGGCCTGATGGTACAATCCTGGAAAAAAACATAAGCATGCGCTTCCCGATATATATAGCCTGGCGCTATCTGTTCGCCAAAAAGACACACAATGCCATCAACATCATTACCCTGGTGTCGGTGGTGGGCGTGGCGGTAGGGAGCATGGCCCTGGTAATTGTTTTATCTGTCTTCAATGGTTTTGAGAAGCTGATCTTATCGCTTTTCAACGCCTTTCACCCCGATATGGAGATCACCCTGGCAGAGGGAAAAACTTTTTCCATGGAAAACTTCCCCCTGGAAGAATTGCAGAACGTCCCCGGCATTTTTCATTATGGACAGGTACTGGAAGAAAGCGGGCTCATCATGTACAGGGACCGTCAGCACCTGGTAAGTCTTCGCGGGGTAGATGAGGCTTACAGGCAGATAACAGGCATTGATACCATGCTGGTTGAAGGCGAATTTGTGCTGGAACAAAATGGCCGCGACTTCATGATCCTTGGCCAGGGCGTTTCCTATGTAATCAATGCCAGCATTCACGATTTTCTTTATCCCATCGATATATATGTCCCACAGAGGGGCCGCACCACCGGACTGCATCCGGCACAAGCCTTTCGGTCATCGTCCGGGTATGCCACGGGCATATTTGCCGTTCAGGCAGAATACGATATGGATTATGTAATCGTGCCTTTGCGTTTGATGCGGCACTTGCTGGATTACCAGGATGAAGTAAGTTCGCTTGTGGTCAGCATTGACCCCCGCTACAACCACCAAAGGATACAGCGGGAGATCCAGGAGGTCGTCGGTACTGAATATGTAGTCAGGAACAGGCTCCAGCAGCAAGACTTTCTTTACCGTGTAATGCGGTCAGAAAAATGGGCCATTTTCTTCATCCTGACCTTCATCCTTATCATTGCCGCCTTCAACATCATCGGTTCATTAAGCATGCTGATCATCGAAAAACGGCGCGATATATCGGTACTGCGAAGCATGGGTGCCAGCCGGCAGCTGATACGCAGGATATTTTTGTCGGAAGGGATTATGATAAGTCTGGCCGGAGCCCTGGGGGGCATTTTTGTTGGCGGGCTTATTGCCTGGTTGCAGATGCGTTTTGGCATGATCCCCTTGCAGGCCGAAGGTGTATTCATTATTGACTCCTACCCGGTACAAGTGAAAGTGTCTGACCTTATCATGGTGGGCTTCACAGTGTTCTGTATCGGCCTGCTGGCCTCATCAATACCACTGCGGAATATATGGGAAACGGCAGACAAAGCACCGGCCCGGGGTGACAGATTATAATTATCGAATGACGGCACCCAGTTTCTGGGTGCATGCCCTGGTCAGCTTGTCCATGATCTTGTCCACTTCCTTGTCGGTAAGGGTCTTATTTTCATCCTGAAATACAAAACTGACCGCATACGACTTTTTGTTTTGCCCCAGTTTCTCATCCTGGTAAACATCAAAGAGGTTCACCTCCTTCAATATTTTTTTCTCAGTCTGGTATGCAATCTGTTCAATTTCAGAAAAAGGCACACTGGCATCCAGCAACAGGGCAAGGTCCCTTCGGATTTCCGGAAATCTTGGTACTTCACGATAAACCAGTTGTTTTTCGCCGGCAATCTGTATCAGTGTGTCCCATTCCATCGTGGCATAAAACACCTCATCCCTGATATCGGCCAGACGCATCAACCCTTTAGATAACAAACCCATGCGTGCCAGGTGTTTTTCCTCCACAAACAAGTCGGTTCCATAGGAAAAACGCTCCGATGGGTGAATCCTGACAGCCCTGACCATCCTTTCATGAATCCCCAATCGCCGCAATACTGCATAAACCGTATTCTTCAGGTCAAAGAAATCAAGCTCGGAACCAGGCTCATGCCAGGATTCAGGTTGCCGTTTCCCGGTTATAAACAGGGCAAGAAGCATGCATTCCCGGTAGGCGGCAAGCGGCTCCGAATGATTCTTTCCGGGGATTTTTTCATATGCATTGCCAAATTCATACAGCTTCATGTCCTGTATTTTTCTGTTCTGGTTATAGGCAATGCTCTCAAGCCCCCCAAACAATAGCGTCTGACGCATCACATTCAGATCCTGGCTCAGGGGGTTTTGAATGGGTACCGAACGCCGGGCATCAAAGCCATGGCCTTCATAGTAAGCGGCTTTTGTCAGGGAATTGTTCATGATTTCATTAAAACCCCTGGCCGAAAGCATATCAGATACCGTGTTCTGCAAAAGCTCCTTATCAGGTTTGGGCGATATCACGATGGATGCATGCATCTTTCCAGGGATATCGATCTTGTTATACCCGTAAATACGCAGGACTTCTTCAACCACATCAGCCTCACGGGTCACATCTACCCTGTAAGTGGGCACCCTTATTGTAAGGGTTGCATCTGTCGAAGCCACGATTTCAAAATCAAGGTCTTCAAGAATGGATTGTATTTCCCCGGCCGGGATATCCTTGCCAATTAAGGTACGGACACGATGATAGCTTATTTCCAGCTCTGCAGGCCGGATTCTTTTGGGGTACACATCGTGCACATCAGATGATATGGTGCCTCCGGCCACTTCTCTGATCAACATGGCGGCCCTTTTCAGTGCAAAAACTGTCATTTCCGGGTCAGAGCCACGTTCAAAACGGAATGAGGCGTCTGTTTTTAAACCATGGTGTTTTGCGGATCGGCGGATAGTAAGCGGATTGAAGCATGCGCTTTCCAGGAAAATGGCCCGGGTGGTTTCTGTGACTCCCGGGCGAATGCCCCCAAAAATCCCCCCCATGCACATGGGTTCGGCTTCGTTGCAAACCATCAGGTCATGGCCGGTGAGTTGAAGTTTTTCTTCGTCCAGGGTTTCGAACACTGTACCTTTAGGCGACTTCTTTACAATGACCTTATTGCCATTAACGCCAGCAAGATCAAAGGCATGCAGTGGCTGACCCAGTTCATGGAGCACAAAATTGGTGACATCCACCACATTGTTGATGGGCTTCAGACCGATGGCCTTGAGTTTGTCTTTTAGCCAACCGGGCGATTCCTTTACGGTAATATTGCTGATTGTCAAACTGCTATACCGGGGGCAGGCATCCGGATCCTGGATGGTGACCGGGACCTGCACATCTGTATTGTCGGGCCTGAAACCAGAAACATCGGGCCACAGCACTGCCAATTTTTTCTTTCCCTGCTGATGATTGATTACAGCTGCCACATCCCTGGCAACACCCGTATGTGAAGCGGCATCAATGCGGTTGGGGGTGAGCCCGATCTCAAATATCCAGTCCCGGGTCAGATTAAAGTAATCTGCGGCGGCCATGCCCACGGGCACATCGTCGGGCAGCACCATAATGCCTTCGTGCGAATCGCCCAACCCCAGTTCATCCTCTGCGCAAATCATGCCTTCAGACACTTCGCCGCGAATTTTGGTTTTTTTAATGGGGAAGGGGCCCTTGTCGGTGTACAGTAAAGTACCCACCAGAGCCACCAGTACCTTTTGGCCTTCTGACACATTGGGCGCCCCGCAAACAATCGGAAGGGCTTTGTTTCCGCACACCTCAACAAGGGTCAGGGTTAATTTATCGGCATTGGGGTGTGGCTTGCACGACAACACCTTGCCGGTAACAACGCCTTTCAGGCCCCCGCGGACCGTCTCATATTTTTCCAGCGATTCCACTTCCAAACCGCAATCTGTCAGCAAGACCGACAAAGCTTCGGGTTGCCCGTCATAAGCAACATAATTTTTCAGCCAGTTATAAGAAATACGCATCGGTGCTAGATTTTTGGCTAATACAAATAAGAATTACAGGTGCAAAAATAAGGAATTTAGCCAAAGCGGGTGATTTTTTAGCCCCTGATGAGGCGGACAGGAAGGGAGGGGAAATTACCTGAGTTTAAAAAACAGGGGTTCGTATTGTTTGTCGTCAATAAAAACAACCACCTGATGGCCTCCCGGCACAAAATCATGTGCACCATCCCACCGGGTGCATACGCGTTTATCCTGGTTCCGGTATACAAATTGACTCTGAAATGTAACAATCTGATCATCATTGTTAAAAGAAAATCGCATTGGCTCTCCATCGGAAATGAACCCTCCGTCCGGTCCAATCAGCTGATAATACACGGTACGTTCGCCAGCATCTGCAATGGGGTTTTCCCTCACTTCGAAACATACCTGAATCACATCCACGCGGCTGGCCCTGTCCGTTTCCCGTAAGCGGCGGCCATGAATGTATGTAAGGACACTGCCATTGGCAATATCCAACTGCCTGGCCATATGTACCTGTTCCTGCAGGATCTTATTTTCCCTCTCCAGTTCCTGGCTTTTCCTGGTTAGCTGGCCGAGGGTGGAAGCCATTTGCTGTCCTTCCATCATCATCAACTGGTTATCTTCAATGAGGGTTTCCATATCAACCCGGTACTGTGCCAGCAGTTCTTCCAGTTCGTTGATACGTGCTTCGTACCGCTCTTTTTCACGGACCGTAATCCCCCTGGCCAACTGAGTCCTCAACCGGGCTATTTCACGTTGCTCCTGGTCAAATTCCCGTTTCAGCAGTTCGTATTCGTGACGAAGCTGGCGATATGTATCCTCCAGATCAGACAACTGGTTCAGCATCTGATCACGTTCTCTTGCAAGCCAATTCCTCTCCACAAGGGTTTCTTTGGCTATCATTGATTCCGAAACAGCATTCCGCAAAATCAGGCCAGCTGCCACAGCAAGGATGATGCATAAAGACCCCAAAAATACCAGGGGGATGAGGATCGGTCTTGTTTGCATTATTCGAAGGTTTTTAAAAAACATAAAGGCACCACACAGCTTTCCCAAAGGTAAAGCTATGGATTAATTATGCAGTGGTCAATCTTGCGTATATCTTTTTTTCAACAAATGAATCCCGGATACCACTTGCCGGTAAGAAATGTCAATGTGCTGATAAACAAACATATAAAGAATTTGTGTTTTAAGAAAGCAATCACACAGGCCAGGATGTGTTAATAAATAATTATGGCCCGGTGGTCAAGCCGGGAGCAAAACACGCTGTCTTAAGCTGTTATCGCAATTCAAGTATGGTTTCGCCAAGCAGGGAATCATCCGTAAACAGGGAGATTGCATACACCCCTTGTTCAAATTCATCAACCCGCTGCCAGGTAAGACAGGTGTGCTTCACCTGGTTTTGATAGTTGAATGAATCCTTCATGGAATATTGCAGGGTATCTCCCTCCAGAACGATCATATGGTCCGCTCCGTCCCCGGCCTGCAAAACAACGCCAAAAGGATCTACGATGCGCATATATGCGTTGTAGTCGCCTGCTTCAACAATCGGGTTTTCGCCAATCTTGAAACAGACCCGGATCTGTTCAACACGCCTTGCCCGGTCAGTTTCGTCTTCACGGTCGCCCCTGCCGCGCATTCTGAAGGGCGTTACCTCGATTTCATAGGCGCGCAGCGTGGATGCTTCTTCCACCTTCCACTCCAGGAGCATTTTGTCTACGGTCAGTTCTGAAGTACGTCGCTGTGCGATTTCAATTTCTTCGCGCATCTGGACATTCATAGCCTTAAGCACCTGGTTCTCCGAATAGAGGCTGTCAATTTCCCGGACATAATTCTGGGTTATTTCGCGCAATAAATTGAGCTGGCGACGAATCCGGTTATAATCGGCCTGACGGTTAATGAGGTTCTGGATTTCCCGTGCACTGGCACCAATAATGCTGTCCTTATCTACCAATACGCTATCGTATTCTTGCTTAACCATTTGGTATTCATCAAGCACATGATTCAATTCGCTTTGAAGGCCCACATTCAGTTCTGCCGCAATTTCGCGTTGCGTGGTCATCTCAATGAGCGACTGGCGACAGCTAATCCATAATATCGTAAGGAATAATACCAGAAGCACCAAAACCAATATGGTAATACGGTATATGACTTCATTCCTTTTGGTATTGTTTGTATGTTTGATTTCTTGATTTTCCATGTCGTTGTTATTTGTTCTTTTATTGTAATTATTTGTAAATTTACAGAAAATTGACACCAGGGGCATTTTTAACAGGACTTCCTGGTTTTTGTTATGCAAATGTATGCATTTTTTATCAGTTTTAAACGAGGCATGAAGATGGTTTTTTTTCAGTTTTTACAGGGGTTCGCCGCACTTCTCTATCCGGATACATGCTGTGCCTGCGCAGGCATTTTGCTGAAGGGGGAACAGCACCTTTGCAGTTACTGCCGGGTGAGTTTGCCGAAAACCGACTTTTATCAATTCAGGGAAAACCAGCTGAGCAGGGTCTTCTGGGGAAAGATCCCGGTTGAAACGGGCACTGCGCTCTATTATTACCAGAAAGGGGGCAGGGTGCAAAAGCTTATCCGTCAGTTCAAATACCACGGGAATACCGCCCTGGGACATTATCTGGGTTTTTTGCTGGGGCAAAGTATGCAAGGCCGTGGTTTGTACCAGGGCCTCGATATGATCCTGCCGGTGCCTTTGCATCCCTGGAAAGAGCGCAAGCGCGGATTTAATCAGAGTGTAATCATTGCGCGCGGAATTTCAGAAGCATTACCTGTTCCATGTTGTAATCACTTACTGGTACGCCGGCAGCCCACCTCCACCCAAACCAGAAAATCACGCTACAAACGATGGGAAAATGTATCCCTTGTGTTTGATACCCCCGATACCCATGCCCTTCAAAATAAAAACATTTTGCTGGTGGATGATGTGGTTACCACAGGCTCAACCCTGGAGGCCTGTGGCGATGTGTTGCTGAAAGCCGGGGCGGCAAAACTGTGGGTTGCCACCCTGGCCATCACATTATAAAGCACACCGTTCGCCAACTTTACATGCTTCCCGCCAATACCGCAGGCATCCTGTAAACACCCACCTGCCCGTACTGATTAAATAACAATACATGAATAACATACATGCCGATGGATGCTTTCTGCCGGTCATTGGTTGTTCCGTCCCAGGTAAGCACCCCGGAAGTAGCCAGGAGTTGTGCACGGGCAAGGGTTTTGATTTCCCTGCCCCAACGGTCAAACACACGGATATGGGCAACATAACCCGGTTCATCCAGAGAATAGTAAATATGTAACACATCGTTGATCCCGCTGCCATCGGGCGAAAAAATACCGGGATCTGCAAAAAATTCAGCATCAAAAGGTCCGTCATAGGCCACATACTGGGAATTCCTATATCCCGGGGTGCCATATGCCGCTGATGAAGCCGCAGAATGCCAGCTCGATAATTCCTGTGTCGGCCTGTCGGGGTGCAAACGCTCCAGGGCAACCCCCCTCTGATCGGTTAATAAAGGAAGGTGCATGTTATCGGTGTACACCAGCATATCGATGATTTCATGGCTCCTGCCTGCCAGCACAACAATGCCGTCTGAAATGGTCATCCTGGGCATCGCCTGTAATTCAATGAACGCATCGGGGTCGGGGGCTGGAAATGATCTTTTTACCGCACCGGTATCATTGGTAAGCACCATATAGTCGCCCGGGAAATATAAATGGCTTTCCTCGCTAATGTATTGCACCGTGGTCAGGACCTGATCAATGGTGTCTTTTGATGTAAGCAACATGTCCTTCAGGTCAATCACCTTTTCTGACCGGTTAAACAATTCAATATACCGCACCCCGCCCTGGGGCGGGTTAAACAATATTTCATTCAGGACAACATCTCCGGTGCCGGCATTCATGGGCACCGACACCCTTGCACTGTTTTGCCCCAGCAAATTTCCGGCACAATCCGAAAGTGCATCGCTGGCCACAATGGTGTACACAATGCCATCCTGTATGGCCTGTCCCAGGGTGACCTCAAGAACAGAAAAATCGGGCATGAACGTCTGCAAGGACAAAGGGTGGCCTATTCCCTGGTCAATATGATAATGATCCGTTACCAACAGAGAGGGTTCATCCATGGGTTCGGAAAAATGCAACCGGACGGTAAGTGAGTCGACATAGCCGGCACGGAGCAATCGTGGCCTGCTGGTATTGGGGTTATCGTCCCGTATCGAATTGGTGGCAACCGGGGTACCTCCCTTTGGATCTTCGGATGCCCGCCAGTTCTCTGCCCCCTGGCAGAAATTGTACGGGTCAATCTTTTCCAGCGACCATCCACCCTGGGCTTTGGCAGCATCCCGGTACCAGCGATCTGAATAATCCACAAACGAAACCTGCTCTCCTGTGTCATCCAGAAGAATCAGGCAGGTGCCCCCGATAGTCAGTGCGGTGGCCGACAGCCCGGGAACAGCAACCACATGGCCATAAGGGGCCAGAAAAGGATAGGCTGCTTCGCTGGTCAGCACAAGATATCCGCGGGGAGGGATGACCGCCTCAGGGATGATTCGCTGTGTGGTGCCATGCTGCAGGGTCCATCCTTCGAGGTCGATGGGAATATCTGTAGTATTGTACAACTCCAGCCAGTCGTGGGGTGGCAGGGATACTTCCGGCCGGCTGTTGGCCATGATTTCATTGAACACCACATCGAAGCGGCTCGATACATAGTGCACAAATTCTCCTTCAAATGGCACCATCACCTGGCCGTCAATTCCGCTTATTCCGGCAACCTGAATGGAGTATAACAGGTTTTCTTCAAAATGGGAAAAAAACAGCAGGCGCACTACATTTGGAAAATCCGGGTCCTTCGAGGCAATCAGCGGGTGGCCCACTCCCTGGTCCACAAAATAATACTGCGTATCCTGGGCTGTTTCATCATCCACCACGCGATTAAATATCACATCCAGGGTATTTGGCGAAGCCACCTGTAATTTTTCAACACGAAGAGGGTCTTCCGGTGTAATATCCCCCACACGGAAATCATTAAAATAAAAACGCCTGCTGTTGCTTACCGTATAGGTGCAGTGCACACCAAACCATGAAGTGCCCGTGTATGTAAGGTCAAATACCTGTCCCTGGGGGATGAACATAGAATCCCCGCCCGGGTCTGCATAAAATGCCCAGTTCCCCAGTCCATCCCTGACTACCCTGATCCGCAACACATTATTGCTGGCGTTGGCCAGGTTCATGTTTCCGCTAAGCAATGTGGTTACTTCCTGGCCATCCTGACGGCAAAAAAACAGCCGCTTATTGTCCGTCCCGGTTTTCCCGATCCGGATAAAATACCCTTGCAATGGGCCGTCGAGGTCTGCCTGGTCGCTCACAAGGTAAATGCGCGGATAATTATTGTCGGAAGGCGTAAATGCCAGCCGCACCCAAAAATCCCACTGGGTATTATGTATAACATGGCTTTGTGTCGACAGCCAGGCCACGCCCGCATCATCATCATAAAGCCTTAAAACCCCCTGGTCAACAATGAATTTATCATGATCGCCCTGCCAGGGCGGATCCTCCGTAAAGTTCCCGTTGCTGAAATCATCTGAAAACTGTCCTTGTACAACAAAAGGAACAAAAAGAAAAACATGTATTAATTTTTTCATTATACGTCTTATTACTATTCGTTTTAAAAATAAACTTTTTGACGAACATGTTGATTCAATTTTTTTGACGAATTTTGTTAATGGTTTTAATAAAGCGTCGTATGGTAATCGTATTGGTTGGTGCCACCGGACTGGTGGGCGAAGTCATGATGCGGGTCATGGAAGAACAACAATTGCCCGTCACCGGATTTATTCCCTGTGCTTCGGCTCGCTCAGCCGGGAAAGAGGTCAGGTTTCAGGGAAGGGGCTACAAAGTACGCTCTGTCGAAGATGCCATGGCAACCGAACCGCAAATAGCCATATTTTCAGCAGGTTCCGCTACCTCAAAAAAATACGCCAAAGCATTTGTGAAGCAGGGCGCATATGTAATAGACAATTCCTCGGCCTGGCGCAGCGACAAAAACGTTCCCCTGGTCGTACCAGAGGTAAATGCCCATACCATATCCCCTGCCGCACAGATCATTGCCAACCCTAACTGCAGTACCATACAAATGGTGCTTCCCATTGCCCCTATTCATAAGGCTTATGTGATTCGCAGGCTGGTGATCGCCACCTATCAGTCTGTTACCGGAACAGGGGTGAAAGCATTACAGCAGCTCCATAATGAGCGGGCAGGCATTGAATCCGAAATGGCTTACCCGCATCCCATCGACCTGAATTGTTTCCCCCACGGGGGCGACTTTCTGGAAAACGGCTATTCCTCCGAAGAGATGAAGCTGGTCAACGAAACCCGGAAGATCCTCAATGACCCCGGCATCCGGATCACGGCCACGGTAGTGCGTATTCCGGTAATCGGCGGGCATTCCGAAGCAGTTAACCTGGAACTGGAAAATGATTTTTCGATCAAGGACATTAAAGAAATGTTAATGAATACAGCCGGGGTAATCGTACAGGATGATCCAAAAAACAACCTCTACCCCATGCCCAAATATGCCGAAGGAAAAGATGCGGTATTTGTAGGGCGTATCCGACGCGATCATTCAGTCTCCCATGGCCTGGACATGTGGATTGTGGCCGATAACCTGCGAAAGGGGGCGGCTACCAATGCCGTTCAGATTGCACAATACCTGCATGCAAACGCCTGGGTTTGATTGATTGTGTGTATTTTTCTTATTTTTGCAGCTTGTTTTGGGGCATGAAAAAGCAAGGGGACGTAAAATAAACATAAGACATTGCGTATAATGAAAAAATGGTTGGTGGTCGTGAACCCGAATGCCGGAATTGGTAAGGTTAGCAGAGATTGGGGTAAAATATCCCACATGCTCGACAATCACGGCTTTGATTATCAGGCCGTATTCACAGAAGGTCCATTCCATGCCATTGATCTGGTGGCAAAAAACATCCATGATGGTTTCCGCAATATCATTGTCGTTGGCGGTGATGGAACCATGAATGAGGTGGTAAACGGGATATTCAAACAAAATTTGCTGCCAACCACCGAAATCACGGCCGGCATGATCTCCGCCGGAACAGGCAACGACTGGGTCCGCACATACAACATTCCCATGGATTATAAACAAGCTATCGAAATCCTGAAGCGTGGCGATACCATGCTGCAAGATGCCGGCACGGTGAGCTATTACAACAGCCATGTTGAGAGCAAGCGTTATTTTGTTAACATGGCAGGGCTTGGCTTCGATGGCCTGGTGGCACAAAAGACCAACGCAGACAAGGCCAGGGGCAAAGGGAACCCCCTGATGTACCTGAAACATTTGGTAGGGTCTTTGTATTCGTACAAATCATGCAGAATAAAAATTACTGTCGATGGACATGTGATGTCCGATAAGATCTTCAGTGTAGGGATCGGGATCGGGCAGTATAATGGCGGTGGCATGCGGCAGGCACCCGACGCAAAGCCGGACGACGGCCTCTTTGACCTGACGGTGATCAAGGACATCACCAAATTGTCGGTGCTGGCCAATGTACGGCGTTTGTACAACGGGACCATCAAAAAACACAAATTGGTCGAAAGCATGATGGGAAAGTCCATCCGTATAGAATGCGAAACCCCCGTATTGCTTGAAGCCGACGGGGAATCGCTGGGAAATTCACCCTTTGCATTTGAGATCGTTCCCCGCAGCGTCCGCGTGATTATTAATAAAAAACCATCGGGTTTGGGGGTTTAATCAAACTTAATTGATATTTAATAGAATATGACAAAAGGCGAAGATAGCTTTAAGAAAATCATTGCACATTGCAAAGAGTATGGTTTTATATTTCAATCGAGCGAGATATACGACGGATTGAGCGCAGTGTATGATTACGGGCAGAACGGGGTGGAACTCAAGAACAACATCAGGGACTACTGGTGGAAATCCATGGTACAGCACCACGAAAATATCGTTGGTCTGGACACAGCCATTTTTATGCACCCTGATGTATGGAAAGCTTCGGGCCATTTGGACGCCTTCAAAGACCCGCTGATAGACAACAAGGATTCCAAAAAAAGATACCGCGCCGATGTGCTTATAGAAGACCATCTGGAAAAACTGGAGGAAAAGATTGCAAAAGAAGTTGAAAAGGCTGCCAAACGTTTTGGCGACAGCTTCAACGAACAAATGTTCCGCCAGACCAATCCGCGGGTGCAAACAAACCGGAAAAAGATCGAAGACATCAACGCCCGTTTCGTGCCGGCCATGGAGCAAGGCCTGTTGGGTGAACTGAAGGCCCTGATCGAAGAACTTGAGATCGCCTGTCCGGTTTCAGGTTCACGCAACTGGACCGATGTAAGACAGTTTAACCTCATGTTCAGCACTCAGATGGGTTCGGCCAACGATGGTGCTCCATTGGTATATCTGAGGCCCGAAACCGCCCAGGGTATCTTTGTCAACTACCTGAATGTTCAAAAAACCGGGCGTAAAAAACTGCCCTTTGGCATTGCCCAGGTTGGAAAAGCCTTCCGCAACGAGATTGTGGCGCGCCAGTTCATTTTCCGGATGCGCGAGTTTGAGCAAATGGAAATGCAATACTTTGTAAGGCCGGGACAGGAAAAAGAATGGTTTGATTACTGGAAAGACATGCGGATGC